>CAXUAZ010000102.1:0-13828 GCA_964249195.1 uncultured Chthoniobacterales bacterium
AGCGCAAACTGCGCGGTGAAGGAAAAGGTCGATCCCTCGCCCGGCGTGCTTTTCACCCCGATCTCTCCGCCCATCTTGGCGACCAAGTCCGAGGCGATCGCCAGCCCCAGCCCGGTCCCGCCGTAAGTGCGCGTGGTCGAGCCGTCAGCCTGCGCGAACGCCTCGAAAATCACGGGCTGTTTTTCCCGCGGGATGCCGATGCCCGTGTCGCTCACCGAGAAGTCGAGGCGACAGCCGCCGGCGCTTTGCTCCCGCACCCCCACCTTCAAAATGATCAACCCGCTGGCGGTGAACTTGATCGCGTTGTCGACCAGGTTGACCAGGATCTGGCGCAAACGCCCCGGATCGCCGACGAGGCGGTCGGGGACCTCGGCGGAGATCTCGGTGAGGAGCTCCAGCCCCTTTTCCGCCGCGCGCAATCCCAGCGGTTCGACGACCTCGCGGAGGCATTTTCCCAATTCGAAATCGATCAGCTCGAGTTCGAGCTTGCCCGCTTCGATCTTTGAAAAATCGAGGATGTCGTTGAGCAGGCCGAGCAGCGAGTGCGCGGAGATTTCCACCATCTCGAGGTACTTGCGCTGGTCGGGCGCCATCTCCGTCTCCAGGGCGAGGCCGGTCATGCCGATGATGCCGTTCATGGGCGTGCGAATCTCGTGGCTCATGTTCGCCAGGAAGTCGCTCTTGGCCGCATTGGCCCGCTCGGCCTCGGCGATCGCCTCCCGCAGGCGCGCCTCCTTTTCGCGGCTCTCGCTGATGTCCGTGGCGATCAGGCACAGCGCGGCGCCCGATCCCGGCGGCAGCGGGCCCAGCGCCAGTTGCAACGGGACCGCGCTGGCGTCCCCCGCTCCCAACGTCACCTCCCGGGCGCTCCCCTGCAACCGGCCGGCTTCCAGCAACTCGGCCAGCCCCGCCGCCTCCCCGGGCGCGACGAACGTCTGGATCGGGTAACCGATGATTTGCTCCCGCGACCGCTTCAAGAGCTCGGCGAACCGGCGGTTGCAGAAAAGAATCGAGCCGTCGCTTGCGAGGGTCGCCGCCCCCTCGTTCATCTCCTCGATCAGGACGCGATAGGGATCGTCGACCGCTTTGAGGGTAAAGAGCTGGTCGCCTTCCGGCCCGGCCGCGAGCACGGCATCCACCTCCCCATGGCGGATCGCGTGCAGGGTCTCGTTGGCTTCCAGGAGACGCGCGCGCAATTCCGCAACCTCATCCTCGCCCGGAGTGGAGATGGGAGCGGTCATCAGGCGGGTAAGTCGAGGGCGTCCAGGACCCGGCCGGTGTCGGACAAGTCACCGACCACCCGGCGCACCGGCAGCGGACTTTCCCGGACCAGCGTGGGGGCCACGATGATCTGATCGGCCGCGGCCTCCGGCCCTTGCTCGTAGAGGTCTACCACCGTCAGGCGGTAGCGATCCTTCAGATGCGTCTCGCAAATCGCCTTGAGGTTGGTGATGGCTCGGCTCGAGAGCAGCGTGCTGCCGGCGACGTAAAGCCGCAGCACCACCTCAGGCGGCATGGGCGCCTCCCTTCTCGAGAACAGGGCCGCCGCCTTCGCTTTTCGGCCGCAGATCCAGGCCGACGAGCACCTTCTCGACGTCGGAGAGCGTGCCGATGAGCTTGCGAATGGGCGAGGGCAACTTCCGCACGAGGGTGGGCACGGCCAGAATTTGGTCGCCCTGCGCCAACTGCGGGTTTTTCATCAGGTCGATGACCTCGATGTGGTAGCGGCCGGCGAGGTGCTCCTCGCAGATTTTCTCGAGGTTGCGCAGGGCGACCAGCGACTTGGGCGTTGGCCCCGCGACGTAGAGCCGAAGCTCCCACTCGGAAACGGGCGCCGCGGCGGCCTTTGCCTTGCGGGCGATGGTGGGCGTATTCACGAGCGCTTGCCTCCCTTGGCGGTCCGGCTCCCGACGGGCTTGACGGGATCGCGTCTTCGGTTGCGGCCCATCTCCGCCTCGTCGAGCGCGACCGCCGCGTCGCGGGCCTTGTCCTTGTTCACGAGGCGGGTGACGATCGCTTCCTCGCTGGAAAACTCGGCTCGCAACGCGGCGATCTGCGCTTCGAGGGCCGCGCGTTTGGAGTTCAGCGCCAATTGCTGGCGCTCGGCCTCTTCGTTGAAACTCACGTGTTCCGCCCGCTCCCGCGCTTCCTCCGCCACCCGGGCCGAGCCGGTCAGCACGCCGGCGGCGCCGATATAGACGTCGGTGAGCTGGATGCCGTGGGCCGTCACTGTGAATTCACGCACTTGATTGGAGTGCGCCATGCCACGCGCCTTGACGATGTGCAAGCCGCGATTGCGTTCGCCGTTGGTCTCAGAATCGCGCAGCACCACCCACGTATCCACGAGCGAAGCGAGCGCCGCATCGGTGCGTTCGAGCGCGTTGCCCCCCGTCCTCAGATCGGTGAGCAGCACGGTGATCCCCTTGTCTTTGAGCCAGTCCAGCAAACGCATCAGCGCCATTTGCACTTCCAGAGCGGTGCCGGTGGTGTCCAACCCGGAGATCGGATCGATGATGACCACGGTGGGCGCGAACTCGGTGACGGCCTGCACCTTGCGCGCGAGATGCGTCTCCAGACCGTGCTGAAACGGCCGCAAGGTGCGCAATCGCAGCAGCCCCTTTTTCAACCACGGCTCCAGATCGAGCCCGATCGTGCCCACGTCGCGAATGATCTGGCTGGGGGATTCTTCGAAGGAAACGTAAAGGCACCGTTCGCCGCGCCGGCAGGCGGCGTCGGCAAAAGTCGCCGCCACCGCCGTCTTGCCGGTGCCCGCCGAGCCGGAAAGAAGGATGCTGCTGCCGCGATAATATCCCTGGCCGCCGAGCATCGTGTCGAGCCGCTCGATGCCGGTCGAGATGCGCTCGTGCGAGACGACGGAATCGAGCTGGACCGCCGTGATTGGCCAGATCGAAATGCCATCCGGCTCGATCAGAAACGGATACTCGTTGGTGCCATGCACCGTGCCGCGATATTTGACCACCCGGAGGCGGCGGGTCGTCACTTGATCGACGATGCGATGGTCGAGCGCGATGACGCAGTCGGACACGTACTCTTCCAACCCGTGGCGGGTCAGCGTCCCTTCGCCGCGCTCGCCCGTCATGATGACGGTGACGCCCTTTTCCTTGAGCCAGCGAAAGAGCCGCCGCAGTTCCGCGCGCACGACGGCTTGATTGGGCAAACCGGCAAAAAGCCCCTCGATCGTGTCGAGCACGACCCGCCGGGCCTTGATCGTGTCGATGGCGTAACCCAGCCGGATGAACAGCCCTTCGAGATCGTACTCGCCGGTTTCCTCGAACTCGCTGCGATCCACGAAGACGTGGTCCAGGAGGAGCTTCTTGCCAGCGATGAGCGCCGGCAAATCGAAACCCAGCGAACTGACGTTCTCGGTCAATTCCCGCTCGGTTTCCTCGAACGCCATGAAGACGCCGGGTTCGCCGAATTCCGTGGCCCCGCGGATCAGAAATTCCATCGCAAGAAGGGTCTTGCCGCAGCCCGCGCCGCCACAGATCAAGGTGGGCCGCCCCGTGGGCAGGCCTCCCCCGGTGATTTCATCGAGACCGCGGATGCCGGTGCGCGATTTGGGCAAGGGTTGCGGGCCGAGATCGGGTTGGCGCGTCTTGGCCCGTCGCTTGCCACCTGGAGGGTTGATTTGCATCATAGAATCTAGGCGGCGGCAACGCCGCGCATGTTTTGCCCGGCCATTGCTTCTTCGAGGAAGGTGAGTTCGCCCGGTTCGGCACTGGACGCCGCGAGAATGCGATCGATCAATTCTAGCATGTGCCGGCTGCTGGCGAGAATGTGCTGAACGCTGTCGTCCTGGGACGCGGTGAGCGCGTCGACTTCGAGCAGTTGGGCAAAGCCGAGCACCTGATGCATGGGAGTGCGCAACTCGTGGCTCGCGCAGCTTAGAAAATGGTCCTTGGCGACCAGGGCGGCCTCGAGCGCGGCGGTTCGTTCCTTGACACGCCTTTCGAGGCTCGCGTTCGACGCGCGGAGGTCCGCGTGCAGCCGGAGAATGCGCTGGGCAACCCGCACCTGAGCGGCAATCTCGCTCTTCTCGAAGGGTTTGGTGATGAAATTATCCGCGCCGGCGTTCATCCCTTCGAGGCAGCTTTCCTTGCCGGAGCGGGAGGTGAGCAGGATGACATAAGTGTATTCGGCGCGTCCGGCGGAACGAATGCGGCGGCAGAGTTCCAGCCCATCGAGATCGGGCATCATCCAATCGGAAATGATGAGCGGGAATTCCCCGGTCTGCCACGCCTCCCAGGCTTCCCGTCCATTGGCGGCTTCGCGCACGTCCAGCCCCAGCGTGCCAAGCGCCGAGCGCAGGAGCATGCGGGTGAGAGGATCATCATCCGCGATCAACGTCTTCATTCCTAACCCCCACCTTAAGCGTTTGGCGTGCCTGCGACAGGATAAAGTATGCACAGATCGAACAAAGATGAACCCGTGGGTTGATGCTCCGGCAACGAAGTGGTTCTCTGCTCGGCGAGGCGCCGCGCTTGGGGGAATTACCGACTGCGCGGTACAGGGTTCGAACCTGTGGCCCCTACCGTGTCAAGGTAATGCTCTACCACTGAGCTAACCGCGCTTCGCCGAGAGTGTGAACCCGTCAAGGGCAGCCCTCCATTTATACCCATCTGGTTACACTGGACGCCGCGAAGCTAGAGGGGATTTACCCCCGCGGCAACATTTTTTGGCGCCCTTGGTGGATGGGCGGTGGCGCCGGCCTGCCCTCGGGTGAAGGCGTCACTTGTACTCGTCGTGAGTTCCAAGCGAAATAGTCAAGATCGTGTTCCCCTTGAGGAGGAACGTAATGAGCAAGTCTCCCGAAATGTGTAGCCCGTAAACGACCGTTTGATAACGGGCAGTCAGCTTATTTATCTTGTGCGCTCCAAGACGCTTATCGAATGAATCAGCCCTAAAAATGGCATACTTTTCCCTGACGCGCTCCTTATCCTCGGGTGGGAGGGCGTAAAACCTTTTCCAGAATGTTTCAGTTGCTTTGAACTGGTACATCTTCTGGGAAAAGGGAAGGCGGCTCATTTAACACTTCGCCTAAATCGAAGATTTTTCCTTCAGCCAATTCCCGCATTCCAATTGCGAAGTCAGCAGGAATTCCCACCGAAGCATCGACAGGTCCGTACCATTCAAAAAGGATCGCCTTTAAGCGCTCCAACTGCCCATCTAAAAAGGACAAATAGCTCTCTGTTTCCTTCGGGACATTCAAGGTGATAAGCTCCACTCCAAGCACCTCCCCCTGAGCGAGGAGGCTGTACAAAGAACCTCGGTGCTGGCGAGCGTCGATCTCTGAGAAATTCCCGTTATGATAGACGTGCGTTTCCCAAAGCTTTTCGAATTCGGCGAGAATGCGGTTCCAATTGGCGAAGTGTTCCTTCGCCGCCTGGAAGGGAGTTTTCTCCTCCTTGATGGGTCGCAACCAACCGGCCGGAATAACCTCGCGGACAGTCGGGAGTGAGGGCTGATCGATGGCAGTCATCTCGTGAAATGAACTTTTAAAGTCTCAAAACAAATCTCACCTGTGCACCATTCTTGCACAAACAACCACTAGAAAGCTAAATTTGTCCTCTCCGCGTGCACCCTGTCACTGTCCCGGGATCAACCGTAACCGCCAACAGCGCGGAGAACAATTGCTGCCTGAGATTGGAGGACGCCTTCGCGCAGTTTACACGCTGCGGCAGAAATCCTCGAAGCGATCCAAGCCGCGCTTGAGCACGTCCAGGCTCGTCGCGTAGCTCAGGCGGATCGTCTTGTCGTCGCCGAACGCGATCCCCGGCACCACCGCCACGCTCGCCTTGCTCAACAGCCGGTCGCTGAAATTCGTCGACGTCAGCCCTAGCCGGCCGATGTTCACCAACATGTAAAACGCGCCCAGCGGCTTCACCGCCGTGATGTTCGGCATCTTTGCCAGCCGGTCGTACATGTAATCGCGGCGCACGCTGAACTCGTCGCGCATGTCGCTTACCGCCGTCTGGTCGCCTTTGAGCGCGGCAATCGCGCCCTTCTGCGCAAACGAACACGCGTTGGACGTGCTGTGGCTCTGGATCGAATCGATCGCATTGGCAATCTTCTCCGGCGCGCCGAGGTAACCCAAGCGCCAGCCCGTCATCGCGTACGCCTTGCTGAACCCGTTCACCGTGATCGTCAACTCCTTCGCCCCCGACAGCGAGCCGATGCTCACGTGCGCGGTTTCGTCGTAGATCAGCTTCTCGTAAATCTCGTCGCTCAGGATCAGGATTTCCTCCTCGGCGGCCACGTCGGCGATCGCCTGGAGCTCTTCCCGCGTGTAGACGGCGCCGGTCGGGTTGCCGGGGCTATTGATAATGACCATCTTCGTGCGCGGACTCATCGCGTTTTCGAAGTCTTCGGCCGTCATCTTCCACTTGTTGTCCTCGGTCGTCTGGACGAACACCGGCTCCGCCCCGGCAATGCGCACCATCTCCGGGTAGCTGAGCCAGTACGGCGAGGGGATGAGCACTTCATCGCCCGGCTGACAGGTCGCCAGGATCGCGTTCAGACACGAATGCTTCGCGCCGTTGCTGACGATGATCTGCCCCGGCTTATAATCGAGATTATTGTCTGTCTTGAACTTCTCGCTGATCGCCTGGCGCAACTCGGGCAGCCCGCTGCTCGGGGTGTATTTGGTGAACCCCGCCTGCAACGCCGCGATCGCCGCCGCCTTGATCGGCTCCGGCGTGTCGAAGTCCGGCTCGCCCGCGACGAAACTGCAGACGTCCTGGCCATTGGCCAGCATGGACTTGGCCTTGCTGTCGATCGACAACGTCAAAGAAGGGGTCAGGCTGGTGGCGCGCTCGGATAGTTCCATTAGGAGTCGGGGTATTGGGGCGGAGAGAAAGGTTGAAGGTCGCGTCCGGCCGGGTCCGGCCAAACGAGGGAGCACTAGCTAATGCCATACGCCTCACCAATCAAGGCGGGGAAATCGTTTTCCGAAATGCGGATGATCCCCATCTCGCGCGCCGCGTTCTCCTTGGAGTCGCTCGCATGGGCGGCGTTGATCATAATCGTCTCGCCGAATTCCTTGCGGATCGAACCCGGCGGCGCCTTGAGCGGATCGGTCGGCCCGAGCACCTCGCGGATCTTGCGGACGGCGTCCACGCCCTGGTAAACGATGGCGAGGCACTTCTTGGTGCCGGGCGCCTGCCGCTCCGCCTCGGTCGCGCACTCGTCGGGCCGATGCCCGCTCATGAATTGGACGATGGTCTCCCAGTTATTGCGGCCGTTGAGCGGCCCGAGGATCTCGCCGAGCTGGCTCTCCACCGCGGCGGAGAGGGGAAACCCGAGCGTCTCCTCGATGGCCATGCGGGCTTGCTTGCCGCTCGTTTCCTTGAGCTTCTCCTTGAGGAACTCCAGCACCGGCCCGTAAAATTCCTCGGCCTGCGCCACGCTCATGCGCAGCACCTTGAAGTTGATGATCGCCAGGCCGGTGCGCGAAAATAGATCGATCACGCCGCCGGGGCGGGCGTTGGGGAAACGGAAATTGTCGGGCTTGATCAGGACGAGCGTTTTTTCCACCTGCGCCTCGGCCGGGAACGGAATGACGTCTTCGAGCAAGCCGCCGTCGGTGTCGGAGAATTTCGTCCAAAGCTCGAGATCGCGACGGACGGCCGCCTCGTTGGGTGCGGCGAGCACGGCGGGCTCGAAGTAGGTCACTTTGCCGTCGGCGTCCGCAATGTAGTCGCCGTAGGTGTCGCGGATCGTCTCGGCGCTGGTGCGCTCGTGGACGATGTGGCCAACGGTGTTCATGAGCCGCGCGACGGCGTCCTGCCCTTTGAAGACCAGGAGCAAACATCGGCTGCGGGCGCCGTCCGGGCCGGGCGCGAGGCTTTTGAGGACGTACTCGCGGATCAACTGTTGGGTGGCGCGATGGCGGGGATTGGGGTCTTCTTCATCCACCGCGGTTTTGGCGTAGGCCTCCGCGAGCGCCTGGGAGGGGGCAAACATGCGTGCGCCAACCAGATCGAGTCCGCTGCGGGAGAGCAGGCGCGAAAGGATGGGACCGGTCCGCGACTTGCGGATGGTGTGCGGGGTGACGAGCACGTAAGAAAGTTGATCTTCCATAGAGAACAAAAGCCTGCGCCGGGGATGCCATTCGCCAATGTCGGCAGGGGCATTCCCGGCGTAGGCGGATCAGGGCGCCTGCGGGAGTTTTAAGATGGGGTAAGGTGAAGCGGGCGGAATCTACGCGCTGGGCTCGGAGGGCGTCAATCGATTAGATTCGCACGGAGGACACGGAGGAATAGTTTTTGAGGTCTGCTATCTCGCCTACAGCGAAACGCGCAATGTTTCCCTGTTAAAAAAGACTTGCTTGCTCGAAGCATTCAGCCAGGTAGCATATTGCAGTGGTAGATTGGAACCAAAGGTTGCTCTGTTGTATCGCCGTAATCGCGGCATTTATGGGAGGCATTTGCTCGGCATCGGGTTGTCAGTATTGCCGGATGGGCGGGGATCCGCAGGCTTGTCTGGATTTATTAAAGACTGATCGCTCGGGCGCATTGCGGCTCGATGCCGCCATCGACAAGTTCAAGGGCGCTGCCGCCCCGACCGCGCCGCTCGCGATTGCCACCACGGCAGCGGATTTGCCCGCGCGCCCCGTTCGGCGCAAACCTGCGCCCGTTTCGGCTACCCCGAATCAACTGCAAACGCACGTGCTCGATTGCGGATTGATCGGCATGGCGGTGGCGGGTGGCATCTTCTGCTGGCGCACTCGCCGGTCGGATGATGACGACGCCCAACGCCGGTGAACGATCCGTTTCGACTGGCTGTCCTCAATGCCGACGGGCGCGACCCGGAGCAGGATTTTGCCGACGGCGCGGGGGAACCGGACGTCCGCGGTCATCCACCGGTTAATTTTCACGGGTACGCAGCGTGCACGCAGGGATCCTTTCACGCGAGCGTTGATACGGCGCTGCGCACCGAACGGCCCGTGTTGCTCCTGCTACGACGCGATCTGCGCGCGAGCCGGCGCGCATTGCAACGGCTCAAGGCCGCCGGGCGCACCGTGATGGTGACCTTCAAAGAAGCTGGCGCTACCCAATTGGCCGAACGCCTCTGCCATCCCGCGCGCCTCGTCGAACTTTCGGAAATCATCGCGCTGGCGGATGGCTGCCTCGCGCCCGCGCCGTGGCTGGCGGCGTTCCTGGGCGGGTTTGGCAAACCGGCTGCGTTTATCCCGACGCCTTATCCGTTGAACGACCCCAGATGGAACTTCGAGGCGCCGAATCGCCGCGGGATTTTCATCGGCACGCGCGAGTTCGACACGCCCTCGCGCCAGCACCTCGCCGCGGTTGTCGCTGCCCGCGAGCTTCATCGCCGCACCGGCGAACCCGTCACCGTCTTTAACATGGACGGCCGCCACGGCGCGAAAATGCTCGCCGCGCTCGGCTTCGGCGACGAGAAGCGGCGCATTCTAAGCACCCGCCTTCCCTATCCAGACTACCTGCGCGAAATGGCGCGGCACAAGATCGTCTTCCAACTCGACCGCAGCGGCGTGCCCGGGCAGGTCGCCGGCGACGCGCTCCTGTGCCGGATCCCGTGCGTCGGCGGCGACGGCGCCATCGAACAGTTGGCCTTCGCGCCGCAGACCGGCAAAACCCCGGCCGAACTCCTCGAAATCGCCGCAACCCTGCTCACTGACGATGTCTCGCACGCCCAAGCCTGCATCGACGCGCAGCTTCGCGCCCGCGAAGCCGTGGCCAACGAGGCGGTCGCCCCGCGGTTGGCCGCCCTGTACAACCCCGCGTGAAAACCGGCGTGAAGTGCGCTACCCTCCGCCATGACCGAAGGCGAACCCTGGACACTCTACGTAAAAACCCGCTGCCCGTGGTGCGTGGAAGCGGTGACCTACCTACGCGACGGCGGATACGATTTCGAGCAGGTCGATGTGTTGCGTGAGCCGGCGGAATTTGCCGAGATGAAGAAGATCTCCGGCCAGAGTTACACGCCGACTTTGTTGGTCAAAGACGGCTTGCTGCTAGCCGATTTCGACACGGACGAACTGGAAGATTTTCTACGCGAAAACGAGCTTCTAAAAGGCGACGATTAAGGTCCCAGAATTGCTTGAACCTTACCTCCGCTTGCGATTGCCGCTCGAATAACTATACCCCGAGCCCGACCGGCCCCCTGATACCCGGATCTTCTCCAGGCTAGCGCCCGCCTTCAGCTCAAACAAAGCGGTATACAGATACTTAAAATCCGGCAGCTTCACGCGGTCGATCGGCCGCTCGATGAAACGCTCGATCGCCTGCACGTGCTGCACGTCTTCCGCGGTGAAAATCGTCATCGCGTCGCCTTCCGTCTTCGCGCGGCCGGTGCGCCCGATGCGGTGCACATAGTCCTCGGGGTGCTGAGGCACGTCAAAATTGATCACGTGCGTCACCCCCGCGATGTCGAGCCCGCGGGAGGCAATGTCGGTGGCAACCAGCACCTCGTAACGCCCCTCGCGGAAACCGGCGAGCGCTTCCTCGCGTTCGCTCTGGTTGCGATCCGAATGCAGCGCCGCCACCTTGTGCCCCTCGCCCAACAGCCGCGCCGCGACCTGATCCGCCCCGCTCTTCATGCGGGTAAAGACGATCACGCTCTCATACTTCGACTGCTCCAGCATCGCGTGGAGCAGGTCAAACTTCTGCGCGCTCGCGACCGGGTACAGCGCGTGCGTCACCGTCTCGGCCGGCGAACGCCGCATGCCGATGGAGATCGTCACCGGGTCCTTCATCGCCCATTTGACCAGCCCCTCGATCTCCGGCGGGATCGTCGCGGAAAACAGCAGCGTCTGCCGATTCTTCGGGCACTGCTCGAGCATCCGGCGGATGTCCGGCAGGAATCCCATGTCCAGCAGGCGATCGGCCTCGTCGAGCACAACGATTTCCAGATCCTTGAAACTCAACGTCCCGCGCTCCAGGTAATCCAACGCGCGGCCCGGCGTCACGACCCAGATGTCCATGCCTTTTTCGAGCAACTCCGCCTGTTTGCCGTAGCCGACGCCGCCGTACATCACGCCGACTCGCAGCGGACTAAACCGCGCGAACGTCCGAAACGCCGCCTCGACCTGCAGCGCCAGTTCGCGCGTCGGCTCGATGATGAGCGCGCGCGTGCCGCCCGCCTTGTTGAGGCGGGTCAGGAGCGGCAGGGCGAACGCGGCCGTTTTACCCGTGCCCGTCTGGGCTGAGCCGATGATATCCTTGCCCTCCAGGATGAGCGGGATGGTCTGCTCCTGGATGGGAGTCGGCTCGTTGTACCCGGCGGCTTTGATCGCCTGTTGGACGTCATCGGAAAGTTGAAAATCTTCAAAGCGGAGCGGCGTGTCAGAGGTCATAGGAGAAATATCGGGATGCACCCAGGTGAGATCGGCGGCGCCAATGCCTAACGTAGAGAGAGCGGTGTGCAACTCCTCTGAGAGCGAAAGCGCATTTTCGTTGGCAACGAGGGTCACTCCGGGTTCGGGAGCCCCCTCGTGCCGGGTGAGCGCAAATTGTTTTCCAGCGCTGGTCTGGAACACTGCGGCATGCAGATAATCAAGGTCATCCCGCGTGCGGGTAAAATGCAGCGCGAGGCTTTTTTCCAACTCGGCTGGCTCGCCGCGCAACACCGCCACGGGACGATCAAGGCCGGGCCGAATCTCATCGAGCGAAATCTGGCGGTAGGTTTCGTTCATGGCTCGGGCGGGGGAACAATTTTGAGAATGGTGATCTTGATCCGAGCGAAATCGCCTTCCACCTCGACGCCGGGGCGGGGTCCGCTCCAGGTCGGTTTACCCGGCACGGAGCCAGGATCCGGCGCAACGTCGGCGGTAAACTCCACCCCCGAAGCGCCTTCGGGCAACGGGCCAAGATACGCCTTAACCTTGGGGATGTCGCTCCTAAAAATATTTTGCGCGGGCTGACCCCACAGTTCCCCGCTTTGTGCGATCAGCCGCAAGGCCGGGCCCGTTTGCAGGCGATGGTAAACCGGAGGCATGGCGGTCATGTTTCATCGAGAGGCATCAGCGCGCCCAGTGAATTCACGCAACGCGAGCAACTTTCGCCGTGCGTCCCCCCTATCGATCACCCCCTTTGCCCGCTCGACTCCCTCGCCGAGATCCTCCGCCAAGCCCGCCACCACGAACCCCGCCGCCGCGTTGAGCAACACCACATCTCTTCGCGCGCCGCCAATCTCCCCGCTCAGAATCCCCACCAGCAACCGCCCGTTCTCCGCTGCATCTCCGCCGCGCAGTTCCTCGAGCGACCCGATCTCGGCCAACCCCGCGTCGCCCGGCGCGATCGTCCCGCAGCTCAACGCGCCATCCTCCCAGCGGCTCACCTGCGACACCCCCAAGAGCGAAAGCTCGTCCATCCCTCCCGCGCCATGCACCGCCCACGCGCGGCGCCGCCCCAACTCCCGGAACACTTCCGCGAACGCCCCCGTCCACGCCGCCGAAAAAACCCCCACGAGCTGATGCTCCGGGCGCGCCGGATTCAACAGCGGCCCCAGCAAATTGAAAATCGTGCTCGTTCCTTCCGCCGCCAACACCCGCCGCACCGGCGCGATGCTCCGAAACGCCGGATGATAGTTCGGCGCGAAAAGGAACCCGATTCCCACCTCCTCCACGCACCGCCGCAGTGCCGCCGGCGGCAGTTCGATGCGCACGCCGAGCGCTTCGAGCACGTCGGCGCCGCCGCTGCGCGAGGTGATCGCGCGATTGCCGTGCTTGACCACCGCCGCGCCCCCCGCCGCGAGGACAAAGCTGGCTGTTGTCGAAACGTTGAACATCTCCAGCCGATCCCCGCCCGTCCCGCAGACATCCAGCAGCGGCCCCGGCGCGCGCGCCGGATCGATCTCCGGATTGACCGCCCGCCGCAACATCGCCTGCGCGAACCCCGCGATCTCGCGCGCCGTCTCTCCCTTCCTGCGCAGTGCGCGCAGGAAATCGGCCTTCGCCGCATCCGGTTCCCGGTCCTGCACGAGCGCCTCCACCGCCGACTCGATCTGCGCCGGCGACAACTCCCCCCCGGGCGCCAGGGCGGCGGTCAAGGCGGCGAGCGGGTCAGACACCACCGCCATTCAACCGGTCGCCTCGCGAGACATCAATGGGTATTCTCGCAATGTGCGCACCGCCTCTGCCGACGCGTACCAGTCGCCGAAGATCAACTCCATCCGCTCCGCCTCCATCGCGCCGAAGGGAACATCCCGGCTGCGCTGCAACTCCGCCCCGAGCCGGGCCCAATCGTCCCGCGCCGCGCGAAACCGCATGGCCGTCATGTGCGCAGCGCGGATCCGGTAACGCTGATCCAGCAACCCGCCGAACCCCGCCCGCGCAAACGCCTCGCGCAGCCCGTCGCGCATGCCCGCCAGCGCGTCGCCTTCGGGAAAACCCTGCACCATCACGCCGCCCGGCGACGCCGTCACCCCGCGGAATTCCAGGCGAAACGACCGCTGGCGCCCAAGCACCTCGCGGATCAGCCTTTCGTATTCATCCAGACGTTCCAGCTTCCGCTCCCAATCCGGGGAGCCGGAAACGATCGAGAGCACGGTGACGTGCAGCTCGTCCGGGCGGTAATAATATTGCGCCGGAGATCCTTGCTCTTATCTAACAGGAGCGGATCGACCTGCACCTCGCCGCTTCCAAGCGCCGTCTGCGATTCAGCCCAAAGATGGTCGTAGTGCGCCTGCATCTCTCCTCGTCAACGCTTGAGCATGCAATGATCGATCAATCGCGTCCCGCCAAAAAACACCGCCGCCGCGAGCACGGCATCGCCCCCGCCCCACGTCCCGATCGCCTCCAGATCCTCCGCGTCGCGCAGCTCCACGTAAT
>CAXUAZ010000103.1:0-214 GCA_964249195.1 uncultured Chthoniobacterales bacterium
CCGCCCCCTCCACCAGTCCTCTTCCTCAACCCCGCGGCGAATCGTCCGCCGTCACGTTGCTCTATATCGAAGATAACCTCGCCAACATCCAGGTGGCGGAAATGCTCTTTTCAAGCCTCCGGCCGCACTGGCGGTTTCTGTCGGCCCCGGACGGTCCGACCGGCCTGGAAATGGCGCGCCGGGAAACGCCGGACATCATCCTGCTCGATCTCCA
>CAXUAZ010000103.1:224-13671 GCA_964249195.1 uncultured Chthoniobacterales bacterium
CGATCTCCAGATGCCGGGGATGCCTGGTGACCAAGTGTTGACCCAATTGCGCGCCGACCCCCGCACGCGAACGATCCCGGTGCTTGTGCTCAGCGCGGACGCCACCAGCCAAAGTCAGGAACGTCTGCTGGGTCTCGGCGCCACCGCATATATCGTCAAGCCGTTCCAGGCTACGGACTTGCTAGACGCGGTGGACAAATCCGTCCAGTTGTAGCGGCAGATTGGCTTGCTCGATCCGCAAAAAAAAGAGTGCGCATGATGCGCATCATTGCGCGCTGCCCATACCGTTGACGCAAGTGACGAAAGGCTAAATTGTCAAAGAACGAGTCTTAGCCAAAGGCTAAGTCCTATCCCGCATCTTACCACAGGACGTTCGCATGTCAATACATTTCTTTCACATTCATGCAAATACGACGACGAGTGCCTTTCCCTGGCATCTACACCCCTTTGCGGCTTTGCGATCTTTGCGCGAGGCCCTTCTTCGTCTGGGGTCCTGCGCGCGCCTCTGCCTAAGAGGAAGCTGAAAGAGGTCCTCGCGCAAAGGACGCAAAGGAGCAAAAGGCAAAATTCCGGCGTTTGCTCTTGCCCCTCCTGCCAGGGTTGCAATCGCCGGCAAAACTCGCCACTTTAATCCCCCTTGCTTATGTCCAATCCCTTCCAGAGTCTCCAGACCTTCGATCTCGGGAACGGCCAGACCGGCGCGTTCCACAGCCTGCCCGCCCTGGAAGCCTCGGGCGTCGGACCGATCTCCCGCCTGCCGCACTCCATCCGCATCGTGCTCGAGAGCGTGCTCCGCAATTGCGACGGCAAAAAGGTCAGCGAACAGGACGTGCGCAACCTCGCCAACTGGAACGCGAAGACGCCGCTCAACGAGGAGATTCCTTTTGTCGTCGCGCGCATCGTCCTGCAGGATTTCACCGGGGTGCCGCTGCTCGTGGATCTCGCCGCCATGCGCGCGGCCGTCGCCCGCCTCGGGAGCGACCCAAAGATCATCGAACCGCTCGTGCCCGTCGACCTCGTGGTCGACCACTCCGTGCAGGTGGATTTCGCCGGGTCGGTCGACGCCCTGCGGCTCAACATGGACATGGAGTTCGCCCGCAACCGCGAGCGTTACGAGTTCCTCAAATGGGGGCAGCAGGCGTTCAAGACGTTCGGGGTCGTGCCGCCGGGCATCGGCATCGTCCATCAGGTCAACCTCGAGCATCTCGCCCAAGGCGTGCTCTCCCGGGAGGCCGATGGCGCGCGGTTGTATTACCCCGACACGCTCGTGGGCACCGACTCGCACACGACCATGATCAACGGGCTCGGCATCGTCGGCTGGGGCGTCGGCGGCATCGAGGCGGAGGCGGGCATGCTCGGGCAGCCGGTGTATTTTCTCACGCCGGAAGTCGTTGGCGTTCACCTGAGCGGGGCGCTGCGGGAAGGCGTCACGGCCACCGATCTCGCGCTGCACGTCACGCAAATGCTCCGGGCGCGCAAGGTGGTGGGCAAGTTCGTGGAATTCTACGGCGAGGGCGCGGCGTCGCTGCCGCTCCCCGATCGCGCCACCATCGCCAACATGGCCCCGGAGTACGGCGCCACCATGGGCTTCTTCCCCGTGGACGCCGAGAGCGTGAACTACCTGCGCGCCACGGGACGCACCGAGGATCAGTGCAACGCCTTCGAGGCGTACTTCCGCGCGCAAGGCATGTTCGGCATGCCGGGCCGCGGCGAGATCGACTACAGCGTGGACCTGGAACTGGCGCTCGACGAGGTGCAGCCCGCCGTCGCCGGCCCGAAGCGCCCGCAGGATCGCATCAACCTCCCCGAGCTCGGCGATGCCTTCCGCGCGCTCATGGCGAAATCCGCCCCTGAGGGCGGGTACGGCAAGACCGTCGAGAGCCTCAAGGAACGTTTTCCCGTCCACCTCGAAGCGCACGCCAAAGTGGGCGACGCCGACCTGATCCCCGCCAGCAGCGCCGCGCCGACGGACACCGGCGCGGGCATGGTCGCCAATGGCCTTGAGCAATTGGGCGAGACGGTCGGCCACTCCGAGATGATCACCAACCGTCCCACGGCTACGCCCGCCGACCTGCTGGACGCCGCGCCGGAGCCGGAGTTTACCCAGGGCGATACGCAGGTCGGTCACGGCAGCGTGCTGATTGCGAGCATCACGAGTTGCACGAACACGTCCAACCCGAGCGTGATGCTCGCGGCTGGTTTGCTTGCCAAAAAGGCGGTCGAACGCGGCATGCGCGTCGATCCCGCGGTGAAGACTTCGCTCGCGCCGGGCTCGCGCGTGGTAACCGATTATCTGGCCAAGAGCGGGTTGCAGCCGTACCTGGACCAGCTCGGCTTTCAGATCGTCGGCTACGGCTGCACGACGTGCATCGGCAACTCTGGCCCGCTGCATCCCAAGATCGAAGAGGCCATTATCGATCACGATCTGGTGGCGGCATCCGTGCTGAGCGGCAATCGCAATTTCGAAGCGCGCGTGCACCAGAACATCAAGGCGAACTTCCTCATGTCGCCGCCGTTGGTGGTGGCGTTTGCGCTGACCGGCCGGGTGGATGTTGACCTTTCCAAAGATCCGATGGGCGTCGACGACAAAGGCGCGCCCGTGTACCTGCGCGACGTGTGGCCGACGCTCGGGGAGATTCGCGACACGTTGGCGGCGTCGCTCAAGCCGGAGATCTTCCGGGCGTTGTACACCAACTTCTCGGAGCAGAACCCGAAATGGAACGAAATCCCGTCAACCCCCGGCGACGCGTACGCGTGGGATGAAGCGAGCGATTACATCCAGGAGCCGCCGTTCTTCCTGAATTTCGCGATGGAGCCGGCCCCGGTCGCCGAGATCAAGGGCGCGCGGCCTCTGGGCATCTTCGGCGACTCGGTGACGACCGACCATATCTCGCCGGCGGGCGCGATCAAGGCCAGCTCACCGGCGGGCCAGTACCTCATCGCCCGCGGCGTCGACGCCCTGGACTTCAACAGCTACGGCAGCCGCCGCGGGAACGACCGGGTGATGACGCGAGGGACGTTTGCAAACGTGCGGATCAAGAACCTGATGGTTCCCGGGACGGAGGGCGGGATCACCAAGCATTATCCGGACGGCGTCACCATGCCGATTTTCAACGCGAGCGTGACCTACCAGCAGGAAGGCGTCCCGTTGATCATCTTCGCCGGGCAGGAATACGGCACGGGTTCCAGCCGCGATTGGGCGGCGAAGGGGACGCGTCTATTGGGGGTTCGAGCGGTGGTGGCGGCGAGCTTCGAGCGCATTCATCGCTCGAACCTGGTCGGCATGGGGGTGCTGCCGCTGCAGTTCCTGGAAGGCGCTTCGGCGCAAACGGTGGGTCTCGACGGCTCCGAGACCTTCGATTTGTTGGGCCTGTCGGAGAGCGTGTATCCCGGACAGATGGTAACTCTGGTCATCCATCGCGCCGACGGAACGCATGCGGAGGTATCATTGCGTTCCCGCATTGATACCGCGATCGAAGTCGACTACTACCGTCACGGCGGAATCCTGCCGTACGTTCTGCGCGAGCTGATCTCCTGACATCGGTGGATCGCGCTCTCCGAGCGCGATGGCAAACCCACAGCGGCGCAGCCGCTCTCGAAGAGAAAAGTGAGCAGCGTGCCGCTGCTATCGTCACTCATCGCCTCACGGCGTGCCCGACACCGTAATGCTCGGGTCAACCCGCTTCAGCGACGACCCGATGCTGTAGTATCCGTTCTTCTCCAAATCCCGCCGGTCGTACACCGAAACCGGCTGCCGGGTGTTCACGGATGGGCCGTTCTTCTCGTAAGTCTGCGGGATGTACGAACCGGTGACCGTCCCGCGTTTTACAATCCGGGTTCGTTGCTCGCCCTGGTAGGTCTGCGAAGCCTTCGTTCGCTCTTGTTTCTGCCGGGCAAGGTCCTGCTTTTCAGACTGTTTAGCCTTCTTTGTCTTGGTGACCCGATCGTCCGCTCGTCCAGACAACGGCATTCCAAAACAGAGAGCGCAGGCGCCTATCACCGCATAGAGAGACAGTTTCGTTTTCATGCATTCCAAACATACCACATCGCCGCCGCCCGTGTGACCCCTTCCCCCGTTATCCAATCGACCTCTAAGCGCGATAGATGCGAGCATCGGCGGCCCTTTGATCATATCGCCTCTGGGCTGGTAGGTATTCTGTCTTTCCCTCTGCGTCTCCGCGCCTCTGCGTGAGATCAAGAAGGAAGACCTTTTCGACTGGCATACAGCGTCTATCGTTCATCGGGAGTTCCGGTATGTCTCACGCAGAGGCGCGGAGACGCAGAGGGGAAGACAAAGGGCCCGAGGTCATAGATCTGGGATGAGACAACTCTTACTGCGAGAGACATCACCGCTTCCCATTGAGAGCGGCTGCGCCGCTGACGGTTTGCCATCGCGCTCGGAGAGCACGATCCACCTGCGCTTCGCGCAAAAGGCCGGACAGTTTCCCGTCCGGCCCTTGCTGATGATTTCCGCGAGGCTCGACTTAGAACTTCTTGTCGATGCTCACGTAGTAGAACCGATTACGAATGTTGTAGAGCGACTCGTCGTAGCTCGACTCGGTCGAACCGGCCGCAAACGGAGGAGGCGTATCCAGGATGTCGTTGCAACCCACCGTGAGGCGGGTGCCGCCGAGCAGCTTCTGGTACCACTTGGCCGGCACCGTGGGCGCGGGGGTCTCCTTGGCCGTGGCCTTGAAGTCCTTGCCGTCCTTGCCCGCAGGGGTCGGCGCCTTCACCTCGTCGGGCGAGGCAAACGTGTAGCTCAACTGCGCATCCCAAGTCACGTATTCGCTCACACGGCGGTTCTTGGTGTAGGAGGGGTTGGCTGGATCAATCGCCCCGCCCGCCGCGTTCGTGATCAGTGTGCTTCCGTTGACGAACGTCGGGTTGTCGACGTAATCACCGATGTAGTTGATCGTGTTGACGAGGTCGATGCCCTTGTACTGATACTCAATCGTGAACAGACCCTTATTTACCGGCAAGCTGCCCGGCGTGAGAGGATCAGTCGAGAAGTTCCCCGTGAAGTTCTCGAATCCGCTCGTCGGGCTCACCGCCGCGTTGTAGCGGAATAGGTGGTTGTACCCGAGGTTCAGGTTGATCTTGCCGTAGGTCTTCAGGTCGATCTCGTAAAATGCCGAGATATCCAGGCCTTCCACTCCGACCCGCGCCGCATTGAGCGGAGTCTCCAGCACGCTGTTGATCAGGCCGCTGGCCGGATCACGCACGATGTCAGCCGCAAACGGAGCATTGGGGTTGCCCGGGCCACCGCCGAAGAAGTTCTGATTGACGCGGAACTGCGCGGAATCAGAACCACTGATGATGACGTTGCTCTGATTGAGCTGGTAGTAATCCGCCGTGACCGTGAATCCAGGGATGAAGCGCGGGGACAGAACCAGGCCAGCCGTGTACGCATCAGTTTTTTCCGGCTGCAGATCGGGGTTGCCGCTCTGTACATCGCCGTTTTGCACCTGATTGGTGAGGCCCGTAACGGGATCAGCAATCGTGGCAAAGTCGGTGGCCGCCGTCTGGAACAAATCAGCCAAGCCAGGGGCGCGGAACGAGGTGCTGTACGACGCACGAACCGTGATGTCTGGGATCGGCTGGTAGCGGAGCGCATACTTCGGATTCGAGGTCTCGAACGTTGGCGAAGATTGCTTGAGGGTCACCGGATTAGTGCCGCCGAGCTCGAACTTCTGGTAGCGACCTGCCACCGTGAATGCCAGGTTGTAGACGCCGGGAACCTTCATGGCAGGCGCCACGATCGGGATGTTAATTTCGCCGAAGACCGAAGAGACGTACTGCTGAACGTGGTAGCCCTGCAGCGCGTTGAACTCACCGAAGTTATCACCGGCGACCAGGATCGGGTCAGGCTCGACCGAGGTGAAGTCTTCGCGATACTCACCGCCCAGCGCAATGCTCACGCCGCCCTGAGGAGCCTCAGGGAAGAAGGTGCCGTTGATGTGGCCCTCGACGAGGTTTTCCTTGTCGAAGAACACGGACTCGGCCGAATAGGTGTCGCGCTGCAACGCCGCCGCGTTGTTATACGCCCCCAGCGTGCCCGCGCCTGGGCCGTGAGTGATTAGAGCCGTTCCCGCATTCGGAGCCGCTTGCCCGATGAACGGATTGAAAGCGCCGTCCGCGAGATCGATGTCCAGCTTGGAAGCCGTGACGCCGCCCGCATTCGAGTTGATTTCCTTCTCTTCGTCGTGCACGACGCCCGCGTCGTAGCTGAGAGACTTCAGGAAGTCACCCGGAAGCGGCACATCACCCTTCAAGCCAGCGATGAAATGATAGAACTTCTTGTCGTAGAAGTTCTGGCGGTTGCCGAGTTCGTAAGTGCGGTACCTCGCATCTGCGAGGTCGGACGTGCCGGTGGCCGGATCATACAAAGGATCGTACGGACTGGTGGACGCTTCTCCGATCACCAATGGCGAGGGGGCGAGGGAATTGTAGAAACGTTGACTGCTGATGATCGCATTGCCGTAGAGCGTGACGACGTTAGGCACGATGTTGATGTCAAACGCGCCGTAGTAAGAGAATCGTTCGTCCGCCGGACTGACCGGCGTAAACGGATTGACATTCAACTGATCAGTCGTGCCAGTGGCAGGATTGACCCCGCTATAATAGGTGCGGTAGTCAGCAGGGCTTGTCGGGACCACGTTGGAAGCCTGGCCCCCGTTGAGGACCAGCAACCCCAGCGTGTTGCTGTCAACGCGACCCGGATAGTTGCTGCTGCCGCCGCTGACGTTGCCGCCCAAGGAGCGGCGGTCGAGGAGCGAGGACAAAAAGCGATCCCGCTTGAAGAGGGCTTCGCGATTGTAGTAATTCGCGTTAACGAGAACGTCGAATTTGTCCGTTTTGAAGCCCGAGATGACGTAGGCCTGGCGAACGTCCGCGTCGTTATTCGTGGTGTTGCCGTAGAGGAAGTTTACCTCGGCGCCTTCGAAGGTTTGCTTCAAGATGAAGTTGGCGACACCCGCAACCGCATCGGAGCCGTACGTGGCCGAAGCGCCGTCCTTGAGGATTTCAACCCGCTCAATGGCGCCAATCGGAATGGCATTAATGTCCGCCAAACCCAGGCCGGCCGTGCGGCTGGCGCGGCGACCATTAATGAGGACGAGGGTATTCTGGATGCCAAGCCCTCGCAGATTGATGGCACCCGTCCCATCCTGGCCGCCTTCCTGGCCGTTCGAGCTGTTCTCCGAGAGAGCGTCGCCGACGAAGGAGGGCAACTGGCGGAGCGCTTCGATCGGAGCGGTGCCACCGGTGAGCTTGCGCAAATCATCACTCGTGTAAGTGGAAACCGGAAGCGGGCCTTCACCCTCGGCGGTCGGAATGTAGGAGCCGACCACGGTCACGCGCTCGGGCGCAACGTCGGGGCGATTTGCCTGGGCAGCCTGGTCGGCGCCCGGAGCGGCAGGACGGCTGTCTTGCTGCGCGAAGGCTCCCGTCGCCAGGAGGCTGGCGCCAAGTCCGCTCGCCAACAGAAGCCGGCCGCGCGACGGCGATTTGATCAAGGGTCTCATCATGTGTTTCAAATGTTTCAATTAAGGTGACTTTCTTCGTTGGTCTCGTCGTCCATTTTCATGGGCGTTCAAATCCAAGTGAGGGGGTCTTTCTGGCGCGGGTTCACTGCCGCCATAACGCCAACACATCGCTTTTATGAATTTCGCTCCGGCTTGGCAATTTTATTTTGAACATATTTTCGCTGCGCAGGTCTGAGGCGGCGTTGGAGAAGAACAAACGGATTTAAAGTTTGTGAGGCCCAAAACGCTCGTAGACGTTAACAACCCGTTTTAGGAGAGGAACTTGCGATGCGGGGCGCAACCCTGGACCAATAGGGTCAATTAAATCAGCGTTTCCCTAATCCTCGTCGGCCGCCTTGTGCGATACAGACGGCGCCTTCCAGCCGGCATACACGGCGAAGCGGAACGAATGGAAGAAACAACCCGCGTGTTCGTAGCCGAGTTCGCAGAGCCAGTCGACCTGCGCGGAAATCGTTGAGCACCGGTCGTGGGTCATGCGTTCGTTGGCGGCGGCGATTTCCGCCTCCTCGCTGCCGAGCGCCCGGGCGCGGCCGAGATGCACCTCTTCGTTGAGCTTCTGTTCCCATGGCGTGTCGCCCAGCACCTGCTCGGCGTTGACGAAAATCCCGCCGGGCTCCAGCACGCCAAGCACGCGGGCAAACAAGTCGCGCTTCTCCCCGTCGCTCAGATGATGAATCGCCAACGCCGACACCACCGCGCCAAACGGGCCGGCCGGGAGCGGATCGGTGAGTGGTTGAACGCTGACGGCTGGTTGCCAGACGGACAGTCGGTGTTCGGCCCGCGCGAGCATTTCGGCGGAAGCGTCGACGAGGTGCAGGCTCGCGGGAGCGATCGCCTCCGCCAACATCGCCGCGAGGATCCCGGTGCCGGCGCCGAGGTCCAAAATGGCGGGATGTTCGGGCGCGGTGCGGGTCACCAGCTCGACGACGGCGCCGTAGAATTCGTCAAAGCACGGAACCAATCGCCGGCGGGCGGCGTCGTACGTCTCGGCGTCCCAGATGGCACTCATCCTACCGTAATTGAGAGGGCGAACAGAGGCCGGAATTTTGGACAGAATTAACGGAATTTAACAGAATTAAAGACAGGAAGAATTTAGGGAAGTCACCGAGCCAAAACCCTCCGGAAATTCTGTTAAATTCTGTAATTCTGTCCAAAAAAATCTGGACGCCCCCTCTACGCCTTCCAGTTCTCGAGAAACCAAGCGTACGCCGACGCAATGCCTTCCGGCAGCGAGACCTTCGGCTGCCAGCCGAGCGCGCGGATGCGTTCGCCGTCCATGAGCTTGCGCGGGGTGCCGTCGGGTTGGGTCGTATCCCACTCGATTTCCCCTTCGTAACCCACCGCCTCACGCACGATCCCAGCCAGTTCCTTAATGGTGACGTCCGTCCCGCTGCCGACGTTAATCAACTGATCGGAACTGTAATTCTCCAACAGCATCAGGCAGGCATCGGCGAGATCGGCCGAATGGAGGAACTCCCGCCGCGGCGTGCCGGTGCCCCAGAGCGTCATCTTCGGGCGATTCTCCACCTTCGCGAGGTGGAATTTGTGGATCATCGCCGGCAGGACGTGCGAGCTTTGCAGATCGAAATTATCGAACGGCCCGTACATGTTCGTCGGCATCGCGCTGATGAAATCCGCGCCATACTGCCGCCGGTAGGCCGCGCACAACTTGATGCCCGCGATCTTGGCGATGGCATACGGTTCGTTCGTCGGCTCCAATAGCCCGGTCAGAAGGGAATCCTCCTTGATCGGCTGCGGGGCAAACTTCGGGTAAATGCACGAGCTGCCCAAAAAAAGCAGCTTCTCCGCCTTCGCGCGGTGCGCCGATTCGATGACGTTGTTCTGAATTTTAAGGTTATCGAGCAGGAAATCGACCGGGAAATCGTTGTTCGCCTTGATCCCGCCCACCTTAGCCGCCGCCAGCACGACATACTGCGGACGCGCCTCGAGGAAAAACTCGCGCACCGCCTCGTCATCGAGCAGGTCCAGCTCCGACCGCGTGCGGGTGAGAATCTCCCAGCCGCCCGCCGCTTCGAGCGCCCGCACGATGGCGCTGCCGACCAGGCCACGATGCCCGGCCACGAAAATCCGCTTCATTCGGTGGTGAATCAGCGGAGGTTCGTCAGGCGCGGAACGCCTTGCCCGTCATCTCGAGCTCGAGCTGCGCGCAATCGGCGTCGGTCATCAATTTCGCCAGATCGACAAAGGTCGTCTTGGGCGACCAGTTGAGCGCCTTCTTCGCCTTGGAGCCATCGCCGATCAGCAAGTCGACCTCGGCCGGGCGGAAGTAACGCGGATCAATCTCCACGTATTTCTCCCAATCCAGACCCACGTGATTAAAACACACCTCCAAAAACTCGCGCACCGTATGCGTCTCGCCGGTGGCGATGACGTAATCGTCCGGGTTATCCTGCTGCAGCATCAGATACATCGCCTCGACGTACTCCTTGGCGTAACCCCAATCGCGTTTCGAATCCAGATTGCCCATGTAGAGCTTGGCCTGCACGCCCGCCTTGATGCGCGCCACCGCCCGCGTGATCTTGCGGGTGACGAACGTCTCGCCGCGCCGGGGCGACTCGTGATTAAACAGGATGCCGTTGCTGGCGTGCATGTTGTAGCTCTCGCGATAGTTCACCGTGAGCCAGTACGCGAACACCTTCGCCGCGCCGTAGGGGCTGCGGGGATAAAACGGCGTATTCTCGCGCTGCGGCACCTCCTGGACGAGACCGTACATTTCGCTGCTGCTCGCCTGGTAAAAGCGCGCTTTGGGCGCCGCATGGCGGATCGCCTCCAGCAGCCGGACGGTCCCCGTGCCGGTCACATCGGCCGTATATTCGGGCACATCGAAGCTCACGCGCACGTGGCTCTGCGCCCCGAGATGGTAAATCTCATCGGGCTGGATCCCCGCGATCAACTGGAAGGTGGAAACGGCATCCGAGAGATCCCCGTAATGCAGGAGAAGATGGGGGCTCGCGTTATGCGGGTCTTGATAGACGGGGTCGAGCCGTTCGGTGTTGAACGTCGACGCGCGACGGATCATTCCATGTACCTCGTACCCTTTTTCCAGCAGTAATTCCGCTAGGTACGAGCCGTCCTGGCCGGTGATCCCGGTGATGAGAGCCTTTTTTGGCATGTGGCCGTTCAATTAGCACGGGCTGGTCCAAAGGGTAAACATAATTTGTTCAAACCCGATGACTTCTCACGGGAGAAACCGCTTTCACCGCTTGCCTTTGCCGGCAAGTTGCGACATGAATGACTTATCATGATGAAGAAAATCGAGGCCATCGTTAAACCCTTCAAAGTGGAGGATGTTAAGGAAGCGTTGGCCGAGGTTGGCGTGGACGGGATGACGGTGAGTGAGGTCAAGGGCTTTGGCCGGCAGAAGGGGCACACGGAAATTTACCGGGGGAGCGAATACACGGTGGATTTCCTGCCGAAGGTGAAATTCGAGATCGTGCTGGAGGACGAGCGGGTGCAGAAGGTCGTCGATGCGATCGTCCGCGCGGCCAAGACGGGCAAGATCGGGGACGGCAAGGTGTTCGTGTACCCGGTGGAGGAAGTGATCCGCATCCGCACCGAGGAACACGGCGTCGACGCGATTTGAAGTAATCGCCCCGGCGTAGGGCGGACCTCTGCATTGCACGCTGTTTTTGGTCGATTATTACGTAACAGCCGCCCGCTCCCAGAGTAAAAGCCGTTGCGGCGTTGCGGGTCAAGCGCGGGGAAAAACAGGCGCGCATGATGCGCATCATAGCGTCGGGACAGCCCCCAGCTGTAATGGCGGTCTGCTCTCCGTATGATGTCAAAGAACGGGTTCCGAACCGGAGTTCAGGTCATCTGCAGCATCCTACCACCTGACCGACTGCATGTCAATGCTTTTTTTTCATTTCCATACCGGGTTGCATCCTTGGCGAACGCCCCTCCAAGCCGTCCCATTTGTCGGTTTGGGCAGCGGACGCGCGACTTCCATCGCGCGCTGCGCAACGGTGTTGATCGTTCCTTTCGTGCTCAAACTGGGAGTTTGGCCACACGCGTTGATCCGCCCTCGCCTTCTGCCTGCTGCCTTCATCGTTATCACCCTGCGGGCGATTTCTCGCCGACTCGAATCATCCTTCATCCTTCATCCTTCATCCTTCATCCTTCATCCTTCATCCTTCTGCCTTCTGCCTTCTGCCTTCTGCCTTCATCCTTCTGCCTTCTGCCTTCTGCCTTCTCAATCCAGCGGACTCCTCACCGCTACCCCTGGTCGATTCAGAACGTGGGTATAGATCATGGTGGTGGACACATCCTTGTGCCCGAGGATCTCCTGCACCGTCCGGATGTCATACCCGGCTTCGAGCAAATGGGTCGCAAAACTGTGCCGCAGCGTGTGCACGCTCGCCTGCTTGTCGATCCCCGCCGCCCGCACGGCGTCAGCCATGGCCACCTGCACCCCCTTCTCATGCACATGATGCCGCGCCTTGGCCCCGGTGCGCGGGTCAAAGCTCAGGTTTTGGGCTGGGAAGACGTATTGCCAGCAAAACTCCTGTGGCGCATGCGGATATTTTACCGCCAAGGCTCCCGGCAGCCACACCCGTCCAAAGCCCATCCCCAAATCGGCGTCGTGCAGCCGCCGCGTTCGCTCGATTTGCTCTTGCAGCACCGGCCGCAGCCGCTCGGGCAACATCGTCACCCGGCCTCTCCCGCCCTTGGCGTCCTGGATCGTAATGCGTCGATTGGCAAAGTCGATATCCTTGATCCGCAGTCGCAAGCATTCCATAAGCCGCATCCCCGTGCCGTAAATCAGCCGCAGGATGACGCCATACGCTCCGCTGGCCCGTTTCAGCACGCGCTGGATTTCGTCTTTGGAGAGCACGGTGGGCACATGCTGGCTGGTCTTGGCTCGAGCCCAGTCTCCGAGGTTGCCGAGCGGCGCTTCGAGCACCTGATCGTAGGCAAACACCAGCGCATTGAGCGCTTGCTTCTGGGTGGAGGCCGCCACCCGCCGGTCCACCGCCAGGTGTTCGATAAACGCCCGCACCTCGTCCATTCCCAAGGTGGCCAGAGGCCGCCGGTTGTGAAACTTCCAAAGCTGGCGCACCCAGTGCAGGTACGCTTCTTCAGTGCGCAGTGAATAATGTTTGGTGCGCAGCACCGCTCGCATGCGCCCCAGCACGCCGTCGCCCAATCCGGGCCCCATGGTTGCCCTCGCCGCCGGGCCGGCCATGATCGCATCCCTTCCTTCATCGTTATCACCCTGCGGGCGATTTCTCGCAGACTCGAATCTGCCTTCTGCCTTCATCCTGTCGCCTTCGCCTTGGCCTTCCCTTTTGCCTTCAACCTTCTGCCTTCTGCCTTCATCCTTTGCCTTTGCCTCCCGCGCAGTCTGCGAATAGTGACGCCCCTCGCGGCGGATCGCTTCGGCAAACGCCGTGCGGGCGCGGTGCAGCGAGGCAAGCACGAGCGTGGCCGCCTCCTGCACTTGCTCGGGATAGCGGAGCGTTTTGCTTGCAACGCAGTCGGCGACAAAAGCCGCGGCGTGTTCAGGCGTTGGCGCGGTGAGCTGACGGCGAGCAAGATAAAGCAGGAATTGCTGCGCCCAGATGAGGCGCCACCGGCGTTGATCCGGCGCGAGAGCGGTGAACGCAGGCATGGTTTCGAGCCGGCGCAGCCAAGGCGCGAGGTTCTGGCTGAGCACGATGCGCAGGCCATCGTCGTCTCTGGCGGGCCGACAATTGGAGCTTGCAAAAGGATTTGTGCTTGATTGCTGGTCGGAGAAAGGTTTGCAATGGGAATCCATGAAGATTCTGGTCAAATTCAGCCAATCGCCCGCGGCTCCAGAGTGACAGCAAAACCGGAATTTACCTTCCCCTATCGAATATCAACAAGGTAAATACGTGTAAATTAATGTTAGGCAGAGT
>CAXUAZ010000104.1:0-13611 GCA_964249195.1 uncultured Chthoniobacterales bacterium
GGCTGAGCGCGATGTCGTAGCGGGACCAGAAGGACGACG
Organism: uncultured Chthoniobacterales bacterium; assembly: GCA_964249195.1. Taxonomy (GTDB): domain Bacteria; phylum Verrucomicrobiota; class Verrucomicrobiia; order Chthoniobacterales; family SZAS-18; genus CAXUAZ01. The sequence goes on from CAXUAZ010000104.1 coordinate 40, forward strand.
CGGTCCACGGCCCGGAGGCGGCCGCGCTGAACGCCGAACTCGCCCCCTTCCTGTCGCTGATCGACGGGAGCGAAGAGGATTTCATCACCGTGGCGGACCTGCAAACGGAGGCGCGCTACGCGGAGGTGCGCCCCGAGGGCGGCCGGCTGCGCTTCTTCGCGGCGGTGGCGATCAAGACCGAAGATGGCGTGTGCCGCGGCCACCTGTGCGTGCTCGACGACAAGGCGCGCGAAGTATCGCCCGAGGAACGCTCGACCCTGGTCGACATCGCCGCGTCGCTCGGCGATCAATTCGCGCTGATGCCCCTGGGCGACGACGAATGCTCGACCCTCGCCGCGCGCGTGCACGAGCTCTCGTCGCAAAATGTCGCGCTCAACGAAGAGCTCCGCGGGCGCGGGGAACAACCGCTGGAGCGCGTGCGCCTCGAGCGGATCATCGAGGAAAGCGCGGACTTCATCGGGTTGTCGCAACTCGACGGCAAGACGTTTTACGTCAACGACGCCGGCCGCAAACTCGTCGGGCTCGACAACGCGGCCGAGGTCAATCGCACGCGCATGATCGACTACCTGATGCGCGAGGATCGCTCATTTTTCCTCGGCACCGTCATGCCGACCCTCATGCGGGAAGGGCGTTGGGGCGGGGACCTGCGCTTTCGCAATTTCAAAACCGGGACGGCGATCGAGGTGAGTTGGAATTTGTTTTTGATCAACGACCCGCGGTCTAACGCGCCGGCCGGGATCGCCATGGTCACGCGCGACATTACCGGGCGCAAAAAGGCGGAGGTGGCGCTGCGCGAGAGCGAGGAGCGCTTCCGCCATCTGGTGGAGCAGGCGGGCGAGAGTTTCTTCGTTTACGATCTGACCGGGCGCCTGATCGACGTGAACCAGGAGGCCTGCGACAGCCTGGGCTATCCGCGCGCGGAGTTGCTGAGCATGTCGATCCAGGAGATCCAGCCGGCGTTTGACCCGGTGAAGGGCAAGGATCGCTGGAAGCAGGTCGTCCCCGGGGTCGCGGTGACGATGACGGGGGAAAACCGCCGCAAGGACGGCACGAAGTTCCCGATCGAGGCGCGCGTCGGGGCGTTTCGCACCGGCGGCCAGCGGTTGATGCTGGCGCTGGTGCGCGACATCACCGACCGCAAGCGCGCGGAGGAAGGCTTCCAGCTCGCGCGCGAGCAACTCGAGTCCAGCGTCCGCGCGCGCACCGGAGAGCTCGCGCTCGCCAACGAGGAACTCCGCAACGCCCTGCGCGAAAACAGCCGGCTCGCCGCCGCGATCGAGAGCTGCCAGATCGGCGTGCTCATCAAGGACGCCACCCTGCCCGACGCCCCCACGATTTTTGCCAATAACGCGTTTACGAACATCACCGGTTACAGCCGCGCGGAGACCATCGGGCGCAACAGCCATTTCCTGCGCGGCGACGACACTGACCCCAAGATGATCGAGGAAATCCGCGCGGCCGTGGAAGCGCGGCGCTCGTTCCGCGGCACGTTGCTCAACTACCGCCGGGACGGCACGCCGTTCTGGAACGAGATCACGATCAACGCCGTTTTCGACGAGGTGGGGCGGCTGACGAATTTCGTGGAATTCCAGAGCGACGTGACTGCGCAGGTAAAGGCGCAGGAGGCGCTCCGGCAAAGCGAGCTGCGTTTTTCGCGCATGACGGCCAACGTGCCGGGCATGGTGTACCAGCTCCTGCTGCACCCGGACGGCACGGCGGAGTTCCCGTACGTCAGCGAAGGGTGCCGCGAGCTTTTCCGGATGGAGCCGGCGGAGATGGAGCCGGACGCGTGTTCGTTGCTCGACTTGATCCACCCCGACGACATCGGCGGTTTTTTGGAATCGTTGAACCAGTCGCGCGAGACCAAGACCGCGTGGGCGTGGGAAGGGCGATACCGGATGGAGGACGGCGCCGAGCGCTGGCTCCAAGGCGCGGCCCGGCCCGAACCCAAAGGGGAGTCAGACACCCTGTGGGATGGATTGTTGCTCGACATCACGACGCGCAAACGCGCCGAACAGGAGATCCGCGACCGCGCCCAACAAGCCGCGGCCGTCGCGGAGCTCGGGCAACGCGCGCTCGCGGGCGGAGGCGCCGGGGCGCTCGCGCAGGAAGCCGCGGAGGTCGTCAAGCGCACGCTCGGCGTGGAATTGAGCGTCATCTCGGAACTTCTGCCCGATGGCGAAGAGTTGATGGTGAGAGCCAACGCCGGGTTCAGCCGCGACATCACCGGCATTGCGCTGGAGAGCGGGCAGGGCTCGCTCGAAGGCTACGCCATCGAGAGCGGAGGGCCGTTGCTGGTGGAGGATCTTCGCACGGAGAAACGCTTCCGTGCGTCGTCGATTTGGGCCGAGCATGGAGCGGTGAGCTGCCTGAGCGTGGTGATCCGGGGCAAGAATCAGCCGCTCGGCGCGCTGTGCGCGGCGTCTACTTACCCGCGATTGTATGCGCCCGAAGACACGAGCTTTTTGCAAGCGGTCGCCAACGTGCTTGCGAGCGCGATGGATCGTTCGCGCGATGAACAGGCCTTGCGGAAAAGCGAGGCGCGCAACTCCGCCATTCTGGAAACGGCTCTCGACAGCATCGTCACGATCGATCACGAGGACCGCATCGTGGAGTTCAACCCCGCGGCGGAGAAGACCTTCGGCATTGCGCGCGGCGAGGCAATTGGAAAGCCGTTCTCGGAGTTGATGCCGCCCGAGGCGTTGGATGGCGCCGTGCAGTCCTTGGTGGTCGCGGAGCGCCCACTCCTGGGTGAGCGCGTGGAGTTGCCCGCGCTGCGTTCCGACGGCACGCAGATCCTCGTGGAGGTGGCGATCACCCGCATCCCGGTTGAGGGGCTGCCGCTGTTCACCGCGCATCTGCGCGACATCACTGAGCGCAAGCGCACCGAGCGCGCGCTCAACCAGGCAAAGGACGAGGCCGAAAAGGCGAACCGCGCCAAGAGCGAATTCCTCTCGCGCATGAGTCACGAGCTGCGCACGCCGCTCAACGCCATCCTCGGGTTTGGCCAGCTCCTGCAGATGCAAAAACTCACCCCGGCCCAGAACGATCGCGTCGGCCACATCGTGCACGCGGGGCGTCACCTGCTGGATTTGATTAACGAGGTGCTCGACATCGCGCGCATCGAAGCCGGGCGCGTGGAGCTTTCGCTCGAGCCCGTGCGCGTGGCCGACCTGGTGACGGAGACGCTGGATCTCATCAAGCCGCTTGCCGCCCAGCGGCGCATTGAAATCGCAACCGCGGAAGCTTCCGGCCCGCTGGGCCAGCGCCACGTGATGGCCGATCGGCAGCGGCTCAAGCAGGTGTTGCTCAATCTGCTTTCCAACGCGGTAAAGTACAACGCCGAGGGCGGCAATGTGCGGGTCGATTTCGCGGATCAAGGCGAGACCCGGATGCGGGTGAGCGTCACCGACAGCGGCGAGGGCATTCCGGCGGGCAAGATCGAGCGGCTTTTCGTGCCGTTCGACCGCCTCGGCGCGGAGCTCTCGCAGGTGCAGGGAACGGGCCTGGGTCTCGCCCTGTCCAAGCGCCTGGTCGAGGCGATGGATGGCGCCATCGGCGTCTCCAGCGAGCCTGGGAGCGGCGCGACCTTCTGGGTGGAACTCCCGCGCGTCGAGAGCCAGGTGGATCGGCAAACGCGGCTGACGTTAAGCGGCCCTCCCACCCAGATGCCGACGCTCAGCCACACCCACACCGTACTCTATATCGAGGATAATCTCTCGAACCTGACCCTCATCGAGCATCTGCTCGCGGACCACGCCGAGATCAAGTTGATGACGGCCATGCAAGGCCGCCTCGGCTTCGACCTGGCGCGGCAACATCTGCCCGATCTCGTGCTGCTCGATCTTCATCTGCCGGACATTCCCGGGTGGGAAGTCCTGGAGTTGCTGCGTCGCGATCCCGCCACCCGCGACATCCCGGTGGTCGCCGTGAGCGCGGACGCCACCCCGCGCCAGATCGAACGCCTCCTGAGCGGGGGGGCGCAGGGTTATCTCACAAAACCGCTCGACGTGGATCGCTTCCACGAAATGCTCCAGCAAATGTTAGAACCGGAAGCCGCTTTGGCCAAATAATCTATGAACGAGGATGCCCTGCTTTCGATGCGGATTTTGATCGTTGACGACGAACCCGTCAACGTGGCTTTGCTGGAGGATCTGCTTCAGATTTCGGAATACCAACAAGTTCGTTCGACAACCGACCCGCGCGAGGTGGTGAAGCTTTGCGCCGAGTTCCGGCCCGACCTGATCCTGCTCGATTTGAACATGCCGTTCATCGACGGTTTCGGGGTGCTCGCGCAGCTCGACGGCGTGATCGCGCCGACCGACTGCCTACCCGTCCTGGTGTTGACCGCGGACATCAACATGGAATCCAAACGGCGCGCGCTCTCGGCGGGCGCCACTGATTTTCTCACCAAACCGTTCGACCACATCGAGGTGCTGCTGCGGATCACGAATCTGCTGCGCATCCGCTATCAACATTTGCAGTTGGTGGATCAAACCGCGTTCCTCGAAGCGGCGGTAAAGGAGCGCACCGCGGAGTTGAGCACGACGCTGGACCGCCTGCGCAACGCGCAGGAAACGATGATCCAGCACGAGCGACTCAGCGCGCTGGGCGGCATGACCGCGGGCATCGCGCATGACTTCAACAACGTGCTCTCGCTCATCCTGGGGTACAGCGAGATGCTCATGCGCAGCCTCCGGCAACCGGGCGGGGCCGCGACCGCGGACATGCTGCTCGGGACGATCATCACGGCCGCGCAGGACGCCGCGAAGATGTTCGGCCGCCTCCGGGAGTTTCATCGCCCGGCCGACAAAGGCGAGCCCAAGGCGCCGACCGATCTTAACAAATTGGTCGAGCAGGCAATCGACCTTACCAAGCCCAAATGGCACGGGCAGGCCATGGGCCAGGGCGCGACGATCCACGTCGAAGCGGATCTCGCGGCGGGCATGCCGATGTTGATGGGCGAGGCGGCCGAGCTGCGCGAGATGTTGACGAACCTGATCTTCAACGCGGTCGACGCGATGCCTAAAGGCGGCGTGATCACGCTGCGCACCCGGCTCGAAGGGGGGAAGATTCATCTTTGGGTGACCGACACCGGCGCGGGCATGACCGAAGAGACGCGGCGGCGTTGTCTGGAGCCGTTTTTTACCACGAAGGGGCAGAAAGGAACGGGTCTCGGTCTGGCGATGGTCTACGGGATTGTGCAGCGGCACGATGGAATGATTCAGTTGGAAAGCCAACTCGGGCACGGGACGACGTTTGCGTTCACCTTCCCTCCCGGGACGGTGGCGGCCTCGGCGGCAAAGACGGAAGCGGCGCAGATGAAACGCGGGCCGCTGCGGATCCTCGTGGTGGACGATCAGACGGTGCTTTGCGACATCCTGCACGATTATCTGGCGGACGAGGATTACACCGTGGAGGTGGCGTACGACGGACGCGCGGCGCTGCAGAAATTCCGCGACGGCAAATTCGATCTCGTGATTACGGATAAAGCGATGCCGCTGATGAACGGAGACGAACTGGCGCTTAACGTGAAGAAGATCGCGCCGCGCACGCGGGTGATCTTGCTGACGGGGTATGGGAGCGATTCGATGGAGCCGCCGGATAACATCGACCTGGTGGTGGACAAGCCGGTGTCACGGGAAGCGTTGCGCAAAGCGGTGGCGCGCGTGACGGCCGATCAAGCGAGCAAAGATCTGTGGGTAGGCGGCGCGGTGCCGGTATTGGCCGGAGTATAGGAGTCTAACGGCCCGGCATCGCCTCAAAAAGGTAGCCCTGCAAGTACTCGGTCTCGGGTAAGGTCAGGACCGTTGGATGGTCCAACCCCTGTTCGTATCGGCGCAGTTGGCGCAGGGAGCGGCGGGCGTCGACGGCGGCCTCGGCGATCACGTTGCGAAACTCCAGGCCGACGTGATGCGAACAGCAAAAGGTCGCCAGGAGCCCGTTATCCGACAAGATCCGGAGCGCGCGCAAATGGATTTCCTTGTACCCGCGCAACGCGTCCCCGAGCTGGCTCTTCGACTTCGTGAACGACGGCGGATCAAGGATGATCAGGTCGTACTGCGCGCCGCGTTTCTCCTCTCCCGGAAGCCAATCGAAAACATTCGCCTCGCGCCAGTCTACGGTGAGTCCGTTGGTCTCGCCATTTCGTCGTGCGGCCGCCGTGGCATCGGCGCTGACGTCCACCGCGCTGACGGACACCGCTCCGGCCTTCGCGCACGCGAGGGCAAACGCGCCCTGGTTCGCAAAACAATCCAGCACGCGCCGGCCGGCAGCCCACTGCGCCACCGCCGCATAGTTTTCCGCTTGGTCGAGATAAAACCCGGTTTTGTGTCCGCGCAGAAGGTCCGCCGCAAAGCGCAGGCCCGCGACTTCGATCTCAACCTCGGCCGGCGCCTCGCCGCGAAGAACTCCGGTGACGAGTTCCATCCCTTCCGCGCGCCGCACGGGCGCATCGTTGCGCTCGATGATGCTCGCCGGCGAAAATTGCTTCTCGAGCGCCGCGACGATCAACTCCTTGCGTTGATCCATCGCCAAGGTCAGCGTCTGCAAAACGAGGTGATCGCCGTATCGGTCGACGATCAATCCTGGAAGCCCGTCGCTCTCGCTCCAGATCAACCGGCACGGCCGTCCATTAAATCCGCGGCGCTGGCGGTACTTCGCGGCGAGGGCGATCCGCCGCGCGAAGAAGTCGGCGTCGAGGTCCTGGCGCTGACGGGAAAAACGGCGCGCCACGATCTGCGATTTGGAGTTGTAGATCGCGCTGCCGAGCATCCGGTCGCGCCCGTCTTTGAGCGACACGATGTCGCCCGGTTCGGGGCCGCCGAAGGTCTTGAGCACGTCACTCGCGTAGACCCAATCGTGTCCATGAAAGATCCGTGCGCGCGGTTTGATGATCAGGCCAGCCACAGGATCACGACTGTAACGGCAGTGTGCGACCGTCGCCAACGATACTCTGGACGGGTAATCGTTTCTAAAAACAGTGCCTGCCTAAATGGCGCGCGCCCACTCAAGACGGGTCCTTCGACGTAATGAACCTATGGGTTTCGAAGCAAGCGAGTGAGCTGCCCGAGCGGCAATCGATCATGGGACGGCACGGAGGCCATCCCTCCAAAGCGGTTGGCGGGACGCCCCTGCTTCAGCAACGGATAACCTGGCGAAACTAGAACGCGAAGCCGAAGCTGAAATTGAACGCCCCGAAGGACTCGTTCGGGCGCGGATTTGGATTCACCCCGTAATCGAGCCGCAGCGGACCGATCGGAAGATTATACCGCAAACCGGCGCCGATCCCGTAACGCTCATCGTCAAAGCCGAAGTCCTTCGCTTTTGGCAGCAAATTGCCGGCGTCGAAGAACACCGCGCCGCGCAAATCCGCCAGGAACAATGGGAAAATGTATTCCAGGTTGAAGATGGTGAACGACTCACCCCCGATGGGGTTGCCGCTCTTCAGATCGTACGGCCCGAGTTCACGCTCGCTGAAGCTGCGCACGGTGGTGCTGCCGCCATTGAAAAACCGCTCGTCGATCGGAAATCGCGAGCCGGCTGACTCGGACGGAACGGACGAGCTGTGATTCCCCTTGATCGCCGTCGAGTCGGCGCTCGACCCGTACGGATAGATGACCCCGGCGCGAAACCCGGCCGCCAGCGTCATCTTGGTGTTCTTGCCGATGGGCTGCAGGTAGGTGAACCGGAAGGTGCCGCGCAGAAAGTCGAGGTCGCCTCCAAACGCGGTGGAGGCCGCATCGAAGGAGACGTTGGTGATTAGCCCTTTCGTGGGTGAGACCGGATTGTCGCGCAAATCCAGCGAGGCGGTCACGCCCAGCGAGTTGGACGAGTAATCGAGAGGCCCGGCGTTCAGCGGGTCAATCTGCAGATTGCTGATCGTATCCTTTTCGGTGAGCAGAAAGGCGCTGACCCGAAGTTGTTTGGTGATAGGCCGCGCGATCTCGAGCAGGCCGCCGATTTCCTCCTTGTCGTATCCGTCGAGCGTGCGGGTCTGCGCGTTGAGCCGCACGCGCAGCTCGTTCTTCGTCTCGAAAAGATACGGGTCCAGATACAGGATTTCGCCGCTCAAGGTGCGGGTCGAGTAATCGAGCGAGAGGCTGATGGGCCGCCCCGTGCCGTTGAAGTCGCGGTCGCGCAACACGACGCCAAACATCGGCCCCTCGAACGTCCCGTAGCCGATCGAAAATCCCACCTCGCGCGATTTGGCTTCCTTCACGTCGATGTCCAGGCGCAGCGTGCCATCGGGCTGCGGATCGGGATCGACGCGCAGGATGTTGAAGAGCCCGGTGCGGATCATCGCTTGATAAACCTCATCGAGCTTCGCCGGATCGTACACCTGGCCGGAGAGCTGCCGGAAACGATTCGCGAGGAACTGCGGCTTGAGCCGATCGACCCCGGTGATCCGCGTGCCGTCGAAGCGGTACAGCGGCCCTGCCTTGATGACGAACCGCGCCGGCACGCGGCCCTCGGCATCCGCCTGCAGCGGGTCGCTCTCGACGGTGACCTGCGCGGTAAAGTATCCCTTCTTATGATAGTAATCCTCCAGCTTGCGCTGCATCGAGTCGACCCGCGGCTTGGTGTACGGCAGCGCCATTTGATCGTTGATCAACCCTCGCACCTCCGGCTCGCCAAAGACGAGCGGTCCGTCGAGCGTCACGGCGCCGAAGCGATAGCGCGGCCCCTCGGTCACGGTGACGGAGATGTTCGCCTTGGTGCGGCCGTCGATGTATTCCACCAGCGGCGGCGCCGTTTTCACGTCGAGGAACCCTTCTGCGAGGTAGAAACGCTGGACGAGATCGATGCCCTTGCGCACGTCGGCCTCGACGTAGGGGAGTTCCTTCCGGGAAGCAGGAAAACGCTCGCGCGTGGTGCCGACGATGTATTGCTGAAAGTTGGTCGGGTCCTGGTAGTGTTCGTTGCCCGAGAAACGGATGTCTCCCAACGCCACGAGTGGCCCTTCTTCGATGATGAGTTCGAGATCGCGCGGGCCCGCAATCTTATAGCTGCCGGCAGCAAAGGGGTACCCGTTCTTGCGGTAGAAGAGTTCGAGGAAAAATGCCGCGTCGTCCGCGGTGGCGTTGCTGGCGCCCTCGTGTTGCAGCGTGTCGAACGGATCGGCCAACGCGTCGCTGAGATCCGCCTCACTGAACGCGGTGACGCCCGAGAAATGCACGGTCACGTCGCCGGCTTTGGTCACCCCCGCCGGCCCCTCGGCGTGCTTGGGCCGGAACAGCGTGCACGACCCGAGCGCGAAGCACAACACGGCTGCCAGCAAGTGACTGACCCGAATATGTAAAGGGCTCTGCATCGGCATTAACGGAAGCGCACCAGATACTGGAGCCGCCCCTGAATGTCTCCTTCAAGTCCCAGCTCGCCGATGAACGACACCTGATCGCTCACCTTGAAACGCGCGCTGACCTCTTGCTTGCCCGTCTTCGGGTCCGTGTTGCCGAGGTCGAGATTGACCTTGTCGGCGAGCGTTTCCTTAGGCTCCTCGGCGCGGGAGGAGCTTTTCTTTTTGAACGTGCGCCGGTAGAGATCTTGCAGCACGAGGAGCGTCGCCTTGCCGGCGAGCGCCTCGGAGTTGCCGGTCAGTTCGTCGGTCGTGGAACCCGTGGCGAGGAGCGAGACGATCTGCTCCTGGGCGAGCGGCGGCTCGCTGGAGAAAACAATCTTTGGGTCGTGCGCGCGGCCCGTGATGTAGACCGAGACGATGTACGTGCGGATGGTCGAGGCGCCGGTGAGGTCGATCACCGGATTGAGCGGTTGATCGGGCGTGAACGAGATGTTGCCGTTGTCGATCGTCAGCCGGCTGAAGGGGAGGGTGGCCACCAGGTTTTGCACCTGCACGTTGCCGTCGAGCAGCGGCTTGAGGCCGGTCCCGCGCAAGCGCAAATCGACGATCGCCTGGCCATTGGCAAGGTTGCCGCGGACCAGGAAAGGGTCATCGGTCTTGATGGCCAGATCGAATTTCCAATCCTTCACCGGCGCCGAGGTGACCGAGATCGTGGGCTGCGACTCCGCCGGGGCGGGGGTTGAAGGCGGGGGCTTGCCCGGCAGCCCGATGGGCACGATGTCGATGTCCTTTAGGTAACGGCTCTTGGTGAGGCCGACGCTGCCGGCCACCGTGGCGGCGGCGAGCGGGCCGGAGATTTTGATGTTGGCGTTAACGCGCGCGGTGAGGTTGTCGTCGCGCACGGCGAGGACGTTGTTCGCGGTGATGGCGAGGTTGAGCGTGGGCGCCTTGAGGTTGGCGAAGCCCACGTCGCCGCCGACGTTGAGCTTGCCGCCGCCGATCTCGCCGGAGAACCGCTCGAAGCGCAACGCCTTCTCGGTGAACGCGAGGTTCGCCTGAAAGTCGCGCACCGAGGGCACGGAGACATCCTGCATGCGCGCGGCGGGCACGTTCAAATTAGCTGACCCGCTGAAGGTGGGGTGTTCGATGGTCCCGCCCACTTTGACGTCCGCCCCGATGTTGCCCTGGATGAAACGCACGGCGGGCGCGATCTTCGCCACAAAGCCGAGGTCCGAGCGCGGCAGTTGAACCGTGAGCGACACGGGAGACTTCGGGTCGATGGTCCGGGAGGCAAGCACGGTTTGCAGGCCGAGCGGGATGTTGCCGCGCACGGTCAGCGTCTGCAGTTGGGACTGGCGGACGGTGAGGTCGAGGTTGAGCCGGTCGTCGCGCAGGGCGAGGTCGACATCGGCGTCGGCCGGCGCGAGGGCGGGCTGCTGCGGCAGGCGCACCTTGCGCGCGTGCACCTTGATCTCGGCAAGAATCTTCGAGAGCTGGCCGTGCGCGAGGACCGACAGCTCGACCGTGCCCGCCGCCGGCGCCGGCTTTGTTTTATCGAGCGCGCCGAGCAGGGTCTCGAGGCTGATGACTTTCGAGGCGATGTTGATGTCGATCTTGTCCACGTCCGGCACGGTTAGTTTCGTTGGATCGACGGGTAATTGGAGGTAGCCGTTCAGCAAATCGGTCTGACCCTGGCGGAGGGCGATCTGGTCGACGCGCAGGAGGTTATCCTTCAAGCCGACGGTCGCGCCAAACGCGATCCCATTCGTGCTGGCGGTGAGGGTGGGGACGTTGATCGCGGTCGGTGAATAGTCGCCGGCGATGTCCGCCTCGACGGGGCCGATGGCGTTGAACTCCACCTTGCGCACGGCGACCTTCCCGCTGCCGTTGGAGGAAGCGACCGCGGGATCTTTGGAGAGATTGCCGCTGGCCTGCCATTGCACGGTGACGGCGCCCGCAAGCTTGGACTCTGCCCGGAGGTCGGGCGCGGGGGGCGGTTGGGCCGCGGCGGTGCGCGCGGCTTTGCCCTTGGCGACCGGCGCGTTGATCGTCTTCTCGCTGGTCGCTGGCGGCGCCTTGGCGGCGCTTGCCTTCAAGATCGGCTCGAATGATTTCAGGTCGGCGAGGTTGACGTTAAGATTCGCCTGGTAATCGAACGGCGCGGCGATGCCGGCTTGCCCGGTGAGATCAATGGTGTTCTTCGCGTCGTAATGGATCTGGAGCGTCTTGATGACCGCGAGGTTTTTGTCCACCGCGATCTGTCCGTCGATCCGCTCGACCTTTGCGCCGGCGGCTTGCAGGTTGAGCGCGGTGAGCTGGACAGTGCCGTCGAGCTGCTGGTCGTTTGCCCCGGGTTGGGTTGGCATGCGGCCGGTCGCCTGGCCGACGAGCTTGATGGAGCCGCCGAGCTTCTGGTTGACGCCGTTGGCCTCCAGAATGGAGTTGAACGCGCCGAGGTCGGGGAAGTCTAGATCGACATTGCCCGTGTAAGGGTACGGTGCGCTCAAGCCCGCTTTGCCGCCGAAGGTCAATGCGCTTTTCGTGTCGATGCGCACCTCGCCCTTTTCGATGACCGCCTCCTTGTCCTTCGCGACGGCTTGCACATCCACGCTCTGGATCTTGGCGCCATGCGCCTGGAGGTCACGGGCGGCGATGGCAAGGTTGGCTTGATAGTCCGCGTTCGTGCCGCTGCCGTGGGCGACAATGCTGAGCGTGCCGCCCAACTTTTCGTTGACGCCCAGAGCGGAACCCAAGGCGCCGAGGTCCGTGAGGGCAACATTGAGCCCGCCGTTAAATTGATACGGTGCCTTCAACTCGGCCGTGCCTTCGATGGAAATCGTATTCTTCGGATCGAGTCGGATTTCTCCGCGGTGGAAGGTCGCGCGATTGTCCGCAATGCCGACCTGCACATCGGCGCTGTCGACGCGGGCGCCCTTCGCCTCGAGACCGTTCGCGTTCAGATTGACGTGCCCCGCATAGACGCCGCCGGTCAGCGCCACCTCGGCGTCGGCTGCGAGCTTGCCATGAAGCGGCGCGGCGTTTTGATCGGCGGAAAATGCGCTCACGGTCGGAGCGTCCAGCTTCAAGCGCACCGCAAGCGGCTTGGTCTGCCAATTCGCGAAATCCACCGGCAGCTCGTACGTGCCGTTCACGCCAAGGTGGTTGTCGCCGCGCTCGATGGAAAACTCCTCCAGCTTCACGCCCGCCTGATCCGTGCTGACCGTCAACTTCACGCCGTCGACCCGGTACTGGGCAAACTGAATCTCGCTCACCGTGGCGGCGACCCGCGATTGCAAGCCATCGAAGAAGGGCTGGGGCGGCGGCGGCGGCGTCCCCGGCGGGGCGGTCGCCTCGGGCGGCAGCGTCTTGGCCAGATCGACCGCAAAATCGATGGAACTCACCGCCGTCTGCTGCGCCGGGATCGCCAGCCCCTGCACCCGCCCCTTGAGGTTCGTGGAGAATTTTCCGTCGGCCATCGTGAAGTCGCCGCCCGCCTTGAACGCGCCAGCGACTTCGGTCGTCAGCTTGACCGGCAGTTTGCCGAAGTCAGGCGCGGCAATCGTCAACTTGCCGCGCGCGGAAAGGCGTCCGAGATCCGCCATCTTCGCGGGCAATTCGGCGTTCGCGGTGACTAACACCTGGTTGTCGCCCTGCACAGCCTGCGCCTGTTCCAGCGCCGCCTTGCCGTCGCGAATCCGCACCCGCCAATCGATGGCGTCCACCTTTGCTTCGCCGGCCACGAACCCGCTCACCTTGCCGTCGATCGAGCCCACCCAGCTCCGTGGCGAATCGGCATATCCGCTGAACTGCACGGTAGCAATTTCCACCTGACCCTCCAGCGGGCTCGCCAGCTTCAGGGAATTGTGCACGGATGCGAGCGAAACGCGCGCCAGACCGAGCAAAACGGTGGTCTGCGGCGGCCTGCCGATTCCATGGAGGTGGGCGACCGCGTCCAACTGCCCGCCAAACACATCGCCTGCCAGCGCGATTTTCAAGGACTGCTGGTTCAACTTCGACGCGTCGAATTCGATCATGCGCAGGCTGATTTCCGGCGCGAGATCGAGCGCCGTGATCTGCAAATCGCGATCCTTATAAGAAGTCCGCGCGGCGAGCCCCCGCAGGTCCGGACCGCCCGGGATGCGCAGCTCGGCGGCTTCGAGTTCGCCCGGCCGGTCCGGATCGAGATCGAGGTTCAGCTTGCTGACCAGGAGCCCGCCGCTGACCACCGCCGAGGTCTCCGCGGTGGCCACCTTCTACACGATGTACAAGCG
>CAXUAZ010000105.1:0-13184 GCA_964249195.1 uncultured Chthoniobacterales bacterium
AGGCCGCAGGGCGCGCCGGGACCGCAGGGAGTCGCCGGGCCTCAGGGCGTGCCCGGGCCGAAGGGCGATACGGGGACGCCTGACACCAGCAACTTCTACACGAAGTCCGACAGCGATGCGCGGTTCGCGCCGATCAGTGCGGTCGGCAACGAACTCGTTCTTCCCGGCTCGGCCTTTGCCCCGATTCTTTCCACCACGGCTTATTCCATGTCGAGCTTTTTCGGGATCTATCCGACTGCCGGCAACAATTATTTCTCCACGAGTCTGCGTGGACTGCCGGCCGACGCCAGCATCACGTCGATTGACTACTACGTTGTTCACAACGTGGCCGGAACGGCTTATGTCTTTTTGTCTCAGGGAGACGTGTCAACCGGAGGCGAATTTGCCACGGCATCGCTAACGACCACCACCTTGAGCGCCAGCATCCAGAAGCTCACCGTGACTTCGTCGCCGCCGCTCAAGCTTCTTCCTCCCAAGACGCCGCTGCTTTTCTGGCTTCCTGCTGGAAACGGGACGGGCGAGATTCTTTACGGCGCCCGGGTTCATTACACCGTGCCCTAGCCTGGTCAGCTTGCCGGAGGATCATCATTCCTGCAAAATCATGAAATGATGATTTTTCGCATAAAGGATAAAACGGCTCCACCCGACCGCTCGAAGGCCGCTTTATCGGCGATTATTACGCAACGCGCGTCGTGTTCCCTCTGAACACGACGCGCGCCGCTGCGCGTGACGAACATCTCAGTCTTGAGAATCAGCGGGTCTAAACGGGACCGTTGTTTCACACCGCAGAGAATTCTCGCTGCGGCCATGATTTCAAAGAACAGCCGCCACCTTGGCAAGATTTGCATTTCATGTCAATGAAATTATCGAATTTTTCTTTCAAGAGACGACAGCGAAAGACGCAAGGCTGCCTTTCGCTTTCTCCGTGCGCTCCGTGCGAAAATTCCATTCAACCTTCTTGCGCCCAGAGATTAGGCTCGCCCATCGCCTTGTCGTTTGTATAAAGATAAACGGATGAACCAACACCCCCTGCCTGCCTCCCATCGGCGCCGCGGATTCATTGCCGCGACGGTCTTCACCCTTCTGGCCTGCGCTCCCCTGGCGGCCCTCGCCCTCGACGCCACCAACGTCGCCGACGGCACCACCAGCTCCGGCGCTCCGACCCTGCCCGGAGGCACCAGCGGTTCGCTGAAGATCGCCAACACCAAGCGGTCATTCGTTCAATTCCAGCTCGATGCCCTGCCCGCGGGAGCGCTCGCGGCGAACGTCCAAAAGGCGACCCTGCGTCTCTTTGTTTCCAAAGTGTCGCGTCCGGGCGCCTTGAAGATCACGGCCTTGGGCGATGGGGTCACCGCGCTGGATGAAACCCTCCTGGCCGACTCCACCCTGCCGGCCGTGGGCGCCGATCTCGGCACGGTGGATATTTCCGACGCGAGCCTGCAGCAATTCGTCAGCGTGGATGTCACCAGCTACGTGAAGTCGCTGACGCTCTCGCCCACGAGCGCGCCAGCGTTTTTGATCGAGCAAGCCGTAGCCGACAACGGGGCGAAGGTGTCCTTCGACAGCAAGGAAAACGCAATCACCAGCCACCTCGCTTCCTTGCAGGTGGAGTTCGCCACGGACACCTCGGCATTCATCGCCAAGACCGACGCCGACGCGCGCTACGCGCCGATCTCCTCCGCGGGCGCCGAACTTAACATCCCGGGGTCGTCATTTATCCCGATCAACTCCGCGACGACCGTTGCCTCCTCTTCTTTCTATGGCGTTTACGAGACGGCAGGGAACGACTATCTGACGGCGAATCTGCAGGCCCTGCCCCGCGGAGTTGCCATCACGTCGGTGGATTTCTTCGTGCGGCACAATGTCGCCGGGAGTGCCTTGGTGTATCTGTCCCAAGGCGCTTTGGACAGCATTTCTGAGACGGTCATCAAAAGCGCTTTTGTGAGCACGCTGGGAACTTCCTTGCAGACGGTCACCGTCACGCCGACGACTCCGTACACGCCCACCGCCACGCAACTGCCGCTGCTGTTCTGGATCCCAGCGGCAACCAACAGCAACGACGTTCTCTACGGAGCGAAAGTGCACTACACGCTGCCAGCGCCGTAACCGCTGGAGGGCAATGCTCCGTCGTTGCCCATTTTCGATTGCCGGCGGGGCGCACCGAGCGGCGATCCAGTCACGGCGGCGACGGAGCGCCGCCCTCCACTGGGTAACGAAAAGGCGCGGCCTCTTGCGAGGCTGCGCCTTTGTTCGCTAATCCATTGCCGGATTACTTCTTGTCTTCCAGCGCTGCCTGCGCCGCCGCAAGGCGGGCGATCGGCACGCGGAACGGGCTGCAGCTCACGTACGCCAACCCGAGCTGGTGACAAAACTTCACGCTCGATGGCTCGCCGCCGTGCTCGCCGCAGATGCCCAGCTTGATGTCGGGGCGCGTCTTGCGGCCCAACTCGACCGCCATCTTCATCAGCTTGCCGACGCCCGCCTGGTCGATCGCCGCAAACGGGTTGTTCGCGCTGATCTCCAGTTCCGCGTAGTGCGGCAGGAAACTGCCCGAATCATCGCGGCTCATGCCGAGCGTCGTCTGGGTGAGATCGTTCGTGCCGAAGGAGAAGAATTGCGCGTCCTTCGCGATCTCGTCGGCCACCAACGCGCCGCGCGGCACTTCGATCATCGTGCCGACCAGGTAGTTGAGCTTGGTCTTGGTCGCCTTTTGCACTTCGGCGGCCACCCGGTGGACGACATCGAGTTGCAGCTTGAGTTCCTTCGCGAAACCCACCAGCGGGATCATGATCTCAGGCTTCACCTTGATGCCCGACTTCTGCACCTCAGCCGCCGCCTCGAACACCGCGCGCGCCTGCATCTCGCTGATCTCCGGATAGCTAATTCCCAACCGGCATCCGCGATGACCTAGCATCGGGTTAAACTCGTGCAGCTCGTGCACACGGGCGGCGATCTTCTCGGGGTCCACGCCGAGTTTCTTGGCCAGCGCTTCCTGCGACGCCTTGTCGTTGGGCAGGAACTCGTGCAACGGCGGATCGAGGAAACGGATCGTCGCGGGAAGCCCTTTCAACTCGCGGAAAATGCCGGCGAAATCTGCCTTCTGGTACGGCAGGAGTTTATCCAGCGCGGCCTTGCGGCTCTCCAGGTCGGTCGCGAGAATCATCTCGCGCATCGCGTCGATGCGATCCCCCTCGAAGAACATGTGCTCGGTGCGGGTCAGGCCCACGCCCTTCGCGCCGAACGCCACCGCGTTGGCGACCTGCTCCGGGGTGTCGGCATTGGTGCGGACATCGAGCTTGCGGAAGCTGTCGGCCATCTTCATCAGCGCGTCGAACTGCTGAAAAGTAGCGCTCTTCTTGCCGTCGAGCGTCTTGGCGACCAGCACCTGCACCACCTCGGAGGGCGCGGTCTTCACCTCGCCGGCGAACACTTCGCCGCTCGTGCCGTCGATGGAAATGAAGTCGCCCTTGTTGAGCACGACGTCCCCTGCGGTCACGGTCTTCTTCGCGTAATCGATCACGAGATTCGACGCGCCGCAGACGCACACCTTGCCCATCTGCCGGGCCACCAGCGCCGCGTGCGAACTCACGCCGCCGCGCGCCGTCAGGATGCCCTCGGCCGCGATCATGCCGCGCAGATCTTCGGGGCTCGTCTCGACCCGGACCAGCACGACCTTCTCCCCGCGCGCTTCCATTTCCACCGCGTCTTCGGCGTTGAAAACGATCTTGCCGCTCGCGGCGCCCGGGCCGGCTGGGAGGCCGCTGCCGATTTTCTGCGCGCCCTTGGCGGATTTACGGTCGAAGATCGGCGCGAGGATCTGGCTCAAGCTGTCGGCGGGGATGCGGCGGACCGCTTCTTCCTTGGAGATCGCCTTCTCGGCCACCATCTCGACCGCGATGCGGACCGCGGCGGTGCCGGTGCGTTTGCCGTTGCGGGTCTGGAGGATGTAGAGGCGGTTGTCCTCCACGGTGAACTCCAGGTCCTGCATGTCGCGGAAATGTTTTTCCAGCGTGTCGCGAACCTTGAGCAGCTCCTTGTGCGCGGCGGGCATTTCCTTGGCGAGCTGCGCCACCGGGTTGGGCGTCCGCACGCCGGCGACCACGTCCTCGCCCTGGGCGTTGATGAGATATTCGCCGTAGAAAACCTTCTCGCCCGTCGCCGGGTCCCGGGTGAACGCCACGCCGGTCGCGCTCGATTCGCCCATGTTGCCGAAGACCATCGTCTGGACATTGACCGCCGTACCCCACTCGGCCGGGATGCCGTACTTGCGGCGGTAGACGATCGCGCGATCGTTCATCCAACTGCTGAACACGGCGCCGATGGAGCCTTTGAGTTGCTCGCGCGGGTCCTGCGGGAATTGCTTGCCGGTGCGCTCTTTGATGAGGTCCTTAAACGCCTGGACAAGCTTCTTGAGCGCCTCGACCGAGAGCTCGCTGTCCAGATGGACCCCGGCCTCTTCCTTGATCTGCTCGATGACGGTCTCGAACGGCTCGTGGTCCTCGCCCGGCCGTTTTTGCACGCCCATGACGACGTCGCCGTACATCTGGAGGAAGCGGCGGTAGCTGTCGTAGGCAAACTGCGGGTTGCCGCTCTTCTCGGCGACGACTTCGACCACGGAGTCGTTCATGCCGAGGTTGAGGATGGTGTCCATCATGCCGGGCATGGAGTCGCGGGCGCCGGAGCGCACGGAAAGCAGGAGCGGATTTTCGCCCCCGAGCTGTTTGCCGACGGACGCCTCGATCTTGGCGATGGCCTTCTCGATCTGACCCTGGAGCTCAGGCGGATAAGTCTTTTTGTGATCGTAGAAATAGGTGCAGACCTCGGTGGTGATGGTGAACCCAGGAGGCACCGGCAGGCCGATGCGAGTCATCTCGGCGAGGTTGGCGCCCTTGCCGCCGAGGAGGGGCTTCATGGAGCCATCGCCGTCCGCGCCGCCGTCGCCGAAGTAGTAGACGTACTTGCCCTTGGTGATGCGGGCCTTGGCGAGCGCCGGGGCGGTCTTCTTCCCGGTCGTTTTCGGAGCCGGCTTGGCCGCCTTCGCCTGGGAACCGTTGCGGGCCTTGACGAGCTTGGCCGCGGGGCGTGACTTGGAGACAGTTTTCGCCGGGCGGATGCCGCGGCGGGCCGGAGTTTTTTTGATGGGCATGATTGGAGAAAAATCGCTGGTGTACGGATCGCCGCGGACCTCGCGAGCGCGAGAGCGGGCAGGTCATATAGCCTTGCGGCGGGATGGTGTCAATTTGGCGGACGGGTTTTTGGCGACTCGCCACATCACCAGGCGCGCGAGAGAGGCGGGCGCGACGATCGCATGCGATCCGCGTAGGCGTTTAGTTAAGCCGGTGCGAGCGACTCCCGATCTAAGCCGCTGATGCAGAAAGGGACATAAAGGACCAAAGGGACAGAAAGGACGTAAGTCTCGCTGGCTCCGGTTTTATGTCCCTTCGGTCCCTTTGGTCCTTTATGTCCCTTTGCCAACGCCTGCTAACACGCCTCCCCTTACCCCAGCGTGTTCGCAGCCGCCTAACCCGTGATCTTCTTGACGACCTTCTTGATCGCCTTGCCCGCCTTCTCGATGCCATCCGGCTTCTCGCTCGACGCGGACTTCTCCGCGATCTTCGCGCTCGCGATAGCCGGCACGCCGGCCTTCGCCAGCTTCGCGTCGGTCGCCGTCTCTTCGCTGAGGGTGGTCAACAGCGTCTTGGTGATCTCGGTCAGTCCCAGCGCCTTCGCCAGATTGGACGCGGAGGTGTAGCCCGAGATTTCGTAATGTTCCACCCGGCGCGCGGCGGCGATGAGCATGAGGTCCTTCATCTCCGGCAGGGCGTCTTCCTCGATCGCCTCGTCGCCTTCCTTGACCAACCCAACGGTCGCCTGGCAGGTCTTGCCGGTCGGCTTCTCGCCGAGCTCGGCGCAGATGCTCTTGAGGCGGGCGGCGTGCTCCTTGGTCTGCTCGAGGTGGAGCTTGAACCCGGCTTTCAGATCGGGCGAAGTCGCTGCCTTGGCCATTTTGGGCAGCGCTTTGGCGATCAGCGTTTCCGCGCTGTAGAGATCTTTGAGTTGATCGACGAATACATCTTGGATGGAGGAGATTTCAGTTGCCATAAGACTTACACATTAGGCGGTCGCCGGGCCAAAGCTAACGGTATTCAATCACCGCCCCTTCAGGGTTTTCCCTTATTTTGTGCGCCAAGGCGCTCCGGCTAACGGCTGATCTGCAAACGAATAAAGCGCCGACCGGCGGCGGTCGTGGCGGCGCCGTCGTACGCTTGCAGGAGGGTCGATGAGTTCGTGACGATCGTCACGCCATCACTGCTCCAACTCGACGCATCCGACAAATCGCCGGTGACCTGCACCGCGTACGTGATGTCCGTCGCGTTCGGATTCTTGGGCGCGCTGAGTTCAAGATGACCATCCGAGGTGATGCTCTCGGCAATCGGGCTGGCCGCCGCCGTGAGTGGATTGAGGCCGAGTGCGTATTTGGTCAGGTTGGGGATGCCGTCGCCAGCCGGGTTGGCCGAATCCGCGGCATTGCCGGCATTGGCGGTCGTCCCGAAGTATTGGTAACGCCAGGATTGGGTGGGAGTCAGCGCGATGATCGCAGTCTGATCGCTACTCGAATCGTTGCCGGTGTTCGATTCGCCGCCGCCGCTGACGGTTACCGTGTTGGTGACGCTTGCGGCCGCGGTGGACGAAACGCTCACGGTCAGCGTCAAGGCGGGATAACTGCCGCCGCTCGCCAACGCATCCGCGCGCGTGGCGCTCAGGTGATTGGCGGCGGCGGTCCAGCCCGTGCCGGCGAGCGCGGTCGCGGTCAGTCCGGCCGGCAGGGTGTCCGTGACGGTGACCGTGCCGCTGGAGGCGCCCGCGCCGCTGTTGGTGACCGTCAGCGTGAAGGCATCGGCGGAATCCGCCTGCGTGAAGTTGCCCGAGTGGGTCGAGGTGACCGTCAAATCAGCGACGGCGAGGCTAAAGTTCGTCGCGCTCGTGGCCGCGTCCCCGAACGTCGTGACCACGATCGACCCCGCGGTCACGCCCGCGGGCGCAACCGCCGTGATCTGCGTCGCGCTGTTGACGGTGACCGACGCAGCCGCCGTGCCGTTGAAGGTGACGGAAACAGGGTAACCCGTGTTGGAGTAGAAGTTCTTTCCCGTGATCACCACGCTGGTCCCCGCCGCGCCGCTGGCTGGCGTGAACGACGTGATCGCCGGCCCCAGCCACGTCGCCAGCAGATTGTTCACCGTCGGCACGCCCACGCCGGTGCACAGATCGTAGCCGGCCGTCGCCGTGTAAGCGCCGTTGTTGCCGCTGGTGACATCGTAGAAATTGGCCGTGCCGATGAGCGCGTACAACCGCGGGTTGATAAACCCGAGGGCGCCGCGCGCCGGGGTGTTGAGCGCCCGGCCTTGCTGGATCATCGCCAGGAAGCCGGCGAACGTCGGCGCGCTCCAACTGGTGCCGCCCACCTCGCCCGCGCTGCCATTGGTGTAATAATACGCGGGCGAGTTGAGGTAATCCGCCGCCAGCGCGAGGTCCGGGATGCCGCGGAAGGCGCCGGTGGGTGTGCCCGTGCCGGTCTGCCAGGCGGGCTTGGCGAAGAATTTGCTTAACCCGCCGCTGCTGCCGCTGGTGGAGGCGCCGGGGTCCCGCCCCCAGACGACCTCGCTCGTGCGCACGCCGGTGGTGACGTTGACCTGCAAATTGGTGCCGCCCACCCCGGTCGCATACGGGCAGTCGCCGTAGGCTTCCGGCGTGAGGGTGCTGCCGTCGCCGGAGCCAATGTCGCCCGAGGCGTTGAGATACGTCAGGCCCGCCGCCGTCATGGACAGGAAGTAATTGTTGTAGGCGTTCTTCTCGGTGGTGGTCAATGCCGCCTCGGTCGGGCCGTATGAACTGGAGAACACATGCAGCGTGCTGCCGCTGGCGGTCGCATCGGTGACGGCGCGGGCGTAGATGCGTTCGGCATCGTCGTTGTTGTTTTCGTTGGTGGCGTAGACTACGATGTTCGCGCCGGGAGCGATGCCGCTGGCCCATTCCACATCCAACTCGGTCTCGCCGAGGTTGTCGGCGTCGGTGGCCAGCGTGCCGTTGTTGACGTTGACGTTGGTGACGGCGCCCTTGCGGGTGATGCCGTTGGCGGTCCAGAACGCGGTGAGGTCGGCGGTCTTGGGAAAAAGATATGCTTCGATGCCGATGGTCTGGCCCGAGCCGTCGAGGGCGGTCCCATTAACGGTCAAGGTATTGCCGCCATAGGCTTTGCGGATGTCGGCGATGTGGTAGCCGCCGCTTGGAACCGCCTTGGGAGTGGCGCCGGTGTGCCGGACGAGGCGGCTCCGCGGCCGGCGATAGCTCAGGCCGCTGAAGCCCAGCGCGCGGCTTGCGATGGAAGCGGGCAGGCTGGGCGCGGTCTGCGCCACGGGCTGCTCGGCGCCCTGGGCCGTGATGAGCCCCATCGTCGTCTGGAAGCTGTTTTGGACCTGCGCCACCGTGCCGTGGGCGAAGACCGCGAGGTTCGTGTCGGCCACGGCATCGACCGCGAACCCTTCCCCTTTGAGCCAGGCGGCCACGGAATCGTAGTCGCTTTGCAGGGGGAAATATTTCTCGTGGAGTTCGGCCCCGGAGAGGACCTCGCCTGAGTTTACGCGCGCTTCCAGTTCGGCCTGGTTGCGCAGGGGAAGCGGGATGTTGAAGCCGACGCGATCGGCCAGGTGCGCGGCCGTCAGGGCATGCGGCGCCGCAGTTGCCTTGAGGCTGTCCGGAAAGGTCACGCGCGGCTCGGCGGCGCTGGCCACGGCCGTGAGGCCCGCGAGCGCGGCTACGCCCAGGAAGGCGCAGTGTGAGATGGACCGGCAAATGGACAAAGTCGGGTTCATGGGCGCAAACCGGTTATACAGAATGCACCGCGGAGATGCAAAGCGGGGATTGTAAGCTTCGTGTAATCCCCGCGGCGCCCTCGGGCCCAGCGCCGCGTCAGGCAACGACGACTCGCGTGTCGGCGATCAGATCGTGAACGCATCGCCGGTCGTCCCGAAAGATAAAGAGGGTGTCGACGATGCTGAAAAGAGGCCCGACGTAGTGGATCGCTCCGAGGAGCGAACCCACGACGTTGCGCAGCAGGAACCCGTGCAAAAACCCCGCCGGGGCGCCATTCGTCCGCACGATGCGGACGCCGCAGAGCTTCTTGCCCACCGATTGGCCGCGGGTCGAGATTCCCACGACTTGCACGACGAACAGCACCAGCACCAGCAGGAGCGAGATCCCAACCCCGAGGTACATGAGAGGGTTTAGAGCCTCATCGTGTTGACCGAAGGCGCCTGTCATCAGGGCCATCACGATCGCCGGGATCATCGTCAGGAAGAAAAGGAGGCTATTCAGGACCACGGCGCCGAGTCGCTCCGACCCGCGCCAGTGGAAGAAGCGGAGGCACAGCGCCGTCTGCCGGAAGGTTCAGGATGGCGGAAAGCGGCTGCCAGGCGGGAAGACCTTCATGCCAGCCGAGATCCGCGGGGGTCACGGCGTCCTCCGCCAGCATGGCGCGAACTTGAGTCTCGTCGAACGCCCCGAGTTGTTGACCGTTTTTCGCGACGAAGAGTTGCATGGCAGCTTAAGGTTGATTGGCAGGTTTCGAGGCGGCAGTCAAAATCCTAATCCGACAAAAGTCGACAAAATCCTCGGCAAGCGCGCCGCCGAATGTTAAAGATCACTGCTCCGCATGAAAGCCGAACCGATCAAGATCGAAATCCCGAAGACCGACTCCCGCCTGTTTGCCTATACCCGCTGGGACATTATCCCGACGGTGGCCGCCGTTTTGCACCTGGGGCTGTTTATCTCGCTCTACGTCCTGTTTCCGCGCGCGCCGCTGTGGGTCATGATCATCCTCGGGCTCGTTTACGCGAATTGCATCAACGCCAACATCAACGGCATCTCGCACAACTTCATCCACAACCCATACTTCCGCTCGCCGCTGCTCAACCGGCTCTTCAGCTTGATGGAATCGATCTCGTGCTGCTTCTCGCAGACCTACTACGACGTGGTCCACATGCAGCACCACAAGGGCAACAGCGACAAGCAGGACGAAGAGGGCGAGACCGTCGACTGGATCTCCATCTACCGCCACGGCCACGATGGCGAGGCGGAGAACGTCTGGAAATATGTGTTTCTGTCGTTCTTCCGGGATAACCCGGCGGCGATCAACCGCGAGATGCGCAAGCGCGGCGCGGCCGAGGCGCGCTGGGGCAACTTCGAGCTGGCGGCGTTCATGGTCACCCTCGCCGTGATGGCCCTCTTCAACTGGCACTTCATCATCTACTTCTTGCCGTTCATGTATCTCGGCCACTGCCTGAGCTACCTCAACGGGTATTACCGCCATTTCGGCGGCAACACGGACGAGCCCATCGCCTGGGGCGTGAGCAGCTACGGCAAGATCTACAACTGGATTTTCTTCAACAACGGCTACCACGCCGAGCACCATTTCCGGCCCAAAAATCACTGGACGAAGATGCATGCGTTCCACCTGCAAATTGCGCATTTGCAACAGGCGGCCGGCACGCGCGTGATCGCGCCGCCGCACGCGCTGGGATTTTTGGATCGCGACCTGCCTTCCAAGAGCCGCCCGGTGAATGCCGGAGCGCCTGAGCCGGTTAACTCTTGAGTGCGACGGCCCTCGAGTTCGCGGTTCGGCCGGCGCCGATTTTCGCGGGACGGTTGCGGAAAAATGGCGGCAGTTTCGAGGTGTTCGACCGCATCGAGGCCATCGCGCCGGAAACCTGGCGCGCCTTGTTCCGCCCGCACTGGAAGGATTATCGGTATTACCAGACGCTCGAGGAGACGTTTGCCGACGAGTTTCCGCAGCGCTACCTCGTGCTGCGCGATGCAAAGGGCGAGGCGCGGGCGATCCAGCCGTTGTTCCTCGTCGCGCAGGATATCACCGCGGGCCTGAGCGCCCGGACGCGCGCGCTGCTCCGGCCGTTGCGGCGCTGGCTGACGGTCCGCCTGCTGATGGCGGGTTGCGTCGTGGGCGACGGCCAAATCGGCGCGCGGAACAAGGAAAACCTGCCCGAACTCTGCGCCGCCGTCGCGGAGGCGCTGGAGGCGTACGCGCGGCGCGCGGGGATCTCGCTGATCCTGTTCAAAGACCTGCCGCGCTCTTACCGGAAGGCGCTTGGGGGATTGACGCGCTCCCGGCGATTCACGCGCGTGCGGAGTTTGCCCGGGGTGAGGTTGAGCCTGGCGGGGTTGTCGTCGTTCGAAGACTACCTGCAAAAGCGCCTGGGCAAGGCGACGCGCAAAAGTCTGCGGCGCAAGTTCCGCGAGGCCGAGGCGACGCCGCTCGCGCTGGAGGTCAAGACCTCGATCGACGAGGCCGAGGCGACGCAACTGCACCGGCTCTACGAGGAGGTGGCGTTGCGCGGGGACGTGCACTTCGAGGTATTCACCAAGGAATATTTCCTCGCGCTCGGCGAGCGGATGCCCGACCAGACGCGGTACTTTATCTGGCGGCAAGAGGGTCGGATTGTGGCGTTCAGCTTTTGCACGGTGTTCGGCAACGCCATTTACGATAACGACATCGGCCTGGACGGCGCGGTGGCGGCCTCCTTGCACCTGTATCACCAGACGTTCCGCGACATCGTGCGTTGGGCGCTGGCGCACGGGATCACGCGGTACCACAGCGCGCCCTTCAATTACCATCCCAAGCTGCGGCTCGGCATGGAGTTGACGCCGCTCGACCTGTACGCGCGGCACCGGTTCGCGCCCGCCAACTGGGCATTGCGTCTCCTCTCTCCCCTGCTCGCGCCGACGCGGCAGGAGCCGCTGCTCAAGGAGTTCCCGAACGCGGCGGAACTATAAAATCCTAGACCCAGCTCCCGCTGGGCAGCACGGCGTTCTTGGGCACGACCACGATCCCCTCGCGAATGTAGAAGTTTTCGCTGTCGTAATGGTCCGGCTTGCCTTCCGGGGTCACCACCACCCCGTCACCGATGCGCGCGTTCTTGTCGATGATCGCCCGCCGGATCACGCATCCTTTCCCGATCCCGATCGGCGGCGCTCCCGCCGGCGCCACCGAGCGCGGGTCACCCTCGTAATAATCCGCCCCCATCAGGACGGTATCGGTCAACTGCGCCCCTTCGTTGATGATGCTCCGCACGCCGATCACGCAGCGTTCCAGCTTCGCATCGGTCAGGATGCAGCCTTCCGAGATGATGGCCCGGCGAATGTTGACGCCGTTGATCTTGCTCGCCGGCAAAAACCGCGCCCGCGTGTACACGGGCGCCTCGCGGTCGAAGAAGCTGTAGGGCGGGATGATGTTGGTGAGCGCCAGATTGGCCTCGAAGAACGCCTGGATCGTCCCGATATCCTCCCAGTAACCCTGGAAAATATAGGAATGCACCCGGTATTTGTCGATCGCCGCCGGGATCACGTGTTTGCCGAAGTCGGCGAGTTCGTTGGCCAGGGAATCGATGAGCACCTGGCGGTTGAAGACGTAGATGCCCATGCTCGCCTGGTAGAGTTCTTCGTCTGCCTCCTTGCCGAGGTCGCTCAGGAGCGCGGGCGGGATGCGCAGTTCGTCCAGCGAGGCGGGGTCCTTCGGCTTTTCCTGAAAGTGGAAAATTCGCCGGTCGGCGTCCGTGTGCATGATCCCGAAATCCGACGCCGCGGCGCGTTCCACGGGCACCGTGCCGAGCGTGATGTCGGCGCCGGATTGCACGTGCTGGCTGAGCAGATCGCGATAATCCATCTGGTAGAGCTGATCGCCGCTTAGGATCACGAAGTAATCGCAATCGTGCTCGAGGAAATAGCGCAGGTTCTGCCGGACGGCGTCCGCCGTGCCCTGATACCAATTCGTATTTTCCTGAGTCTGCTGCGCGGCCAGGATTTCCACGAAACTGCGGCTGACCGAGAGATGATCGAACTTGTAGCTGGCCTGGATGTGCTGGTGCAGGCTGGTCGTGTTGAACTGGGTCAGGACGTAGATCCGGCGCAACCCGCTGTTGAGACAATTGCTGATCGGGATGTCGACGAGCCGGTACTTGCCCCCGAGCGGGACGGCCGGTTTGGCTCGGTCTTTGGTCAGGGGATAGAGACGGGTCCCGGCGCCGCCCCCCATGACGATGGCAAGGCTGCCCCGGATGATCTTGGCGGGATCGAGGGGGATCATGGAAAGGGAAGTTGCGCGCCGGAGCGGGAAG
>CAXUAZ010000105.1:13194-13562 GCA_964249195.1 uncultured Chthoniobacterales bacterium
GCGCGCAAGGGAAATTTGCTGATTTCGGCGAACGCGCTGACCGTCCCGCGATGATCGTAACGCCCGCCGAAATGACCGCGTTGGAAGAAGCCGCCTTCGCCGCGGGCGTAAGCGCCGAAGCGCTGATGGACGAGGCCGGGCAGCGCATGGCGGCGCAGATCCAGCGATTGAGCCCCGCCGGAACGCGGCGGGCAATCGTCTATGCCGGGCGGGGCAACAACGCGGGCGACGCCTTCGTGGTGGCCGCGCACTACGACCATGTCCGGGCCTGCTATGGCGCGCATCTCGTGGCCCTTGCGGGTCACCCAGGGTACGGTGCGTCCGTAGTCGAAACGAAGTGCGAGGGCCGTCTGCATCTTGACCCTGCC
>CAXUAZ010000106.1:0-13489 GCA_964249195.1 uncultured Chthoniobacterales bacterium
GAGAGCGGATTTGTTGAAGCCAGTGATGTAAACGTCTTCCCATCCATCGTTGTCAAAGTCGGCCAGGGCCACACCGATGCCGAAGCCCGCGCCGGCCAAGCCCGCGGTTAGAGTGACATCCGTGAATGTGCCGTCGCCATTGTCCAATACGCCGCCGACGTTGGCCGGGGCGGTGTAAAAGGGGGCGGGAGTTCCACCGGAGAGAACATGATAAAGCACGTTGCCCGCGCGCGTCACCGCGGAGTCGTTTGCGGCCGTCACCAAGCTCGAGGAGCCGGCGGTCAGGCTCGTCAGGGTGGAGAAGGCGCCTTGCGGCGAAACCTTATAGAAAGTGCCCGCGCCGTTGTCCCCGCCTGAGCCGGTGATGCCATATAATGTGCCATCGCCGGCGTACACCAGCCCGTCCGGGCGCCCGCCGTTGGAATCGTTGCCGAAGGTCAGCAACAGCGTCGTGCTGGCATCGGCGTTGAGCCGGAACACGGTGCCGTAGCCGAGGCCGGCCGTCGGAGTCGAGGCGTAGAATACCCCGCCGCCCGCGCTGATGAGATTGGAGGGAAGGTTGACGTTGCGCGAGGAGTTCACCTCCGGGTAGCTGACGACCACCGTGACCGCGCCGCTGGCATCCACGTGGAAGATGGCGCCCCCGCGTCCACTGCCGGAGCCATCCGCGAGTCCCTCGAACGATCCGTCCGCCAGGAGGATCGGCGGGATGGTTGGGCCGACGACATCATCGGAGACGTTGAAGTTGGCCAGCAGGGTAAACGCCCCGGCTGGAGTGATGCGGAAAAACGTGCCATGCCCGAGATTCCCGAAGTTGGTGGCGGTCGTGCCCCCGCGTGTCGTGAAGCCGTACAGGTTGCCATCGGCGCCGAGCGTCAGCGGCAGGGGCGCGGAGCCAACCGTGGGACCGGCAAAGCTATAGAGGACGGCGACCGTTCCGTTGGCGGCAATTTTAATCACCGAGCCGTTGCCGTAGTCGCCGCCCGCGGGTTCGACGCCATAAAAATTGCCGGCGCCATCCGGCGTCAGGCGCAGAGGCGTGTCCGTCTGGGCGAAGACGTGGACCAGCGTTGGAAGGTCCGCGCGAGCGCACCGCGGAGCCATCAGCATCGCAAGACCGCAAGTCAGCAAGACAAACGCTTTCATGATCATTGCAACAAATCTGACGCCGCCAGTTTACCAGAACGGCCCCGGACGGCAACTCTTTCAAGCGGAGGGCGTTTGCGTCAGGATGCAACGCAATCCCGTGTGGTAATTGCTCATCCCGGGAGCGTAGCGCAGGCGGGCGGCCGGGCTGAAGTGATCCGAGGGCGAGGTGTCCCAGGCGCCGCCGCGGAGCACCTTGTAGATTTGCTCCTCCGCGTGGCCGGGGAGAAGCGCGCCGGGGGGCACGTCGGGATTGGAATCTTTGCCCCGGATGGCGTCTGTATACCAATCGGCGCACCATTCCCAGACGTTGCCGATCAGGTCGTGCAAACCGAGTGCATTGGGCGGCGATCCGCCCACGGCCGCAGTCGAATCGCGCGCCTTTTCAAGGGAAGTGACGGCGCCCAACGCGCTCGCGCCGACGCTGAATTCATCCCATTGGGCGTCGCTCGGCAGCGTGTAGCTCCAACCCGGCGGGATGCGCCCGGCGGCGGTTTCGCGGGCGGTCAGCTTCTTGCAAAATGCCATCGCGTCATCCCAGCTTACGCTGTCCACCGGCGCCTCCGGGTTGGGGAAGGCCGAGGGATTTTCCCCCGTGATTTCCTCGTACTGCTTTTGCGTCACTTCCAGCCGGGCAACGTAATAGCCGGCCGGCATCTCGATCATCTCGAAGTATTTAGGTGCGGCCTCCGCGCCAGATGCGCCGAGGGTCAACGCCGCCGCGACGGCGATCCGCGCTAACCGAGAAACTCGCAATTTAATTTCAGGGCGGCCGCGAGCCGTTGCAGGTAATCGGCCCGCGCGATGTCGACCGCGCCGAACGTCTTCAAATGCGGGGTGGTCCATTGGATATCAAGGAGACTGTACCCGCGTCCGCGCAGGCGGTCGACCAGGGCGGCGAGCGCGACCTTGGAGGCATCGGTCGCGGTGTGAAACATCGATTCGCCGAAGAAAACGCCCCGCACCGCCACGCCGTACAGCCCGCCCACCAACTCGCCGTCGAGCCACGCCTCGACGCTATGCGCGTAGCCGAGCAGATGGAGATCGCGGTAACTGCGGATGATTTCCTCGCTGATCCACGTTTCCTTGCGCCGGGCGCAGGCGCGGATCACGCTCTCAAAATCCCCGTTGATGCAAAGCTCGAACGAGTCCCGCTTCAGACGCCGCCGCAGCCCGTGCGGGATGTGAAACGCCCCTTCCTCCAGCGGGATGATCCCGCGCGGATCGGGCGAGAACCATCCGATCTCGCCATCCTCCAGCGCCATGGGAAAAAGGCCCCGGCGGTAGCCTTCGAGCAACAGGGGAGCGGAGAGAAGCACGGTCGGCGAAAGGCGGCGAACAAATAAAACTTAGCACGCGCCGGTCCAACGCGCAGGGCAGGCGGTGAGAAACAGACGTTTCGCTACCGCGCCGCCTCCGACTCCTGCCGACGGATGAACTCCTGCGCCAACTGCCGATACGCCAGCGCCCCGCTGCCGTTGGGCTCGTACTCGAGGATTGTCTTGCCAAAGCTGGGCGCCTCCCCGAGCCGCACCGTGCGCGGGATCGCCGTTTCATAAGTGACCGGTCCAAAATGCTCGCGCACTTCGCTGACCACCTGCTGGCTCAGATTTCGGCGGGCGTCGTACATCGTCATGACGATGCCCCCGATGGCCAGCCCCGGGTTCGCGCCGCAGTCGCGGATTTGACCCACGAGGCGCGCGATTTTGGAGAGGCCTTCCAAGGCAAAATATTCGCACTGGATGGGCACCAGCAGTTCGTCCGCCGCCGCGAGCGCGTTGGTCATGAGGATGCCCAACGACGGCGGACAATCCATGAGCGCGAAATCGAACGGGCCGTCGTCCGTGAGCGGCTTGAGCACTTCCCGCAGCCGCACCAGGTGATCGTCGAGCCGGGCGACCTCAATCTCGGCGCCGGCAAGGTCGATCTCGGCCGGGATCAGAAACAAATTGTCGTGCCGGGTGGGGATGACGCGATCGATGATATTCGCCTCGCCGACCAGCGGCGCATACGCGCTGAAGCCGGTCATGTCGTCAAACCCCAGGGAACTGGTGGCGTTGGCCTGCGGATCGAGGTCAATCAAGAGGACTCGTTTGCCGACGGCGGCGAGGCAGGCGCAGAGATTGACCGCCGTGGTGGTCTTGCCCACGCCCCCTTTTTGGTTGGCGACGCCAATCAATTTCATGGGCGGCAGGGAGGCATCGGCAGCCAAGCTAAAGGATGGCAGCCCAGCGCGAAAGCCCCAAAGTAGAAGCCGCCGTTCGTCCCGGTTGCGCGCTTCCGCGAGCGGGGGCAACTTCCCCGCCCATGCCATCCGCCCCGCCTGTTCTCCTCACCGAGAAGTTACTCATCGCCGCGGGCGGCTGGGAGGCGATCAAACACGCGCGGGCAATGTGCGAAATGGGGCGCGTGAGCGGCGCAAAATGGACCGCGCCCGTCCTGCGCGGGACCGTGCGGGAAGGGGAGATCGAATACAGCGCCGGGCTTAAAATCAAGAGCTTCAGCGACGTGGAAAACCTGTGCACCTGCCGCAACTCGCGCCAATGGGGCACGATCTGCGCGCACTCGCTGGCCGTCGGTTGGTCGCTGGTCGGCCGCGCGCCGGCGGGCGCGTCGGCAAAGGCAGCCCCGGTCGCGCCCGTGATCCCGTTCGTGGTGGATGCTTCGGCGACCGCGCGTCTTTACATTGTCCTTTCACCGGACCTGGGGGGCGCGTGGCGCAAGGGCCAGCTCCTGGTCGGGCTGGAACTTCAGGCCGGTGGCCAACGCGCCCTGCTCGACGGCAACGCCGCCAACGTGCGCGCGCTGTTGCCGCAGGATCTCCGCGTCGTCGAAGGCTTTGCCAAAGCCGCCGGGGCCGCGCCCGCCGGCATGTCGTTCCTGAGCCGCGATCAATTTGCGGGCTTCTTGTCGAGCCTGGCCGGACATCCCCGGGTCACCCTGGGCAAGAGCAGCGTGCTCGATGTGCTCGACGCGCCGCTGCTGCCGCCGCTCACCGGTCAATACGGCGCCGACGGCTCGCTCGCATTGACCGTGGAATGGCCGCCCGACACCGAACCGCTCCCCGCCGGCGCGAAGACCTGGGCCCTCGTGGGCGGGCGGGAATTGCGGCCGGTGTCTCCCGGTTTGCCAGAGGCGTACGCCCTTCTCTTCACGCAAAAGTCGATGACGTTGCCGGCCTCGCAAGCCGCGGCCTTTCTCAACACGGAGTGGCGCGGACTGGCGGCCTTTTTCGAGTTGCGGCTCGATGGCGGGAAGACATCCGCCGCCCCCGCGCCGATCCAGCTCCTGCCGGCCGCCCCGCGCTTCGCCCTGGACATCGAAGGGTCCCTCAATCAGCTCGCGGGCAAACTTCGCGCGTTGTACGCCAACGGCAGAACGGTAAACATCGGCGTCACGCCGGACCGTGACACGTTTACCTTCCCCGCGCCGGATCGCCCCGGCGTGCTTTACACGCGCCACCCGCTCGCCGAAGAAGACGCTCTCAACCGGCTCAAGGGCTGGGGTTTTTCCGATCCCGACCCCACCGGGCACTGCCAGTTGCGCGGCGAGGGCGCGATCCTGCGATTCTTCGCGCAAGGACTCCCCGCGTTGCAGCGGGATTGGAATGTCACCATCGGCAGCCGCTTCGAGAACATCTCCAAACGCATCGAGGTGATCGCCCCGGAGATCGCCGTGCGCGGTTCGGGCACGGATTGGTTCGAGTTGGAGATCACGCTGGCGAGCCAGAGCGGGGAACGCTTCTCAGCCATCGACATCCAGCGCCTGTTGCAAACGGGGCAGGGGAGCACGCGCCTGCGCAACGGCCACATCGCGGTGCTGCCCGGCGAGGCGATGCACGATCTGCAGGAGGTGTTGCGGGACTGCGATCCGGCGCAGACCCGGCCGGGGGTCTACCGGTTGCTCAAGGCGCAGGGGGATTACCTGGAGTCAACCTTCGAGCAATGGGGCGCCTCGCTGGCCCCGTCGTGGGCGGGTTGGCGGGCAAAGCAGGGGGCGTTGCGGAGACCCGCCGAAGTAAAGCTGACGCCCGAGTTGGAAACCCTCATGCGCCCTTATCAAAAGGAAGGCGTGCGCTGGCTGTCGTTGTTGGCCATCAATGGGTTGGGCGGCATCCTGGCCGACGAGATGGGGCTCGGCAAGACGCTCCAGGCGCTGGTGTATCTATCCACCGCCAAGTCGGCCGCGTCCAATCTTCCTTCTCTGGTCGTCTGCCCGACCAGTCTGGTGGACAACTGGCAGCGTGAGGCCGCGAAGTTCACGCCTGGCCTGCGCACTCTCGCCATCGACGGCCCCGACCGCGCGCCGCTTTTTGCCCGGATCGACGCCGCGGACCTCGTCATTACGAGTTACGCCCTGCTGCGCCGCGACCTGGAGAAATACCGCGCCCGTCAATTCTCCGCGGTGATCCTCGACGAGGCCCACCACATCAAGAACCCCGACAGCCAGGTCGCCCAGGCCGCCTGCGCGCTCCGCAGCGACCAGCGATTTGTCCTGACCGGCACGCCGATGGAGAACAGCGTGCGCGACCTGTGGTCGATCATGCATTTCGCCCTTCCCGGCTATCTGGGCAGCCGCCAGGATTTCCGCGAACGCTACGAACAACCACTTTCCCGTTCCGGCGATCCAGCGGCCGGGGCCGTTCGGGAGCGTCTCACGCGGCGGCTGCGTCCGGTCCTGCTGCGGCGCCGCAAAAAGGACGTGGCCGCCGAACTCCCCGACCGCATCGAGCAAACGAGCTTCTGCGACCTGACGCCCGCGCAAACGGAAGTCTACCGCCGCCTGCTGGAACAAAGCCGCCTGAAACTGGACACCGCCCGTCGCGACAAGAATAAGGGCGCCGGCCGCATGCTGGTGCTGACCGCCTTGCTGCGCCTGCGTCAAGCCTGTTGCGACCTTCGCCTGCTCGGCCTCGCTCCCGATGCATTGCCGAAAACGGGTGCTCTTCCTGACGATCCGGATGGTGACTCCTCCGCTTCCGCCAAGCTCGTCCTCCTCGACGAACTCCTCGAGGAGATCCGGGAGGGCGGCCACCGCGTCCTGATCTTCAGCCAATTTGTGTCGATGTTAAAGATTCTCTCCGCCCACCTGGAAGCCGCCAAGACGCCTTTCTGCTACCTCGACGGCTCGACGAAACCGCGCGAGCGCACCGCGCAGGTAGAGCGTTTTCAAACCGACGAAAGCATGACCGCCTTCCTGATCAGCGTAAAAGCCGGCGGCGTGGGCCTGAACCTGACCGGGGCCGACACGGTAATCCACTTCGACCCGTGGTGGAACCCGGCCGTCGAAGCGCAGGCGACGGACCGCGCCCACCGCATCGGCCAGACGCGCGTGGTGACGGCCTATCGCCTGATCGCGCGCAACACGGTGGAGGAAAAAATCTTCGCGTTGCAAAACCGCAAGAAGGAACTGACCGCTTCCCTCGTCGAGCGCGAGAAGGACGAACCGCTCCTCGAAACCCTTTCCTTCGAAGAAATCGAGAGCTTGCTGGAATGACAGACCTCATGCTTGTCGACCGCTCGCCGGAAAGTTATTATTCTCGTCATTATGAGCACCGTCCAGGAGATCGAAGCTGCCGTGCGTGAACTCTCGAGGCACGAGCTTGGCGCCTTTCGCGATTGGTTTGCGGATTTCGATGCTGAAGCTTGGGACGAACAATTTAAGTCCGACGTGCAGGCAGGACGCCTTGATTCGCTCGCGCAGGAAGCCTTGGCCGACTTGCGCGCCGGGCGTTGCAAGGACGTATGAGGCACCGCGCCAGCGTCAAGTTCTGGCGATTTTACGGGGAGCTGCCGATGCGGGTTCAGCGGCAGGCAGACACGGCATACGCTCTGCTGCGCAGCGACGACCGCCACCCGTCTCTGCATTTCAAGAAGGTTCGGACGATGTGGTCTGCCCGCATCGGCATTCACTACCGGGCAGTAGCGGTGGAAGAGGGCAACGACATCGTTTGGTTTTGGATCGGGCACCACAGTGAATACGACCATCTCATTGGCGGTCGCTGAGAGGAGACGACCGCCTCCCAAGGACGAACTGCTCCTTGAAACCCTCTCCTTCTAAGAAATCGAGAGCCGGCTGGAATGACTACGAGCGCAGCAGACGCACCACTGCTTGCCGCACCTCCGCCATCACGGCTGGCGGCATCTCGCCGAGTTTCCGTTCCAGCCGCGCAAGAGACACCGGTTGAATTTGCTGCAAGTGAAATACTCCTGCTCGCAAAAAACGCAGGTTCGCCTTGAACTCCCAACGGTTGCCTCGAACCGAGGCAGTATGCGGCACGACGATGAGCAGGGCTAATTCGTCATCAGCAGGGTAATCGCTCATCAACAGGCAAGGCCGCACCTTGGCGGTCATTCCGAGGTCGACCAGCCAGATTTCGCCCGGCTTGGTTTTGGCGGGCATTGTCCTCGGCCTCCAAATCGTCGAGCATTTGGAAACTGGCGTTTGCCCGGGCGTCGCAGTCGGCCAGGGTCTGTGCTTCCTCTTCCAGTTCAACGAGCCGTCGGACAATTTCGCGCCGGTCGACGTGCGAGAGACGGGGCAACTCGGTGAGGATTTGCGCGGTGCTCATAAAAGGCACATTAAACGCTTCCGCTTGCCGGTTGGCAACCAGGCTTCGCAGATTACCACGTGCAACTTGGCAAAGGGTTCAATCCTGGCCGGCGTCGGGAAATGTCACCCGCTCGTAGATCTCCGCGAGAGTCAGTTCGCAACCCACGCTGGCGAGTTCCAGGATCGATTCAGGGTCGCGGTGGTCCAGGTACGTCCACACGCCGTCGTCGCGCAGGTGGTGGTGCTCGACGCGCATTTCGCGCGCGGACACCAGCACGTAGTCGCGCAGCGTTTCGAGCCGCCGATAACGCGTGAACTTGTCTCCGCGGTCGAAGGCTTGCGTGCTCGGCGAGAGCACTTCGAAGATCACCGCCGGGTTG
The DNA here is from genome assembly GCA_964249195.1 of uncultured Chthoniobacterales bacterium. Taxonomy (GTDB): domain Bacteria; phylum Verrucomicrobiota; class Verrucomicrobiia; order Chthoniobacterales; family SZAS-18; genus CAXUAZ01. The sequence goes on from CAXUAZ010000106.1 coordinate 8,079, forward strand.
AGCAGGCTTGGCGGGTCGCCCGGTTTCCCCTCGAACTTCGGCTCGCCGCAAAGCGCCATCGCGTCCGGGTACGTATAAAGGCCGGAGGCGGCGACCCTCAGGCGGATATCCTGGAAATAAACCCGGCAGGACCGCCCGCGGAACTGGCTATTCAGCTTGGTAATGATATTCAAGAGCACCTCGTTGTGGCCGCGTCCTCCGCCGGCCATCGCGAAGATTTCACCGTCGACGAACTGGCTCTTGTACTCGGCGGCATTTTCGAGTTCGAGGTACTCTTCCGGAGTGAAGAAACGTTTAGGCAGCGCGCTCATGACAAAGGGATTAAACCCTGCCGTCGACCGTTTGGCAACTTGGGCGGGCTGCGCCGTCCGTCGAGCAAGAAGAGGTGGATCGCGATCTCCGATTCGCGATGGTAAACTAATAGCGCAACCGCTCTCGAAAAACAGGGGGCAGCGGCCACTGCGAGTATCACCCATCGCGCTCGGAGAGCGCGATCCACCGATGTCAGACGCCGCAATCTAAGCCCGCCCTAACGCTAGGACTCGAGATGCGCACCGCCCGAAAAGGCGATGTGGCGGTAAATCTGCGCGAGGGTTAGATCGAGTCCCAGCGGGCGGAGCGGCACGCGGTCTCCGGGCTGACAATATTCGGTCATGGTCCAGGATCTGTCCGCCTGGCGGGTGAGATGCTCGACGCGCATGGAATCGGCCGCGACGAGCACGTAGTCGGTCAGCGATTCCAAGGACCGGTAGCGAACGAATTTCTCTCCGCGGTCAAACGTCTCGGTGGAGGGGGAGAGCACCTCGAAGATCACTTGGGGATTTAGGAGCACGGCCGGGTGGGACGAGCGGTCGAAGAGCGGTTCGCCGCAAAGGGCCACCAGATCGGGGTACGTATACATCTCGCCGGCCGCGACGCGCACGCGGAGATCGGTGGTGTATGACTTGCAGGGGCGCTCGCCGAAGAGGGTCTTCAGGGCAAAGTCGATGTTCGTCACGATGTCGATGTGTTCAGGTTCCGCGCCGGCCATCGCGTAGATTTCCCCGGCGACGTACTGGCTTTTGTAACCAGCCTGATTTTCGAGCATCAGGTATTCCTCTGGGGTAAAGAGGCGTTTTGGCAGAGCGCTCATGACACCGTGCATTTAACGCGTCCGCGCGATGGTTGGCAAATCGCTTCCGGGAGGCGATGAGATTCTTCCCTCGACCGATTGCCTCACTTGTCTCCTACTCCTTTTCTTTCCTTTGCGAGTTCTCTGCGTCTTTGCGCCTTTGCGTTGAGTTACCCGCTCTATGGGCCTTTTGCTCCTCCTTAGTTTTCCTTGCGGCGCGCTTAGTTTCCCGCGACCATATCTTACTGTAAACCCTCGTTTTCGCTGCCTCGCCGAGTTCCATCAGCCTAACTTCCCGAGATGATTGAGAGCATTGTGACAGGTGTTTTGGAGTGCTTCCTGCGTGTATTCGTTACACTTGTACTCCTGCCGGTCATTCTGTTCCTCGCTTTACCATTTATTTTGTTGGCGGCGCTTTTCGCCTCCGATCCATATGCTCATGCAGTCGGAAGGATGTGCCGTGGAGTCACTGATTTCTGGCTGCGATGGGACACGGTCCTATTCCCTTGATGAGTTTCGCCGTCCCCGATCGCTGGGATGGAGGACTCCGCAGAAAATTTCAGCATCTGCCGTGAACACCCATCGCACCGCTCTGTCGTTCGCCTGCCTCCTGCTGCCGGCGGCCTTGATCGGAGGGTTTCATTACGCCTTCTTTCCGGCCGTTGTAATCGGTACGAGCCATCTGTGGGGCACACAGAAGCCCTTTCCTGCGGGGTTCGAGTTCCTTTGCCATTTCGGCTTTCTCGTCTATCTGCCGCTGATAATCATCGCCGCGGTTTACGTCCTTTCGTGGCGCTTCCCGTTTTTTGGCGGTTCGCTCAGCCTGGCGTTGTGCGCGGGCCTTTTGGCTGTCATTTGCGTGTTCTACGCCATCCTTTTGTCTACGCCCGCGCTCGCTCATGGCCTTTCTGTCCAGCACCGATGGCGCGCCGATCCGCAGAGGCGGTTAAGCTCCAATGCCTTTCTGGAGCACGCGCATGAAAGATAAGCATTGACATGCAAGGCGACGTCTGATATGTTGGATATTACCCGCGATTCTTTTGTCCGGGCTGTTCTTTGAAAATTTATTCCTCAGGCTCGCCGAGTGACGACGGGCGCCAACAGGTTACAAGGCGTTACGATACGTAACCTAGGCGATAAAAATTAACTATTCCTGGCCGATCCGCCGGCGCTTCTTCGGAGGCGCCCAAATAAAGCGGCCCGAAGGAGGAGGATGACTGGACGCGGAGCGGCGGCTGGGTTGTAATGACGCCCATGGAGGAGGGACTTGCAGCATGGATTCGAAGCCGCTCATTTTAATCGCCTGGTACGGGAATTGGCCGGATTATCTCCCGCTCTTCCTCGACGGCTGCCGGCGCAACCCGGAGTTTGAAGTTTGTCTGCTGGGCGATTCGGCGCCGCCGGCGGAGTTGCCGCCTTCGGTGCGGTTTTCCCCCATGCCGATGGCGGAACTCGTCCGGCGGATTTCCACCGCGACGGGTTGCGAAGTGAATATCCCGCGGCCTTACAAGCTGTGCGACGTGCGACCCGCGTTTGGCCTCGCGCTCGCGGACCATCTGCAAGGACGCGAATTCTGGGGGTTTGGCGACATTGATCTGGTCTGGGGCGACCTCAAGCTTTTTGCTTCGCCGCGGACCTTGCAAAACGTCGACATCTTTTGCGTCTACAAGCGGTTCGTCAGCGGCGCCTTCACGCTGATCCGCAATACGCCTGTGATGAACGAGATGTTTCTGCGCAGCCCGGATTGGAAACGGGTTTTTACTTCGGCGGAGTATTTTAACTTCGACGAGTGCGCCAAGGGCTGGGGCGCGCTGTATTACGGCGCGCCGTACTCGGAATTGGACGTGGCGGTGTGTTCGTTCTCGGAAGTGGTGTTCAAGGCGGTGGAGAGCGGAGAGATTCGCGGATACTTCGAGACGGTGATCCTCGATTTTGTCCAATCGCTCGTGGAGATTAACGAGCGGGGGGTTTTTGAATGTCACACGGCGTACGCGCTGCTTCATTTCGTGCGGGCGAAGCAGCGCCTGACGTTTGCCCTCCCGAAGTGGAACGAAGTCCCGCCTCGTTATTTTATGACGGCGGGAGGCTTGTTCGTCACGCCCGGGGGCGGGACCCTCGAGAAGCTGCGCGCCGTGCCTTACGCCAAGATCGCCCGCGAACTCGGCTCCCGGGTGCGGGACCGCCTCAGTGGTTTAGGGAACCGCTTGCGGCGGAAGAAATAGCTTAGGACTTGTCGAAAAGCGGACCGAGCGGCGCTTCACCTTCCTCGTTCCAGCCGCGCGGCCGCGTGGTTTTAAGCCAGTCGATCGCCCGATAGCTCAACACCGCGCCGAGATGCTTGGGCGATTGAAGCGGCACGCTGGCGAGATCGACGATCTGTTCGTCGGCTTGTTCCTGCCCGGCGCGCGCCACCCGGGGGGCGCCGCGGGTCGCCTTATATGGTTTGTACTTTAGATAGAGCTTTTCCAGGGCGTCGGCGGTCAACAGCAGGATCTTTGACTTTGGCGGCACGCACTGGTATTCCTTGCCCAGAATCGCGCCGCCAAATTGAAAACGCTTGAGGTGCGTCGACCACGGCGTGCCGTAGACCAACGTGTAAACCTGCTCCCGATCGAAGATCGCGTAGAGAAGCAGATCGCGGTCGACAAATAACTTCTCCGGCGGCGCCATCACCTTGTAGCGGCCGTCTTGCGTGACGGTCAGGATGCGATCCAGCTCCGAGCAGCGAAACGCCGGCTCGACGCCTTCCCCCTTCACGCCGTACCCCAGATAGCCCCTAACAGGGTCGTACGCGATGGCGAGGTTCTTCGCGATGTGCTCGCGAGCGTTGGCCTCTTCGAACGTCCCGATTTTCGTCAGACGCGGATACAATTTCGCGTACGTCTTGTGGAGATTCTTGAGGTAGGAAACGGCGTAGCGCGTGAGGCCGCGCAGATGCGTCTCGGTTTCTCCGAGTTCCGCAGCCAGCTTGTCGATGTCGCGCTGGTTCTGCGTCATGTCGAAGAGCGAAATGCGCTTGATCCGCAAGGCGAGCAGCATCTCGACGTCCTCGGGCGTGACGTCCCGGCGGAGTTGATCGCGATAGCGGTTCACCCCGCGCAGGACGGCCGCTTGCACCGCCTCGTAGGTTTCGCATTCCTCGATTTTTTTGTAGATGCGATTCTCGATGAAAATCTGCGCGAGGGAGCGCTGGTGGATGCCGTCGAGCAGTTCCGTGCGCCGCAATTCCAGCTCCGCCTTCAGGGTGGCGACGAGTTGCGCGGTGTTCGCGCGCAGGATTTCGTCGACGGCGAGCTCCACGGGACGATCGCCGCGAATCACGATCGGCCGCGCCGAGACGGACTGCTCGCACTCCGTGAAAAGATACAGCGCCTTGATGACCTTCTGCGGGTCTTCGCCGGGCATTAACTTGATCTCGATCTCGACCGTCTCGGCGGTGAAATCGTCCAGCGATTTGATGCGGATTTTCTTCTTGCGAGCCGCTTCTTCGATGGAGGCGATCAACGACTCGGTGGTAGTCCCGGCGGGCAGCTCGCGGATGACCAGCGTGCCGGCGAGATGTTCCTTCGGCTCGATGAGCGCGCGCAATTTCACCTTGCCCCGCCCCTTGTCGTAGCCGCTGGCGTCCATCAATCCGCCCTGCGGAAAGTCGGGCAAAATCTCGAAGGGCTTGTCTTGCAGGATGGCGATTTGCGCCTCGATGAGTTCGCCGAAATTATGCGAAAACAGGCGGGTGCTCAGGCCCACGGCGATGCCTTCTGCGCCCAGCATGAGCAGCAGCGGGAGCTTTGTGGGGAGGGTGACTGGCTCCTGGTTGCGGCCGTCGTAACTGGGGATGAACGTCGCGAGCTTGTCGTTGAACACCTCGTTGCGCGCGAGGTCGGTGAGCCGGCACTCGATGTAACGGGCGGCCGCCGCCGGGTCGCCCGTGTAGATGTTGCCGAAGTTGCCCTGCCCCTCGATCAGGTACCGCTTTTGGGTCAGCACGACGAGCGCGTCTTCAATGGAAACGTTCCCGTGCGGATGGTACTTCATGCAATCGCCGACGATGTTGGCGACCTTGATGAATTTGCCGTCGTCGTTTTGGTGCAGCGTGTGGAGGATGCGGCGCTGGACGGGCTTGAGGCCGTCTTCGATCGCGGGGATGGCGCGGTCGCGGATGACGTAGCTCGCGTAGCTGAGGAAGTTGCGATCCATCAACGCGCGGAAGGGCGGATCGTCCGGAGGCGGAGCGTGAGCGCCGTCATCTGGCGGAGGAGGTGGGACGGCGGACGGGTCGACGGCCTCTTCGGACTCGCCG
>CAXUAZ010000107.1:0-13407 GCA_964249195.1 uncultured Chthoniobacterales bacterium
TCCTACGCGTCGAAGCTGAAGAGATGGGCGTCGGGGTTGGCGTGGGCGTGGGCGCAGCGCTCGCGGCCAGCCACACGGACGCGTTGAGGATCAGGTTAGAATGGCTGCCGTTTTGTTCGTCCCAGCCATTGTAGAGCGTGTCGCTGGAAGCGCCCGTGCCGTCATCGGCCACCGAGCTGTCGCCAATCATCGCAAATTTGCCGGATCCGAACGTCCCGTAGGCTGCCATGACCAGACTGCTGCTCTTCGCCGAGGTGCTCCAGAACGCCGCCGCCACACTCGCGTTGGCGGCCGTGCTGATCGTCATCGTCGCGCCGTCCGAATATTGCATTTTGCGCGCCGGGCCGACCGTTCCGTTGGTGAGCGGATCGTTCGCGCTCGTATCGTAATAGGAGGACGTTGGAGAAACGTCGTCTGAATTTACCGTGATCCCGAACGGGTTGGCCTTGACGCTGTTGCTGGTAAACAGATCGTTCCAGATCTCCACGGAATCGTAATTATCATTGTTGCGATCGCTGCCGGTGTGGTCGCTGATCATGAAGATGCCGCCGCCGCCTTGCACAAATTTGACGATGGCCGTCTTCTCCGCGGCGGTGAACAGGATGTTCGGTTCGCAAACGACGAACACTTTATACTTCGATAAATCCTGCGCGTTGGTGGAATCGCCGTAGGTGATCTTGCCCGTCGACACCGGCAGTGTCTCGACCGTGTGCCCGAGTTTGACGAGCGCAACACCCCAGGCGGAAAGGGCGCCGGTCCAATATGTCTCGGCCGTGCCGCTGGCAATGCCGGAGGCCGCCGGCGTCGGGATGCGTGGGGCGACGTTACTATTTTCGTCGATCACCCAATCGGCGTTGCCGGCTTGTTCCGCCTTGGTGGCGTCGAAGAGAAAGGCGGCGGCGTGCACCGTCGTCGATAGCAAAGCCGTCGCCGCGATGATGGTCGCGCCGCGGATGAACAGCTTGCGTCGGTTGATATGCACGTTTCCCCTCCCCTTCGGCCCGCGCGGTGAGTATCGAACTCGCGCCGGATTTCCACCACCGGAGATTTGTAAGCCTCAAGTAGCTTCCGAACGCGGCGCCCCGGCGATCGCGCGCTGGCGCAAGGCGTGATCGATCAGGACCAATGCGGCCATCGCCTCCACCATCGGCACGGCGCGGGGAAGGACGCAGGCGTCGTGGCGGCCGCGCGCGGCGAGTTCGGTTTCCTCGCCGGTGACGGTCACCGTCCGCTGCTTTTGCGCGATGGTCGCGGTCGGCTTGAAGGCGATCCGAAAGAAAATGTCTTCGCCGTTGCTGATGCCGCCTTGCACGCCGCCCGAGCGATTCGTCGTGGTCCGGACCTGGCCTGCGCGGACCTCAAACGGGTCGTTATGCTCGGAGCCGGTCATCAGCGAGGAGCCGAAGCCGGACCCGATCTCAAAGCCCTTGGTCGCCGGCAGGCTCAGCATCGCTTTGGCGAGGTCCGCTTCCAGGCGGTCGAACACCGGCTCGCCCAATCCCGCCGGGACCCCCCGCACGACGCACTCGATCACCCCGCCCACGGAATCGCCCCGGGCGCGCATGGCTTTGATCAACGTCACCATTTCCCCGGCCGTCTCGGCGTCGGGACAACGCACCGGGTTGCTCTCGACCTGCGCGGCCGTGACGGTGGCCGGGTCCACCACGGCGTCCATCTGGTAGATGCTCTTCACATACGCGACGATTTCCAGGCCGGGGCACAGAACCGAGAGCGCCTTACGCGCGATGGCGCCGGCGGCCACCCGGCCGATCGTCTCCCGGGCGCTGGAACGTCCGCCTCCCTGCCAATTGCGGATGCCATACTTTGCCTGATAGGTGAAATCCGCGTGGCTGGGCCGAAACGTGGTTTCCATCTCGGCGTACGCCTCGGGGCGCGCGTCGGTGTTGCGCACGAGGATCGCGATGGGCGTGCCGAGCGTTTTGCCTTCGAAGACGCCGCTGAGGATCTCGCACGCGTCGGCTTCCTTGCGCGGGGTGACAATGTCCGATTGACCAGGGCGACGGCGGTCGAGTTCTTTCTGGATGTCAGATGCGGACAGCTCGAGCCGCGACGGGCAGCCGTCGATGACCACGCCGACGGCGCCGCCGTGGCTCTCGCCAAACGTGGAAACGCGAAAAAGTTCACCCAGACAGCTCGACATACGCCCGAAACTAAGGCGGGCGCCCGCCTTCTGGAAGCCCAAATACCCGGCGCCGCCCTTGCAATCCGATGGAACTTCGGCAGCGTATTAGCAAATGACCTCCCGCTTCCGTGGTGCGTTCGCTGTTGTCGCGCTGCTCGCAACCGCGGCACTTCCCGACGCCCGCGCCCAGACCGCCGGAGCGGCCGACCCCGGCTTCACCGTCGGTCCCGACGCCAACGGCGCCGTGTCAACGCTGGCCTTGCAAGACGATGGCTCCGTCCTGGCGGGCGGCGCGTTTTCCACGTTTCGCGGCCAACCTCGCAGCGGCGTGGCCCGGCTCGCGCCCGACGGCACGCTCGACGCCTTCAACCCTGCCCTCTCCGGACTCCAGGGCGGCGCCCCGGAAGTGGACGCCCTCGCGCTGCAAGCTGACGGCAAGGTAATCGTCGGCGGCCAGTTCAACGTGCCCGGCACGCCAACCGCCTCCGGCCTTGCCCGGCTGAACGCCGACGGTACGCAAGACCCGTCCTTCAACCCCGGGAGTGGCGTCGCGGACAACGGCGGCGCGTACGCCCTTGCGATGTTGCCTGGCGGCGAGATCATGGTGGGCGGGTCGTTCCTCGATTACAACGGCGCCGGCGGCGCCTGCCTTGCGCGGGTGACTGCCACGGGCGCGCTGGACCCCGCCTTCAACGCGGGCGGGGCCGGTTTTACCAATGAAAACAGCGTCGCCAGCGTGCGGGCGATCACGGTGCTTCCCGATGGCCGGATGTTGGTCGGCGGCTCATTCACCGCCTACGATGGAATCGCGGCGCCGGGCGTGGCGCGGCTCAACGCGGACGGCACTTACGATGCGGCGTTCAGACTGGGGGCCGGAGCCGACGGCGAGGTGCGCGCGATCGCCGTGCAGGCCGATGGGCGCATCCTGATCGCCGGGGCGTTCAACCATTTCAATGGAGCATCCGTTCCCCACATCGCGCGGCTCAACGCGGATGGATCGCTCGACGCCGGGTACAATCCCGTGGGCGGCGGATTGTTCAACGGCGGCCTGGAAGAAGTGATCCTGCAACCGGACGGCGCCGCGCTCGTCGGCGGAAACCTGCGGACCGACGGGCCGGTGACGGGGCCCTACTTTGGCGTGGCGCGCTTCACCGCCGCCGGCACGGTGGATACTTCATTCAACCCCGGGACGGCCCCGCGGGACGTGTCCGCCCTGGCGCTGCAACCCGACGGCAAGGTGCTCGCCGCCGGCAACGCGACCGACGCTTCGGCGGGAGACGTATTTCGCCTCTACGACATTTCTCCCACGCCCTCGGCCGATCTCTCCGGCACGTTCACCGCCGGCAAGATCACGCTGATCGCCGGCGGGTCGAAGGTCAAGGTGAAGGGCAACCTGACCCTGATCAACTCCGGCGCGAAGAAAGCAAAAGGTTTCGATGTCACGGCATACCTGGCGCCGTCACCGACCTTCGATCCGTCCGTGGATACGTATTTGGGCTCGTTTAAATTTGTGGGTACGGGCAGCGGCAAGATCAAAGCCGGCGCGAGTTACGAGTTGCCGTTCAAGGCCAAGGGGCCGTCGGATCAGTTCAGCGGGGGCGAGTACCTGCTGATCTACATTGATTCCGGCAACAAGATCCCCGAGAGTAACGAAGGCAACAACGTGGTCGCCGTCGGGCCACTCCCGGCGCCGTGAATCATGGAGATCGAACAAGTGACACCGCGACTCCGTCGTTGGGGGAACGTCTGCGAGCTTGACGGCGAGCCGCTGCGCAAAGTCGTCGGGCGCCCTCCGGCTGGCGACCTGCTGGATCAGCTCGAACAACTCAACGAAAACCTGCGGGATCTAACTCCCGGTCCGCTCCCTCCACCTGATGCCCGGCGCGTTCGCAAAGCTGTTGGGAAAGTTGGTTGACGCGGTTCTCTCTGGCGCGCATGCACGCCCCGTGGCATGATGAACCGACGTGAGTGCCGCCGTAAACATTCAAGAGCAAATCGGCAAGACCGTTGGCAGGCGGGTCGGGATTACCCACCCTTTGGCGCGGCGTCGTGAAGGGAAGGCAGATCAGGTTGCCTGGAGGAAGGCGTTTAAGACTTCCTTCATTCCGAAGGGTGTTTACCGCTTCAAGAGCCACGAGGAGGCGGACGAATGGACATTGAGGATGCTGACGAGGATTCGTCCGAATTAGAATCGAGGGAGCCTTGCCTCGAAGATGTAGTAGAACTTTGCCGCGAGCTAAACGGGAGAGAAGCGCTCTACCTGGTGGTCGGTGGCTTTGCCATGAATGCCGCGGGCTATGCCCGTCGAACTGGGGACGTCGATCTGCTGATGGACTCGAACCCGGAGAACGAAGGGCGTGTTTACAAGGCGCTGGAAATTTTGCCCGATAAAGCCGTGCGCGAATTAAACGCCGGAGACGTGCGAGAATACAACGTGGTCCGCGTGGCTGATGAGATCGTCGTCGATCTGATGCACGCGGCTTGTGGAATACAGTACGCCGAAGCGGCAAAGGAAGCAGTCGTTCACGAGGTGCAAGGGGTGCGAATTCCCTTTGCGTCACCGCGGCTGCTGTGGCGAATGAAGTTCCCGCTCGGTCGGGATAAGGATATGGGCGATCTCGCGTTTCTGCGGGAGTATTTTCGGGCACGCGGAGAAGCGCCGCCAAGAACGTAGAGGGGGCGGATCTTGGTTGACTCACGATTTTCGTGTAGAACGGAGTAATACGAACTTCACGAATAATCTGGATTGTGGAAAAGGACCGCCTCCAAAACCGGTCATCCTGAGCAGCGAGCTTGCGAGCGTCGCCGAAGGACCCAACTGACTTCTTCAGGCGCACGGGCAGCTTTGATCGACGTCCACCGCCACCGAACCAAAGTCAGTAGGGTGTTTCGACTGCGCTCGTCCCTCGCTTCGCTCAACATGACGGCTTTAAATGGCCGGCCAAATCATTGCTGAAAATGAGATAAGATCGCGTGGCCGATTACAATGTTACACTGAAATAGCAGCGCCTCGATTTGCCGTCGGCGCGCAAACGGCGTAGGTTTTGCACAATGGATTTTGAACTCGCTTCCGACTACCAGCCATGCGGCGATCAGGCGCAGGCCATCGAGAAGCTGACCGCCAGCTTGCGGGCGGGAAACCGGCACCAAACCCTCCTGGGGGTCACGGGCTCCGGGAAAACGTTCACCGCGGCCAACGTCATCCGCAATCTCAATAAGCCCACCCTCGTCATCTCGCACAACAAGACGCTCGCGGCGCAGCTTTATTCCGAGTTCAAACAGTTCTTCCCCAACAATGCGGTCGAGTACTTCGTTTCGTACTTCGATTACTACCAGCCCGAGGCGTACATCCCGCGCACCGATACCTACATTGAAAAGGATTCGTCGATCAACCAGGAGATCGAGCGGCTGCGGCTCTCGACGACGAGTTCGCTGCTCTCGCGCAAGGATGTGATCGTCATTTCCAGTGTGAGCTGCATTTATGGGTTGGGATCGCCGGAGGATTATCGCGCCATGTTGACGCCGCTGTCCGTCGGGCAACAGATCAGCCGCGAAGCGTTCCTCTCCAAGCTCGTGGACATGCTCTACGAGCGCAACGACATCCAGTTCTCGCGCGGCAAATTCCGCGTGCGCGGAGATGTGATCGAAGTCTACCCGGCTAATCTCGACGAACAGGGCGTGCGCGTGGAGTTCTTCGGCGACGAGATCGACCGGATCAGCGTGTTTGACCCGCTCACGGGCAAGGTGGAAAAGACCGTGCCCGGGTTGACCCTTTACCCGGCCAAACAGTTCGTGACGCCGCACGACAAACTCCGGCGCGCGATGGGGACGATCCGCGACGAACTCGGCCTGCGCGTGGCGCAGTTCGAAACGGAAGGCAAACTCCTCGAAGCCCAACGCCTCAAGATGCGCACGGAGTACGACCTGGAGATGTTGCAGGAAATGGGCTTTTGCTCCGGGATCGAAAATTACACGCGGCACCTGAGCGGCCGGCCCGCGGGGTCCACGCCGTACACGCTCATCGACTTTTTCCCGGACGACTTCCTCCTGGTGGTCGACGAAAGCCACGCGACCATCCCGCAGATCGGCGGAATGTACGAGGGCGACCGCTCGCGCAAAAGCGTGCTGGTGGATTATGGGTTCCGCCTGCCAAGCGCGATGGACAATCGGCCGTTGAAATTCGACGAGTTCATGAGTCATCAGCGCGAGATCATCTACGTGAGCGCGACGCCGGCCGATTTCGAGATCCGCAACAGCGTGGTGGGCAACAAGACGTATCTCCCACACGCGCGGCAGGCCGCCGGAACGATCGGCGAAGGCGAGATGATCCCGGCGCGTTTGCCCGGCCTTGCCGCGGCGGAGACGCCCGGCGCCTACCTGGCGCGCGCGAAGGCGCCGCCCGTTCCGCGGCCCAATCTGAAAGTGATCCGCCGCTACGCCACGCCGGAAGCGGAGTCCGACCCAAAAAAGAGCTATGATGCGCGCTACGGCTCGAGCGATGTCGACGATGCGTTCCGCGTGTTTGTCGACGGCCAGCCATTAATCGTCGAGCAGATCATCCGGCCGACGGGGTTGCTGGACCCGGAGATTTCGATCAAGCCGCTCAAGAACCAGATCGACGACACGATCGAAGCGTGCCGCTCGCGCATCGAGCGTGGGGAGCGCATCTTAGTGACCACGCTTACTAAACGCACGGCGGAAGATCTCACGGATTACCTGCGCGACGTCGGCCTCAAGGTGCGTTACCTGCACAGCGAGATCGACACCATCGAGCGGGTGGAAATCCTGCGAGCGTTGCGAGCGGCGGAGTTCGACATTCTGGTCGGGATCAACCTTTTGCGCGAAGGGCTCGATCTGCCGGAGGTGAGCCTCGTGTGCATCCTCGACGCGGATAAGGAGGGGTATTTGCGCAGCCAAACGTCGCTCATCCAGACGGCGGGGCGAGCGGCGCGTCATGTCAACGGCACGGTGATCCTATTTGCGGATACGGTGACGCAGAGCATGAAGAAGCTGATCGAGGTGACCGAATATCGGCGCGCCCGGCAGATCGAGTACAACAAGGCACACAATATCACGCCGCAGAGCGTCAGGCGGGCGGTGCAGGAGAGCCTGCACATGATTCTCAAGGGCCAGCAGATCGCGGAAAACGTGATCCGCGAGAGCGGCGGCAACTACAGCCTGACGGAGGTGCTCCGCGAATTGGAAGGCGAGATGGCTGAAGCCGCCGCGAGTTTAGAATACGAGAAGGCGGCGCTGTTGCGCGACCAGATCATGGAGTTAAAGAAGGAGACCGGCCTCGACAAGCTCGAGGGCGGAGCCCGTCCGCCGGTGCGTTACTCAAAGCCCGGGAACGGCGCACGGGGACGTCCGCCGCTGAAGTTCAAACGCGGCGAAGGCGCCGGCTACGGCAAGACGCGGTAAGATTTTGCTAGAACGAGCAGCGCGGGCGTGTGGAAGAAGGACGAAACACCCAAGACTTCTACCTTACGGTCCAGCGGCGATTGCAGTCAAAAGAGGTTCCATCGGTAATTCAGACGGAAAGCGGGCATGAATCTGCGCGAGTTGCGCCGCCGTTCGCCCAGAAGAACTGCCAACGGGCAGAGCCACGAATGCGTCCTTGTAAGCCTGAATCACGCCAGTCGCACGAGTTGCCGTCGCCGGGAGATCGGCCAGAAGGTCAGTGAGCGCTTGCGTGGCCTGCGAGCGGTCTCCAAGGATGGTGATTGAATACGCGAAAGAGGCCGCATACACCTCGGGAGCGACAGGAGGCGTTGCTTTCGCCACATTGATCAAGCGTGCAATTTCTGGATAATTGCTTGTACTCCAGGCCGCATTCACCTGTGTGATGAAGGGTGAAGGGCTTGCGTAAGCAGGGTAGTAAATCAGCAAGGCGCAAGAGGCAATAAAACAATGGAGCTTTCTTTTCATACGTCATCTTTATTATTACCGACTTGGCAACCCTCATTTCCGGGACTTGGTCACACTTGGGTTAATGGTTGGCTCAGGCGCGTCTTAAGGCCATAGCGGCCGCGTATTCTCGTACCGAAGCTCACCATCCCAGCCCACCTGCAACAGTTGATCTTTATCCCTTGGCTCCACAGATTCCGCCATTACGTCTTGACCCAGATGGTCCTTGTGAACGCCGGGAGGGTAAAATTTGAAGGGCTTTATGTCGACGTTTACACCATAAACCTCGAAGCGCAATTGTTTGAGCGATGTTGGTTGCTTTCCGTCATGTTCCGTTTTGAATCGCTTGAGCGCCGCTCCTATCGTAGCCGCATCGGAAGTGCGTTTTCTTCCCTCATTCATTAAGCGTGCCGTCTGACGAAGTTGAACGCACACAATAGCAAATACGGATAGACAAACCGCTATGAAGACTAGAATCACTCGTGCGAGAAGTACGTACCAAGGAAGTAAAAGGCGCGGCATAGCTTTATCATCGGCGCGATAAGCGTTCAGCCGGGTAAAAATTCCTTTAAGAAAAAGCATGACGACCTCGATTCTAATTGTTGATCAGTTGGTAAAGAGCTTCGGCCTGTCTGCGCTCGAGCGATTGTTGCGAGAATTCGTTCGATGGCCATTCACGATCATCCAGCCCATCCTGTGTGTGCATAGCATTGCCATATCTCGACATCACTTCAGCAAGAGAAGCTCCTCTGTACAAATCATATCCCGCTTGGTAGGATGCATATGCCTCAGGCGAATCGAGCGTACCTGATGAACGGAGGTTCATAATATTTCCGCCTAGTGTCAGAAAGGGCTCCAGAATGCCCATTTCTCGGCCGATTAGCCCATACATCATGTTATTGCGTTTCGTCCATGCAATAACGTATGCCGGAGTCTCTGCCATCGATCGCCCTGCGAGCCCGTGGAGCGTCAGCCGTGGAAAGGTTCTTGTAACTGATAGTCCACATGGCGTGGTGGGTCCGATGACGTCCCCGTCCCAGTCCAAGCCGTTGCCAATCCTTTTTATATCAGAAATCGCTGCGGCCTGTTCCTGAACCCACAAGGCTGTGGGATCAATAAAAAGCATGCTGAACTCATCGTCAAGATGCTTCTTATACAACGGCCCGAACACTCGTCGGAAGTAATCAATCTCTCGCCCCCAGTAGTAGGAGATGTCAGGACCACAGACGGGCAGGAACAACTGCAACCTGCCAATTGTTTGCCCTCCGACGGAAAGCTGAAAAACATACAGGCCTCCCACTTTGGGATTACGGAACGTGGCGCGTGACTGATCCGCGTCCAGAAGCGTTCCGGAATCTGGTCCGGACACTTTCAACCATGCGATGCCATCAACTTGCGCTGTCTCGAGGTAAACATCGAAATCTCCCGGCAGATCCGCGGCGGTTTTAACGGCGTTGTAGTAAACCGTGAGAGACTTGCCTATGCTGGTCAAATCTGGCTTGTAGGCGAAAGTCTGAAACTTCTTTTCCTTCCAAGCCTTGTCGGAAGTGATCCTCATTGGGACAAGGGCGACGTTTTTTACGCCTGCGGACACTGGATCATCCGGACCAGTGGACACATGGGCTGCCGAGCCGATCATCATGCCCGACTCATTGATCTGAGCGGCCACAACGTCTTTATACCCGCTGCCGCTGGCGAGTTGATCGAGCGAGAAAAGCCGCGTATTTTGCCAGAGACAGTCGCCAAGATCAGAAGTGCCGGAAATCATCTGGCCGTGGTTGTTCATCACGCCCACGCCAACGCGCGATGAATCTGATCCCGGCGCGAGCGGGAGCGCCTTCTTCTTCCAACTTTGTGTTCCGATCCAAATTGTCGCGCCGAGTTCAGCGCTCTGGCCGGTTATTAGCGGATAGTTGCTTAGACCTTTGATCGACGGCAATGGACTGCTGTCAGCGAGCACGGTTGGCGCACTCGCACCACCGGGCCAGACAAACAGCCTCGTAATGGTGTTGCCGTTAATATACGGCTTGGTCAGGTCCTCAACCTGATTGGTTCCCACCCCCTCCACCATGGCGCCCACAGCTTGTCCCAGGTCGTTGAAGAAGTATTGCCCATCTTCGGCGATTCGATCATCCCATCCCGGCCCGTTGTGATAAACCCTCCCATTGAACGTAAGGTCCTTGTCGTTCGCATCTGGCAAACCGTTGAGCCGCGCGCCGCCCGCAGACATTCGCTCGACCTGTCGCATCTCGGGTGGGTCGAACCAGCCGAACGTCACGTTATCTTCGCTCAGTTTAGCTCCCGAGGCCGCGACGCTTAGAAGCTGCGTCCATTGATGATAATCGTCGCCTGTGTCGTAAGCAATCGGGTCGAACCCCTCGCCGTTGAAATGACTCTTGCCGGTGAAGCATGGTTGAAACGAGTCGCTCACATTGGTCAGATACGCGTAATCGGTGAAGTACACGTTGCCTTGATCATCTATGCCGGCAAGTTCACTTAGCCACTCGTCATACATCACGCCGATCGGGTCCTCCGGCCAGTGGTGTGTGGGAGGAGTCAAATCGAAGGAATGAAATTCCCCGTTAGACCAGACTCCCGGAATGCCTCGCACGCCGTGGAACGGATCGAAGAAGGTCCCGTCGTCTGAATAACCCGCCATTTGTCCTTTGTTGTTAAGGCTGACGGGCACGAAATCCTTCAGGTCGATTACGGCGTAGGCCGTCGGAACCGGGTACCGTGGAATTTTGAGGTCGGGATCAGTGGCCACGGCATCTTGGCCATCGGGAACGTGGTCTCCGTCCGTGTCGGGGTTGGTGGGGTCGGCGCCTTCGATCATTTCGTCGACGTTGCTTAACCCGTCGTTGTCTTCATCCCCGCCGGGATCGTGGCCGCGGTTGCCGAAGTGCGCCGTTTCCCACGCGTCGGCCAGACCGTTGCCGTCGCTGTCGAGGCCGTTGGGGACGTGAACGACGAACTGCACGGCAGCGGCCGATGCGGCAGAAGCTTCGATGACTTGATCGACCGGCGGAACGGCGGCTGGCATCTTGATCCACGCAGAGGCATATCCGGTTGCATCGGCATAGACATTTACCGTCGCCTGCCACACTGCTCCCGGATCGGCGCTCGTCGCCACCCGCACTCCGGCTGAGCCAGTCGGGGCAAAATTGATCGATGCGCCGGGAATGGCCGCCCCGGTGAGCGCATCGGTGACGCGCACTTTAATCGGGGCGAGGACTGCGGGCGTTACGGTGGTTCCGCTGGTGACATAGCCGTTCTGACCGTCGCCGCTCACCTCGGCGAGAAGGGGGACGACGCCGTTGTAATAGTCATTGGGATCTGATCTCGTCTGGTACTCTTGGAGGTTTGTCCGCCCATCGCCATCCGGGTCGGCGCTGGGATCGACGCCAACCATGCCGAAGTGGTAAAGTTCCCAATCATCCGGCAAGCCGTTGGGCGCGTGAGTGCCGTCGCCGTCGTGCCAGGAGAGAGGGTCGGTGCCTTGCAGCAATTCGTCGTAGTTGCTCACGCCGTCGCCGTCGAAGTCGGCGGTGAATGGCTCGCTCGTGGGTATACTGGAATACCGCAGCCGCAGGAATGAACGGTCGGCCGAGAAAGATGCTCCCCATTGGATGACCTGCCCTGCGCCAGACTCGATGACCGGCAGATAAGTCCAATCGGCGAGGTTATCCGATTGCTGGAGGAAGTAGGTTCTGCCGTTCACGCCCCACCAGGAAAGGAACAGAATGCCGGTCGCCGGGTCGCGGCTCAAGCGGGATCCTTCATTAGGATCCATCGCGGTCTGCGCCACGACATGTGTGCCGTAAAGAACAGTGGCCAAGGCGAGGAGACGGAGAAGGCGGTTCATCTTAGGCAGCCGGTTCAATGCGCGGTCGGGTAAACGGCGCTTTTCACCGGCCAGTAGTTGATGACCGTGTCGCGCGGGGTTGGGGTGGGAGTTGGCGGCTGGTTGCGGTGGGCTTGGGCGTCAGCGCGCCGCTTTTGATAGTCAGTGATGAGTTGTGAGCGGTTGGCGTCGAAGTACGCGCAGAGGGCGTCAAGGCCGCCAAGCGCGTCGGTGTAGTCGGCGGCGCTGCCGGCGGTCACCGCGTAGGAGGCGTGATCGGGCAGCGAGAGCGTCGGGTCAGGCAGGCTGGCGTCGGTGGAGTCGAAATCGAAGGCCAGCATGTACAAGTAGAAGGCATCGCTCGTCTCAAGCTGCGAGACGCCGCCGAAGAGGCGGAAGTCCACATTGAGGTGGGCGTGCAATTCGGGACGGGAAGCGCCGTAGTCGCGCACCTCGGTAAACCGTTGATCTTGCTGATCAAGCGAAAGAGAAACCACCTTGCACGGCTTTTCGACGCCCGGAGGAGCAGAAGGCGAAGGCAAGGTCGAAGGTGGCGGAGGGGGTGCAAGCGGTGGCGGGGCGATGCGGTTGAGCGTGACGGTGTGGTCGCCCATGTCCACCTGCTGCTGATCGAGCACTTGGACCGGAATGCCGGCGAGTGGATCGGGTGGAGGCGTCGGCGTAGCCGTTTGCGCCGAAGCAGCCGTCGAAAAGGCAATCAGGAGAATGGAAATACCAAGGCGAAATGCCAGCAACGGAACAAAGAGCGCTTTCATCAGTCCAAAATTAGCCGAAAAGGGGGCAACCGCAATAGGATAGCCGTTTGAATCGCTTTTAGACTAGTCATATTTAGTTTAATCTAAAACCGATTGCAAGCATCGGCGCAATGCCAGAGCCGCGCCGTTCTAAAGAAAGGGGCAAAAATTCCAAGAAATCGCTCTACACGCCCGCTTACGATCGCATTTTGATCATGTTGCGTGAGGCGCGGCTGGCGGCGGGCTTGAGCCAGGAAGATCTGGCGGCTCGCCTCGGCCGCAGCCAAATCTACGTTAGTCGATGCGAGCTGGGAGAGCGCCGGGTCGACTTGCTCGAATGGCTGGAATTTATGCGCGGCTGCCGGACCGATCCGCACGCCTTTATCAATCAAATCGCGAAGTTGATCGATTTGCCACGCTAGCGCCTGATCGCGCTCTTTTATCGATGGGCTGAGTGATCAAGCAATCATCCCGTATCCTTGTAACCCGCACCGCGATTCTTTCAGGATCGAGGGCAAGGCTTCATGTGCGTGTCTGTTTTTCATTGACATTTCTTAAGACTTCTGATCTACTGGAAATGTAACCTTGCGCTGTTTGAAAACGATGATCGCCCTACGCCCAGAAGTTCCATTTCCTCGGTTGCCGGCCACGCGTTACAAGGCGTTACAATACGTATGCGCGCCTGCAAAATTTCTATTTTTTGCGCTGCTGTTGATCGCGACGGGCGCGCTGGCAGAGACCGTCGCATTCGAGGAGAA
>CAXUAZ010000108.1:0-13312 GCA_964249195.1 uncultured Chthoniobacterales bacterium
GGCGTTTACCCGACGGTGACCGGCGATGCCACCGGCCTGCGCCCCCGCAGCGCCGCCAGTGTGCTGATCCGGGCCGGCGACGGCGGCGAACCCTTCGGCACGGTGTGCGCCCTGTCCCTTTCGCCCCGGGAATTTAACCACGAAGAGGTGACCTTCCTCGGCACGGTGGCCGACCTGCTCTCGACGGTGATCGGACGCGAGCGAAACAAGGAGGCGCTGCAACTGGTGGAGGCGCGTTACCAGCGGATCGTCGCCAACACGCCGGGGATGGTCTACCAGTTCCTGCTGCGCAGCGACGG
This sequence comes from uncultured Chthoniobacterales bacterium, assembly GCA_964249195.1. Classification (GTDB taxonomy): domain Bacteria; phylum Verrucomicrobiota; class Verrucomicrobiia; order Chthoniobacterales; family SZAS-18; genus CAXUAZ01. Next base: position 300 of record CAXUAZ010000108.1, read on the forward strand.
CACGATGGCGCTGCCTTTTGCCAGCGAGGGCAGCCGCGAGGTGTACGGCATGGAGCCGGCCGCGCTGATCTCCAATCCCCAACTGGTCCTCGGGGCCGTGCATCCCGACGATCAGGCCTCGCTCTACCGCTCGCTCTCGCAATCGGCGAGCTCGCTGCAGGCGTGGCATTGGGAAGGGCGCTTCGTCCTGCCAACGGGGGAGAAATGGGTGCAGGCCGCTTCCCGTCCGCAGCGGCTGGCCAATGGCGACGTCCTTTGGGATGGCATCATCATGGACGTCTCGGAGCGCCGCCGGGCCCAGGAGGCGTTACGCGCGGCGAAGGACGAAGCCGAGCGCGCGAGCAACGCGAAGAGCGAATTCCTCTCGCGCATGAGCCACGAGCTGCGCACCCCGCTCAATGCCATCCTGGGGTTCGGCCAACTGCTCGAACTCGAGGACCTCGGCGCCTCGCGCAATCAGAGCGTCGAATACATCCTCGAGGCGGGCCGGCGGCTGCTCGAGCTCGTGGACGACGCGCTCGATCTGGCGCGCATCGAAACGGGCCGAGTGACGCTCACGAGCGAGCCGGTCGATCTCGCCGCCGCGTTGGAGAGGGCCTTCATCCTGCTAGCGCCGCTTGCCTTGCAACGCGGCGTCACTTTCCGGCATCCGCCGTGTTCCGGCTCGTGCGTCGGGGTAGGCGACCGGACGCGGCTGGACCAGGTGCTCTTGAACCTTGTCTCCAATGCCGTCAAGCACAGCCCGATCGGCGGCCAGGTCCGCTTCGCCTGCCGGCGGGTGTCGGGCGGCCGCCTCCGCCTGGCGATCACCGATCAGGGGCAGGGGCTCGCGGAGGAGGATTGCGCCCAGCTTTTCACGGCCTTTGACCGGCTGACGGTCTCGTCGTCGGCCGGCCAGCAGGGCGCGGGCATCGGCCTGGCCATCGCCAAGCGCCTGATGGACGCGATGGGCGGCGCCATCGGCGTGCGTGCGCGGCTGGGCTGGGGAGCGACGTTTTTCAGCGAACTGCCCGCCGCCGATCCCGCGCCGGCGCCGGCGCGCGAAGCGGCCGCCCCGAAACAATTGCCCGCGGCGCCTGGGGGCGCGCCGAAGCGCACCCTGCTGTACCTCGCGGGCAGCGCGGCCGAGGCTCGCCTGGTCGAACAACTCCTGGAACGGCGGCCCGCCGTCCACTTGTTGACCGCAACCGACCAAGCGGAAGGTCTCGACCTTGCCGCGAGAACTCGACCGGACTTAATCCTGGTTGACTCGGATGAATTGGGAGACGCCGCCCTCCTCCGCCGCCTGCGGCACGACTCGCGCACCCGGTTCATTCCGGTGATTGTTTTGAGCGCTTCGGCGGTTTTCCGCGGGTCGGCCGCTCCCGGCGGCGCGGGGCCTGCTTTCCTTGCCAAGCCCTTTGATGCGGTGACGTTTCTGCGCGCGATCGACGAGGCGCTTACGATTTCTCCGGGTTGAAGACGACTTCGATGTTTGCCGAATCCAAAATCCTGATCGTCGACGACGAAGAGGCGAACGTGGTCCTTCTTTCGTACATCCTTCAACGGGAAGGATATAAAAATGTGCGCACCACCAATGACCCGCGCGAGGTGGAAGCGATGGCCGCCGATTTCAAGCCGGATCTCGTCCTGCTCGACCTCAGCATGCCGTATCTCGACGGGTTCGGCGTGATGGAAATCCTGCGCGCCGACAAGAACGCCGACGTGTTCCTGCCGATCCTCATCTTGACGGCCGATGTGACGCCTGTCACGAAACGGCGCGCCCTGGCGAGCGGCGCCAACGATTTTGTCACCAAGCCGTTTGAAAACGAAGAGGTCGTCCTGCGTTGCAAAAACCTGCTGTACGCGCGGCGTCTGCATCTCGAGATGCAGGATCAAAACCACATCCTCGAGGAGAAGGTGCGTCAACGCACGCTCGCGCTCGAGCAAACGATGGCTGAGCTGAAGGCCACCCAGCACAAAAACGTCCAGCAGGAGCGCCTGCGGGCGCTCGGGCAGATGAGCACCGGCGTGGCGCACGATTTCAATAACCAGTTGACCGTGATCCTCGGCTACAGCGAGCTGCTGCTGCTCAACAACGCGCGCATGCTCAGCAACAAGGTCATGTCCGAGCAGTACCTCAAGACGATCAACACTGCGGCGCGCGATTCCGCCTTGATCGCCAACCGCCTGCGGGAGTTTCATCGTCCGCGCGAGGCGGGCGACATCTTTCTGCCGGTCGACCTGGAGAAGCTGCTCAAGGAGGCGGCGCTCATCACGCAGCCGAAGTGGAAAAGCCAGGCGCGTGCGGCGGGGCAGGCGATCTCCATCCGGCTGGAAGTGGATCCCGTGCCGAGCGTGCCGGGCAACAGCGCGGAGTTGCGCGAGGCGATCGCCAATCTCATCCTGAACGCGGTCGACGCGATGCCTAACGGCGGCGCCATTACGTTGCGCACCCGGCGCCTGCCCGACGCCGTCCTGATCGAGATCAGCGACACCGGCGAAGGCATGACCGAAGAGGTGCGCGAGCATTGCCTCGAGCCGTTCTTCACGACCAAGGGTGAGGAAAATTCCGGACTTGGATTATCCACCGTCTACGGGATCATCAAGCGGCACGAAGGCCAGCTTGATGTGGTCAGCGAGGTGGGCAAAGGGGCCACCTTCTTTTTGCGTCTGCCTTTTTCGAGCGCGAGCGGCCGTCGCGCGGAAGCGACGGATGCCCGCGTTGGCCGACCGTTGCGGGTGCTGCTGGTCGAGGACGACCCGCTGGTGCGCGAAGTGGTGGCCGAATACCTGCGCCGGGACGAGCACGAAGTCTCCACCGCCGTGGACGGAATGGAGGGACTGGATAAATTTGTCGCCGGCGATTTCGAGTTGGTGGTGACCGAGCTGGCCCTCGACGGCATGAATGGCGAACGGCTCGCCGAGGAAATCAAAGCGCGCGGAACGACGCCGGTCATTCTGTTGACCGGATTTGCCGACACCTTGCTGGGACCGGGCAAGATCCTTCCAAAAGTGGACACGGTGCTTCGCAAGCCGATCAGCCCGGGAGATCTATGGCAGGCGGTCGCGCAGGTGATGACCGCCGCCCCGGCGCCCGTGAAGACCGCCGCCTGATCAGGACCCGTGCAGGTGTCCGCCAGCCTTCTCGTCTTCGGTCTCCGTGTGCGCTCCGTGCGGCTTCTCGGCCGCGGTCTTTTTGCCGGGCTGGGGGACATGGGCGGCGCCTTTGGCGAGGTCTTCGCCATGCTTCACCTTTTCCTGGATGACTTTCTTATCGTGCTGGACGTTGCGAGGATCGGACATACTTCCCTTTAGCGTGCGTGCTCCCGCTGCTGGCCGTATCTTGGGGTACGTTTCGTAATTCCGGGCTGTCGGCAAATCGCCTGCAGCGGAAACACGCCGTCTCCGAAAACCAATGACCGCTACAACTTCCCTAAATTTTAGGGCGCAGCGGGCTTCCTCAACGCATCTTTTTTCTTCTTATCGTAAGCGTCGAACATCGCTTGGTACTCTGAGGGAACTACGAGCATTTCCGTAGGAGCCGTGTGAAACGCATAGCGAAAAAGGACGTCTCCGGTTTGTAACAACAACGGAAGACGGGTATCTGCGTTAATGTAAACGCGATTGAAGGTTGGCACGATCTTCAATCCAACTGCGCTGGACTGAACCGCGAGGATCTGACTTACTTTCGACTCGAAAACGAAGTAGACGACGTTCTGATACTGCTGCGTCCCGACGAAACTTTTTGCGGAGATCCAATTTAATTCAGGAAAATCCGGCCCCTGCGGCATGTTTGGGCTGCTGGTATTGCCTTCGAACATTGGTATTTTCCAGATCGATTCCATGGTAATCCGGCTACCACGCTCGTACCAGATGTCTTCTTGCTCTCCAGTTTTTATTTTTCTTAACTGATGACGTATCGGCCCAGTCTTTGTGACGGTTGTCGTGCTCTCCGGTTGAGCTGCCGCTCCACTTTGGAGGACTGCATCAGCTGCCTGGTTCCCTAGCCCGGGAATGGTCTGTCGGGCGATCGTCCATGTGGAATATTCCGGCGCTTGGTTGACGAAGGGCTCGGATGGCGGTGTAGGCGGATCAGCTGGAGCTTCAGTTTGCGCGCAAAGCAAGGATGCACCCAAGACGACCGACGTAATCACGGAGAATATTTCAAGTTTTTTCATTCTTTTACAACTTCCACTTGGGTATCCACGATTTTGCCGGTGTAGCGGTCGATCGCGACATGAACCCAATAATGTTGTTCACCCTCAACGTTGAATTGATCTAGGTTCGTCGCTTGCCTGGCGAAGCGACCGGTTTGCGCTACGAGGTCGAACATAAGATTCCAAATGCGGGTTTGACCCGCGTTCGCAAGCGCGCGAATGGCGCCTTCTCCGAGTCGCTGGATGTTATGCGTGCGAACATCCGTGTTTATTTTGGAGGCAGGATCTACAAGATCTGCGGTGAAGCCATCATAAGACGCTTTCCCGTCGATGCCGCCGCTGCTGGCGTTCACCTGTTTAACAAAGCGTCCGACCAAATCGCTGACGTTTTGCAAAGGCTGAGGGCCATTGCCTGCATTGGGACCGGTAGTCACGCCTACCGCGGTTCTTTTAACCAAGGCGATTGCCATCTGCTTGGCCACCGAGTCATCCGTTGGGCTTCCTTGGATCGTGGTAGCGGCAGTGCCCGCGGTGGAACTCGCATCATTCCACAAATCCTTGTTAGTTTGCGCTAGAATGGCTTGAAGCACCGGGATTTGACGGGTGTTTAAGTTAACCTGGCCCGCGCTGAGCGCCGCGTCGTCCGTATTTTCATTGATGCAAAACACGTCAAGAAGGGCCGAGTCGCCGCTCTCCTGAAGGAAAAAGTCTAAATTCTTCCAAGGCGTTCCAGAGTAGACGTACCCGAGCTCTGCGACGGATCGGAATGGTCGGTTGAGAATCACCGGCCGGCTGTCCATGGGATTAGGAATGGTATTGCTGGAGGTGTCAGACGAGGTTGCTGCCCCGTTGGCATAGACCAGCGGGAGACCATCGGTCTGAGATGCCGGGGCGTTAGTGCCGCCTGGCACATTTCCGGCGCAAGCGCGACGGACAATTCCATCGGGATCCGAATAATAGAATGGGGGATAAATCGCAAGCACGTTCGTGCCGGTTGGAACCCCTTGCGCCACCGTACCATTCGGTATCACGGCTGGATTATTTTGGGAGAGCAGGCCTGGACGGAACCAGTTGTCTCCAAAGTTGCTGCTGTGGTACCAGCCTGCTCCGGATGGAAACCACTCGGCATTATTTAGACCTGAATTCAGAAGAGCAATGTAACCAGCCTGACCGGAACCGGGTCCTTCCCGAGTGGTTTTCAGCGTCCCTTGGACGGGGTCGACAAAGCTGCTTTTCTGTCTAGGGGGAATGCTATTAGCATTGTCGTGAATGTAAGGATCGAACATTCCAAATCTGCTCGTCCTGGGATCGATGGTCTCGAAATAACGAACGCCGTAATCGAGAGCATCAGGACCCGGAGACGTGGCGGACGGAGGAGACCCGGAGCCATTTCCATTGAGTCCAAAACCCACGTCAACCCCTGAGTTCAGACAGGCATTGGGTCCGCCTGTGGAGGTAACGCCTTTGTTGTCATAGAGAATAAAGTCGCCATTCCCAAGTCCGTCATTGCATGCCAATGTGTACGTAACGTCGTTGACAGGACCATATTGAGTCTGATAAGCAGGGGAGTTCTTCTGCCCGGCAGGAAGTGAATCGTCCCAAAAACGCAGTGGGTGCGCGCCGAGGTAGAAACCAAGGTAAGCTTCTTGCTGCGGAAACCCGCTTCCCGACGACGAAGCGGCAACAGCGCTCTTGAGCCCACCGGCGCTCGCGAAGAAGGTCGGATTAGTGGCAAGGTCACCCAAACCATCAACGCCGGTGTTCGTCGAAACCAACGCCTTCGATTCGAGTTGACTGCCAACAGGGTAACCTGGCCTGAAAAGAATGGTCGGCTCCCGGAAAAGAGTGTTGGAACCGAGAGTGAAATTCATTACGGTGTTCTTTTCCGACAGTTTGCGGGTTTCTCCTCCCTTGTTGCTTATAGGGTTCCCAAACTGGAAATGGTAGACAGAATTGAATCCCGGTGATTTGGAAGGCGTTCCTTGCCAGGTCGCATCAGAACTGTTTTTGAAGTTTGTGTTCCACACATAGACTGTGGTGGATTCACCAGCTGCCGCGTTGGTGGTGGCATAAATCTTAAAGCTGGTTGGAGCAACGTAGCCAACACTTTGAGCAGATTTGGCGGAACTCCAATCATGCGGATTCCAGACTTCCGGAAAGTTCATCAATGCGGCCACGCCTGTGTCTATGATAGGTTGCCCGCCGACATTTGTCGCCGTTTCCGAAGGTGATGCTTCTACCAAACGGATGAGCGAGGAGCGTACACGCGAAATGTAAGGCAGATTTTCATCGCCGTAAACAATAGTGGGTGTCTCGAGACCGCCGAGATTGTAATTGATCTGGGTGGGGAAGCCGTCGGTGTCAAATTGGTCGATAATGTTAGCTCCAATCTGCAAGATGGCGCGATCAAGGGAAGTATCTAACTTGTATTGGTTTTGAGCAGCGTCGGTGATGTCAATGTTTTCACCGAGGATGGTGGAGGCAAGCGAACTCTTGGCAATTGATCCCGGGTTGATTGAGGCTTTCAAAAGTTCGAAGAAATCTGGCTCTCTCGCATCAGTTGAAGTGAGGCGGGTAACATCAATCGTATTTTTTGGATTGAAGACATTCAGGATTGCCCCGCTATTTCCGTTAGTCCCATGGATGTAAGTCCATTTTTTTTCCGGATGTTTGACATCCCATTGTAAACCAAAGCATTGCTCAATGCGCGTCCCGCTGCCCTGCTTTAAGAAGTCTTCCGTAATTCCGTCCGCAATGAGCTGCTTCATGTCAGGTTCATCCATGTTTCGATCGGCGCTTGGCCCTTTGTAGGTGATCCAGGCCAGCCGGTTAAGGGGAAAGCGTTTCTTCACCAGCGGTTCCCCCACCAGAGCTTTTGTCCCGTCGTATCGTGTGAAGGTGGTTACGACCCGAGCCGTCAAAAAATTAGGGGTGATGTTGTTGCTCGAATAATTAGTATTATCGCCTGAGTTATTACCACCTTTAGTGGATAGCTGCACAGGCAGTCGGTTCGCCTCAGGCACATACGAAGGCTGGTTCAAGCTCCGGTTGAAGGTGCCAAGATATTGCAGAGCCGCCGGCAAGAGGGGATTTTTTGGGTCCTGATTAGCGGCGACAAAGTAGCTAATCAGCTGTTGGCGGCTCAGGAACGCTTGGTCGGTTTTATTGTTCCATAAGGTCAACGGGACCTGCAGAAGATTCCCCGGAGCAACGACGAAATGCTGATAATAGGCGTCATTCGAGACGGTGGCTGACGGCAACAACGATGGGAACGTATTTGTGGCCTGCAGCGTTGCGTAGTTGCGAAACGCCAGCAGATTATCCACGTTCGTGGCGGTTAAACCAATTTGGGTGAGATCCGCATAACTCGGCGAAGGCTTTGCGCCGATGTGATCGGTCTTGCTCACCGAGGGATAACCGGTCTGATTGATGTCCAGCAAACCTCCCTCGTCGTAAATGGCATAGGCGTAACGTCCAATCGGAGTCACGGCGCCGCCATTGGCGCCCTGAAAAGGGGAATTCAGGACTTCCGGGCCGTGCTCCGCTGTCACGAACACCCAATCCGGCGGCGTGAAATCAGCCACCGGCGTGCTGGAAGTCAGCGAGATCGTCGTGCTCGGAGTGGCGGGCGGGATCAGGTAGTGGCGGTTCCAGCGCGTCGCGCTCACAGAGCGGCCATTGGCGCTCGGAGTCGAGCTGCTCGCGGCCGAAGCCCGGCTCGTGAGCGCGGGCGGCGCCACGTAGTTCGCCTGGCCGACGGCCGAATCCTTGCGCGCGCTGCGGCGGACGAGATTGGGAATAGGGTCGACGCCGGCGGGGCTGATGACAGGAGTGGCGTTGCGCTGCGGCACCGCGTTGATGCTCTTGGTGGGAACGTACACGGTGCTCCCAGCCGGCAATGCCGACGCCGGCGGCGCCAACGCTGTTGAACCGTTGACGATTTCCTCCTTCAAATCGCCCAAGATGACGTCGGTCGCGCTGTTGGCGAGCATGTCGGCCCGCACCGTGGATGTGCTGGCGTTGGCAAGCTGCCGGGTCGTCAGAACACGGGAGAAATAGGCGATCACCAACCCGGTGATCAACACCACGAAACAAAGCACGAGCACCAGGGCGACGCCCTGGTTTTTGGGAGACGGGGGGATGGGCTTCATGTTAGGGAGAGACTCCGTTTAGGTAAAAGCATCGCGTGTAAATCCGGATGGATGCCGCCACGCTTCGCGGGATTGGGTTGGTGACGGTGGTGTCGTTGATTGCCGCCATCCACTGTGTTTCAATATCGCCCGCGCTCGTAAATGTGCCGGAGCCAGGAGTAGGCGCGTCTTTCATCTGCCCCACCAAGGCCGTGAGTTGAGCGTTCGAGATCCGCGAAAGGCTTTTTGGGTCGATGACCGCCAGGACCACGCCGATCCCGGCGACATCCTGCATTCCGTTGACGGAGTTATGAACTTTGTCGGTGGCATTCACATACCAAGGGGTGAGGCTCAGCACGGGAGGCTGGTTCGTGGCGGTGACTCCCTTGAGCAAATAGTAATACTCGAAGCGGAAGACTTGCGGCGCGAGCTGCTCGTAATCAAGATCCGGCGCGGTAGGATCGGCTGCTTGTTTCCAGATGGGCTCCGGCGTTTCCGCCGGCAGCGGCGAAGGGAGGGGAGTGGGGAGCGGCGAGGCGAGCGGCACCGGCAGGAAATTCATTGTGTAATCCGGGCTGGTCTCAGCGCCGTTCCAAGCCAGACCTTTGCAGAGACGCTCCAGGCGCAGCGTCTTGCCGTTGACGCGATACGCGACAAGCGACAACGTGCTCTGCAACTTCGGGTCAGGCGTGCCGGAGCCGGACGCCGGCGTTTTATCTGAATAGGGTGGGAAATACCCCGCCACATCGCTGAAAAAGGCGAGTTGATCGTTGCCGACCTGAGTCAGCTCGACCGGCCGGCCTTTCAAATAGTAGTCGACGTCCGGGCGCTTGATCATGGAGCCGATGTCGATCGCCATGCGGTCCAGCAAAGCACGCGCCTGCGCGTCGGTATCGATGTGACCCTGGCTGCGATTGATGACGGATGAAACCCCGCTCGTCATCTGGGCGATCATGCCGATGAGCAGCACGAGCACGGTCATCGCGACCAGAACTTCAACGAGGGTAAAGGCGCTCTGGCGGCGGGTCGAGCCGGCGGCCCAAAGACATTTCGACATAGGGCTAATTTCTATTGAGTCCGGCAAAGATCTGCACGCGACCGGTGGGAGTGCCGGTAGAAGAGGTGTTAGGATCGACGCGCGCCGGCCAGGTGACCAGCAATGAGATCGGCGTCGCCGTCCTCGCCACGGCGCCCGCGGGAAGATTTGGATCGGGCGTCACATTGGGGAAGTTGACGGTGAGGCGGTACCGCGAGGCGCCTTGAGTTTGCGTCGAAGAGAATTGCTGCGCCGAATTCCCGAAATAACGGACAACCGGCGTGGTCGTGGCGCCCACGGCAGGGATCGTGATCGCGTACTGCAACGACGTGGCGCTCTGGCCTGGCGGCGAGGTCGTGGGCGTGGCGCGCAGATCCGCCAGGACGTGGGTGAGAATGCTGCTGGCCGTCGCCTGGTCGGAGGCCAACTGGCTCGTGTCGACACCCAGGGGCACCAGCGCCATGACCGCCACCAGACAGAAACTTGCCACCCCCATCGCCAACGCCACTTCGACGAGGGTGAAGGCGGCTAAAGACGTCCGCTTGGCAATGGAGTACCTCATGGCCGATAGATGTTGACTGCCCCACCGATGCCCGATTGTTGAACGGCGACCAGATTCGTCGTGTGATCGTCCTTGACCGAGCCGTGGGTCGGCTGCAGGCCGAACTCGATAATCCTCGTACATGGCAGGGTGCTGTTCACGTTGGCTTCTCCGCGGGGATTGAAACGGATCGTTTTGGAAAACTTGTAGCCTTGAGCGACAAATGGCCGCGACGTGACGGCCGGGCTTTCGCTGCTGATGAGCGTTAACTCAAACGCCGTAAAATTCTTCTCTTTGAGGTCGGTCTGGTAAGGTCTTCCCTTAAGATTGTTTTCAATCGAGGGGTCGTCGGAGTTTGGAGTTTCCGGCGCAGCGACGGCCTTGAGATGAACGCCATAAATCTCCATTGGTTTATCGGCCTGGACCAGGCCGGCGGCAGGGAGGGTGACGGAGTCAGTGAGGGAATCATCCACCAACTTCGTGCCGTCCTTACTATACACGACGCAGACGGTGATATGCCCAGCACCCTTGTACGGGGGGGTGTCGGAGGTCGCCGGCGCCGACGTATTCCCAAAGTCCTGCTCATAGACGCCCACCCAGGAATAAGTGTTGTTGGAGATGGCTATGTTGCGCGCGGATTCGAGCACCCCGGCGAGGTTGTAGGCCGCCGTGGTCACATCCTGGGCGCGTTTCAATGAACCCAACGCGGGCACCACCAGCCCCAACAGCAAACCGATGATGCCGATGACGACAAGAAGCTCAACGAGCGTGAAACCGCCGCGGCGCGCTTGATGGTGGATTTCCGCCGGGGAACGATGCGAAATCATTGGGAGCCAGGGGGCAGTTTGCACGACCAGACTAATAGAGAAACGGCGTCACAAACGACTCTAGTGATGGTGGAGCAACATAGATACGCCAACATTGCGCCGTTGTCCACATTTCGATGCGTGGAAGGATGACCATTCCGCGGCGCGTGGGATCAATGCTGGATGAGCTTGAACTTCTGGCTGTCGCTATCCTTCACCTCCGCCTGGATGAACTGCGCGCCCTGGGTGGAGGAGCCCGTGTTGTCGAGCGCGAGACCGCTGTTGCGATTGGTAAACGTGTAGGCGCCATCCGCCTGCCGCGCGGGCAGCCATTGATCGTTGCCCTCGGAGCCGAATTGCCACTGCACGATGGGCGCACCGGCGTTTTTTGAGGAGCCGGTCACATTGAGGTCGAGCCCGCTGTATGCGTTCTTGATCTGATAGTAGCCGCTGCCGGTGGGGATGAAATTCCACTTCTGGTTGGAATTCTCGCCGTAGGGCCACTGAACCACCTTCCCGCCGTTTTCCCGGGAGGCATCGGAAACATCCACCGCCATGCCGCTGGCCACGTTTTGGATCTCGAAGACGCCGGCGAACTCGATCGGCGCGACCCAGCCATCGGCAATCACGCGCTGAATGGCGGCATTCCAGGCCTCGGCCATTTTTTGGTAGCCATCGTCGTTGGGATGCAACCCATCGGCGAGATCGGCCGGGGTCAACGCGCTCATGCTCACCATGGAGACGTGCTTGCCGGCCTTCGCCCGCTCGGCGATGATGGCGGGAATTTTGCTGTTGTAGGCGTCGGTGAGCGCCTGGATCGCGGGGGTCGCATTGCAGATCAACTGCGCCACAATGATCGTAATTTTGGGATCGACGGCGAGGATCTGGTCGATCAGGGAGGCGAGCCGCTGCGGAGCGGTCGATACCTGGTACGATTGCCCGATGTCATTCGTGCCGATGTGCAACGTGATGAGGTTCGGATGATACGTCGTCAGCTTCTCATTGACCAACGCGGCGATCTGATCGATCCGGTAGCCGTTGTAGCCTTCGACATCGGGATCGAACATCGCGCCGCTGCGCTGCGAGCCGACGAAGTCCAACACGTTCCCCTCGTCCACGAGCGCTTTATACAGCGGGCCGCGGTAGCCATCATCGCTCGAACTCTTGAACCCCCGGGTGATGGAGTCGCCCAGCGGCATCAACCGCAGGTTGGTTCCAGCGGCGCGCGCGGAAATGGTCGTCATCAAGATCAGCGCGGCGAAAATTGGCAGGAGCGATGATGGATGGATGATTCTCATTTCGGGGAAAGTCAGCAATTTCGGAAACTCCTCATTGCGGGGTGATCCGCAGCCGGATGAAGCGTTGGGAAGCCGCGCCGATCGCCACGCTGTCCCGCACGCGGAGGAGGGTCGAGGTATTCGATTCCACCACCGCCGGGCCGCTGCTCCACGAACTCGCGGTCCCCACGTCGCCGGTCACTTCAACGGCGTAGGCCACGTCCGTCGCGGCTGAATTCTTCGTGATCGTGAGCCGCAGGTAAGTATTCCCGTTGATGGTCTCCTGATCCATCGCGATCGCGTTGGCGTTGTTGAGGTTTGGGTTCGTGCCCAAGGCGTACTCGACGAGATTGCTGAGGCCGTCGCCGTCGGGATCGGCGAGGTTGCCGGCGATGGCGGCGTTGCCCGCGTTGGGGCCGAAGTTATCCTGCCGCCATTGGTCGATGAGCTTCGGGATCGTGATCGTCACCGGCACGGCGGTCGCGGCGAGCGGATATACCCCGCCGATGCCGTCATCCTGCGCGCCGACGCTCAAAACAAACGTCTGCCCCGGCACGACGGCCGAAGTGTTCGCCACCGTAAGGGCGCCCGTCGCCCGGTTGATCGCGAACGCGCCCGAGGAATTCCCGCTGAGAATGGCATACGTCAGCGTGCCCCCTTCGGGGTCGGTCGCGGCCGGCGTGCCGACGGCCGTGCCGTTCGCCGAGTTGGGGCGCAGCGAATAAGCGTACGGGGCGCCGTTGAACTGCGGTGCGGCGTTGAGATTGTAAGGTTGCAGCGCGCTGCCCGGGATGATAGTGGGGCTCGTGATGTTGGGTCCCGTCCAGGCGACCTGCAGGAAGTCGCCGCCGTTGCCCTGTTTCTGCAACGCCTCGATGTAGTAGGACTGGCCGGCAGTCAACGCATAGGCGGCGGAGGTCTGCGAAGCCTGTTTGGTGTAGACGCCGGGGTCCGTGTAGCCGTTGTTGACGCTCGCGATCTGCGTGGTGCTTACGGCGCTGCCGTTCGGGTTGAACAACAGCGAACTCGCGTCGTCACTCGAGATGTAGAACGTATACGAACCGGTGGTCGGAGGAGTGACCAG
>CAXUAZ010000109.1:0-200 GCA_964249195.1 uncultured Chthoniobacterales bacterium
ATTCCCCTGCGCCAAAGCCTGTCCTGCTTTGATCGCACGCTTTTGTCCTGCTTTGCATGCAACACCACAATTTACCTTGTCTCCGTTGCCTGACACAAGGTAAATGTGGGATATTGGAAGAACTGATTGGCGGAAATTATACACGCCGTCGCATTTTGATCGATGCTCATGGCTCTATCCCAAGACCAATCAGGGAACCG
>CAXUAZ010000109.1:300-13278 GCA_964249195.1 uncultured Chthoniobacterales bacterium
AAGGCTGAAGGCTGAAGGCTGAAGGCTGAAGGCTGAAGGCTGAAGGCTGAAGGCTGAAGGCTTAAGGCTTAAGGCTTAAGGATGATTCGAGTCGGCGAGAAATCGCTCGCAGGGCGATAGCGATGAAGGCGAACAGAACTTAAGCGGATCAACGCGTGCGGCCAAACTCCCAGTTTGAGCACGAGGGGAACGATCAACACTGTTACGAAGCGCGCGATGGAAGTCGCGCGTCCGCCGCCCAAACCGACAAATGGGACGGCTGCGGAGAGCCGTCCCTACCTGGAAGGGCGTCCACCAAGGATGTAACCCGGTATGGAAATGAAAGAAAGCAGTGAACCTTGGTTCAGCGCCCGTTCTTTGACATACGATAGAGAGTGCCTAGCTGTAGCGGCGGTGTGTGACCGTCGGTTGACGCGTTTAAATGGAAAGACGTTTCCCCTTTGCAATCGAGTCACCGACGGTCATAGACCGCCGCTACAGCTAGGCGCCATCCCGATGCGCATCATGCGCACCTGTTTTTTTCCGCGCATGGCGCGGACCCGGATTGCGGTGGGGATCAGCGTCTAGCCGGCTCGGGTGGTTTACGATTCATACCGCCGTGAAGCGTTCACTCTGCGAGCGGGCGTTTGTTACGCAATAATCGGCGAAAAACACGTGGGTGGCGCGCGCCGTTTGAAGACGCGCCCCACCCACGGCAGGCGAGGCGCCCGCCCTACAATGGGTCAGGCGGCCACCGGGTGGGGCGTGCGCCCCTCAATCGAGGCGACGGCCCGCCGGGAACTCAGCTTCACCCACAGCCATGCCCCACCCACGTACACCAGCGCAAGCAGCGGGATCAGGATGCCCTCCCAAGATGGATAAAAACCCAGCCACGTTCCCGCCCACGCCGGCACCGTCAGACCCTTCACCGGGTGGATCGGCAACCAGCCCACCGTCTGGAAAAGGCGCGCCGTCGAGCCGAAGAACGTCACCATGATCGACACCACCAGCACCCCCGTGACGACCAGCAGCTTGCGATACGGAAGCTTCGCCCCAAATACGAAAATGCCGACGCCGATCGCCGCGATAAACGCCACCCCCAACAGCACGCCGCCCACCACCGGCCAGATGCTGCCTTCCAGCAAAAGCGATTGCATGAAGAGCGTCGTCTCGAAGCCTTCGCGGTAGACCGTCAGGAACCCAACCCCTACCAGGGCAAGCCATTCCCATCGGTCGGTCACGGTCTGCTGCGACGCCTTGGAGAGCGAACGCAGCTTGGCGTTCCAGCCCACCCAGTAGAATTTGTGGAACACCCAGTTCGTCACCATCAACAGGATGATCACCGCCAGGATGGAAATGATCGCCTCGAGCTTCTCGCCATAGCGGGCGAGCGATTGGATCAACGTCTTCGACAGCCAAAACGTCAGCCCGCTCGCGGCGATCGCCAGCCACGCGCCGGCGCTCACCCAACGACGGGTTCCCTGTTGCTCCACCCCGCGCATGCCGGCCAGCAACGCGGCCAGGATCACGATGGCTTCCATGCCTTCGCGCGCGATGATCGTGAAGGCGGTGAACCCGACCGTCGCCGGGGATACGGCCACCTTGAGGACCGACACGCAGGCATCCATGTTCTTGAGCGCACGGTCGTAGCCGGCCGTCAACTCGGCAATGGGCGCCGCGCGGTCCAGGAGGGCTTTGATGCCCGGGCTGCCATCCACGCCGTCGATGAAGCTGCGTTCGGTGGCGGTCGCCAGCGCGGGGTTGCGCGGCAGCACGCGCACTTCGATCTCGGAGTCGAAGGACGTGTAGGCGTCGAGGCGCAGGGATTCCGCCTCCTGCCAATGACCCGCCTGCGCGGCGGCGAGGGAATTGCCGAGCGCCTCGCGGACGTCGAGCGCGGTTTCCTCGACGATCTGTCCCTTGTCGCCCGACCGGCGCGCGCTCAATCCGAAGTCCCGCTCCATGATCTTAACCGCGTCGTCGGCGGCGGACTCCACAGCGGAGACCTCGGCCATTTGCCCGATCTGCCGCGACAGCGCCGCCAGCTTGGTCACGAGCTCGGCATGGTGCGCCTGGTACGCGGCGGCCTGATCGCGCCGCCAGGTGGGCGCAAGCTCGTTGACGAGCCCTTGCGCCTGCTCGACAAACTGCACCGCTTCCTGATACTCCAGCGGGATGGTAATTTGACCGTTATCGACGCCGTTGCGGTACTCCTTGGGCACGACCTTGACGAAGCGGACCAGGAGGCGCTCCAGGCGCGTGATGTCCGCGGGCTTGAGCAGATTGGGCAGGCTTTCCTCGAGGCCTTCGCGCCAGGCGGTGAGTTTGGCGAGCGACTCGCCGGAGGCATACGGCTCGGCAAGGGACGGCAGCGGAGCGCCGACGACGGTGGGCGCTTTCACCCCGGCGGCGTCCAGGATCGACTTGGGGAATTGGCTCAAGGTGCGCACCTCCGAAAGACTCGCGGCGAGGAACGCCGCATCCACGCTGTCGTTCGCGATGGCGTGCTGCAGCGCGTCGAACAACTGACGGACGCGCTCGACCTGCCAGACGACGTATTCCTTGGCCAGCGCCTGCGTGACGCCCGGCTGGCTCGCCTCGGCGGGCGGCTGTTGCAGGAGCAATCCGCCGTCGTCGGCGTTGGCAAACTGCGGCAGGGTAATCATGACGCGCCACGCCTCGGCGGCAGCGGCGCGGCCGGCGCGTTGATTGTCCAGCGTCTCCAGCGCGGCGACGTGTTGCAACGTGCCGCGCAGGCTGCCCAGAACGCCCGCGAGACGTTCCTTGTCGTCCGCGGAGAAGCTGGCGGGAAGCAAGTCGCGCGCGCCGGGCGCGTTCAGGTCGGCGCGCAGGGCGGTTGCGGCGGCTTGCAGCTCGGCCGTTGTTCCATCCGGCAGGCTGCCGCCGTAGATGTCCAGCAGCGCCGTGTCGATGCGATCCCGGAGCGCGTGGAAGTCATCCACCTGATCCGCTCGCGCGATTCCAAACCATGCGCCCAGCGCGAGCGTGAGGGAGAGCAGTTTTTTCATCGGGTTGGAGTGATACCTGCGGCTAGAGGTACGGCTTGCGGGGCACCTGCACGCCGATCTCCGCGGCGGCGAGCTTGATCTTCGGGGCAAGCTGGTCGCTCATTCCCTTCGCGTGCTGGGCCATCTCCTCCAGTTCGACGCGGCTGAGCTTGCCGTTCGCCTGGCGCGCGCGCTGGTCGCGGGCGTCCGTCTGGTCGATGTAGGCGATGATGTTGTCGTACTCGGTTTTGAGCTGGCGGGCGAGCGCCGGATCCTTCTGCTCCAAGCCCGGGTGGATCGCGTTGTAGGTGAGCCGCAGGCTGCTCATGATGCCGCGCATGTCTTTGACGCGGCTCTCGGAGATGTACGCGGTCGGGTTGGGGCTGTAGAGGGAGTCGCGCAGGTCGTTGAAGTACGTGTTGAAGGTCGGCGTCATCCAGACCAGCGCGCCGACGCATTCATCGAGCCGCGGCTGCCAGGCGTTGCACGACGCTACGAAGAGGTCCGCTTCGCGTGCGGCGTCCTTGGCCGCGGCCAGGGCGACGTTAGCGCGCGGGAGGTATTTGATCCCAAGCGCCTCGGAGGCCGCGGGGTCCAACTTCTCGACGAACGTCCCCTTTGCGCCGTACAAGCACGGCTCGATGACATAATGGAACAGGTTGCCGTCGCGGTCGACGATTGTCTTCCCGTTGGCGTCGCGCACCACCACCGGAGCGACCGGTGAATCGGTCGCGCCTTGGCTCTTGGGCACGCCCGAGTCGAAGTAGATGTCATAGCCGACCAGATCATGCACGCCGGCCGCGATGCCTTCGATAGTCTCGTAGCCATTCATGTGCAGGTTGAGGTAATCACCCTGCATTTTTTTCACCAGTGCGAGGAGCTGCGGCCCGCTCGACAACGCGGCCTTGTTGTAATCGCCGCCATTGGCATCGATGAGCTTTTGATAAGCCTCGGCGTTTCCCTGGAAATCATGGGCGGCGGCGTCGAGCTTCGTCACCTGGGCAACCAAATACGTCTTGATGGCGCCCAGTTGCGGGCCAGGCGCGCCGAGGGCCGGAGAGGCGATCGCGCCGGTCAGACACGCAAGAAGCGCGGCACGGCGCAGGAAAGGAAGCGGTCGGTTGAATTGGAGCTCGGGTGCTTTCATGGTAGGGGGAGTCTGGGGCAGAAACCGGGTCCGCGCCCCCTCCCGGTTGCTTTGGCTTTGTTCGGAAATGCTCCACCACGACCAACCAGATCGCATCCGCCCGGAATTGCGCGTAGTTGGGCAAGCGCGTTGACCTTCAATAGACCAGTCGCCATTACCACCCCGCACTCCATTTCCGAGAAAGGCGCCTGGACTCCCATCGATGGCACCTGGCGCCAAATCCACGGCAGCTACTCCGTGGAGGGGCTCAGCATTGAATGGCACGACTTCAGCCTGGCGAGCGACCTGGATTGGGGGCGCTCGTTTCACCCCGGCAGCCTGGAAGTCTGTCTGAATTTCTCCGGGGCGGGCACGTTGCAAGATGGCAACGTCGAGCGGGCCATCGGCCCCGGGCAGGTGGCCATATACACCCTCCAGGATAAACGCCTGCGCGCGATCCGGCGGGCGGATACGCTCCACCGATTCCTCACCCTGGAGATCAGTCCAACCTTCCTGCGCAACCACTTCGCCGCGCCCGAGCTTGCCAAATTCAAGCCGGAGATCGCCCGCTTCGTTGCGAGCGGCGGGAAAGCCGTGCCTTACCTGGAAATTCGCGCGTTGCCGGCCTCGCTGCTGGCCTCGCGCGTGCAATTCCTGGAGCCGCCGGTGTCCGGTCCGGCTCGCAACACCTGGTACCTCGGCCGCGTGCTGGAGATCCTGGCCCAAACGATCTACCCCGATGAAAACCCGGACGAACTCTTCTGCCAGCGTCACCAGCGCAGCAATCGCGAGCGGATCGAGCGCGTGCGTTACCTGATCGAACGCGACCTGGAAAACCCGCCCTCGCTCGACATGCTGGCGCAGGAGGTGGGTTGCAGTTCGTTCTACCTGTCACGCATCTTTGCCCAGGAGACCGGTGCGAGCATTCCGAAGTTTCTGCGCCTCAAACGTCTCGAGCGCGCCGCCGAGCTGTTGCGCACCGGCCGCGCGAACGTGACCGAGGCGGCGGTCGCCGTGGGGTACGCGAGCTTGAGCTCCTTCAACAAGGCGTTTCTGGAACTTTTCGGTTGTTGCCCAGGCTTGTATCCGCACGGGGCGATCAAAGGGCGCGCCCGGAAATAGATCCGGTCCTGGACAATTGCAGGCGGCGCCGAGATGAGAGGCGGCATCCAGCGGGCTCTCGAACGCGTCGATGACTGGACCGGTCGCGAGGAAACAGCAGTTTCGTGCAAGCGATTTGCATTTAATGCTTGTGTGGGAACGCCGCAAGGATTAGATGCACATTACTTGCAATTGACCGACCTATGAAACCTGGCATTCATCCCACGCTAAACCGCGTCTGCTTTGTCGACACCACCAGCGGCAAACGCATCCTCACCCGCTCGACCATGACTTCGCGGGACACCGAATTGATCAACGGCGAGAAATACTTTGTCGTGAACGTTGGGATCAGTTCCTATTCGCATCCGTTTTTTACGGGCGAGGAACGTTTTATCGACACCGCGGGCCGCATTGAGAAGTTTAATCGCCGCTACGGCAAACAAGGCAGCGCGAAGACCGCCCGAACGCCGAAAAGCCAAAGCGCGGCCACTTGATCGCGAATGATTAAGGCCGGCGCATTTGCCCGCCAGCGCGAGGGCTCCGCCATTGGCCGAAAAGGACGCGTCGAGAGCGCGCCCGGCGGGATCACCGGGTTGCGGGTGCGCCGCTTTTTGATCGACGCGCTGGAGCAGCAAATGTGGTTCTTCGGCTGCGACGCCACTGGGCGGAACGGGAACTTGCTCGAACGCCATGGATTCCATCGTTGCCGGCAGGATCACCCCCGCGGCCGAAGCAGTTGTTACCGGTGCGAGTGGGCATTGAACGCCGCAAACGCCTCGCTCATGGGCGTCGCGGCGGCCACCGTGGAATTGCACGGATGATGCGCCGGATTGCACCTCACGGGCGGTCCATTCGAGGGCAGTTTTCTCTATGCTCGCGCGGGCAACCGGCTCGGATCGCTCGCCGCGCGCGCACACCCGGCGCCGGGCGCCTACGGTGATTGCGCGGAGGTGCGGCGCAGTTTTTCCCTGTTGGGACGACGGCCCGAGCCTCGCTTTCAAAGGACCGCCGCACTCTTCCTGCTGTGGCTGGAAGAGTACGAGACCTGGATCGACGGCCATTGCGGAATCCGATACCGCGAACGCTGCCACCAGCTCGCTCCCCTTCCCTGGCTGCCGCCGGCGAAAGGCCGCATCTGGTTGCGCGAGCACCGGCAGGCCTTGCTGCCGGAATTAACGTCCAGCGAGCATCATGGCATTTCACAATGAACCAGCGCAAGCCCGCGCTGCCGCTTATCCCCGGATCGTTTTGCCATCCTTTCCATCTTTCGCAGAAGGCGTTGTCTCTTTGGCCGGCCGCGGGCCGAAATCGATGCTCAACCCGCCGTATATGCCGCGCCGCTGGCCAAATTGCGGCGCGCCGACGCCGACGCCCGAGCCGTCGCGCAATTCGTAGACGCGATCCAGGAGATTGACCACATCGAAGCGCGCCTTCGCATGGCCAACGTGCGGAATTTCAAAGCCTTTTTCAAAGCCAAGATTAAACGTGTAATACGCGGGCAGTTTGCCGGTGTTGGCAAAATCTTCGCGCAAACCGCTGCCGTAAAGCATGTCGGCATACACCCGCGCGTCGTGCGGCTTATCGTTATAGGAGATGCCGGCGGAGATGGTCGTCGTCTGGTCGTGATCCAGGTAGATGTAGTGGCTATTGATATAAGCGAGTTCATCGGCGCCGAGCAGGAATTGCGATGAATCGATCTTCTTGCCGTGTGCGGAGGAATAAGCCGCGTTCGCATACGCTTCCAACCCGCCTTTGACGTAGGTCACCGTGCCCTCCAGCCCATACACCTCGCCGTAGCGATAGTTAAACGGGCTCTGGATGATCGCGGCGCCGAATTGGCCTTCGTCGAGCTGTTGCACGGCGCGCTTGTAATAGCCGTCGACGCTCAATTGCAACGAACCGAACAACGTCTGCGTGGCGCCGGCGTCAAAATAATTCGAGCGCTCGCTTTTATTTGGCCCGTTGCTGAGCACCTCCGGCGCGTTGGTCGTTCCCAGGGTCTGGTTGATCCCCGTGGACTGCACCACCTCGAGAGGCGGCGGGGTGAAGTAACGCGAGTAACCGGCGTGGAGCGTCGTGCTCGGGGTAAGCTGATACACCGTGTTGAACCGCGGACTCGCCTGCCCCTCGTGCACGTACTCGGCCACGCGGTCGTAGCGGATCCCGAAGTTGACCGTCCATTTGGGGGTAATTTTCCATTCGTCCTGGAGGTAAACGCCGAAGATCTCGCCCGTCTTATATTGGTTGAGCAACAAGCGCTCGGGCACGTTGCTGGCTTGCGCGCTTTCCTCGTCGGTTGCGAAGACCTGCGTGGCCGATTTGCTGCTGGCGTGCTGCACGAGCACCAGATAACCGCCGCGCAGGGTGTGTGCATCGGTCAGATGGTAACTCAGGTCCAGCTCACTGCCGCCCGTAATGACATAACGATCTTCGCGGCTGCCAACCCCGTTGAAGATCAAATCTCCCTGGTCATCCGGGCGGAATAAAATCGAGCTGTCGCGCACAAAGAGCGACTCCTGGAAATCCAGCGGCCCGGCGGATTTCTGGTAGGCCAATACGGCATAGTAATTCTGTTCGTTCTGATTTTCGTCGAGGTGCGCGGAGGAAAACTGGCCAACGCCAAGCGGTTGATCTGCCGTGATGCTGCCAGGCACGGTCGCGACGCCCGCGAGTGCGAAGGCGGGCGTCTGGCCGGGATTGTTCGGGATCTGGAAGTCGGCGTCGTACGCGCTCACGATCAAGCTCAGGCGGCTGGTCTTGTCAATCACGTACTGCATGTAGCCGAAGCCGCGGTATTGCTCGGTGTGATCGTGGATCGGATAGTCCTTGCCATCCGGGCTCTCGATGCCGATGCCGCTCTCCAGAAAGTCGCCCGTAAAGTAATAGCTCAATTTCCCTGACGTTCCCGCGAACTCCGCCGAAGGCCGGTACGTATTGTAACTGCCGCCGTAGAAGCCGATCTCGTTGCCGTTGTTAAACGCGCCGCTCTTGGTGTGGATGTCGATCACGCCTGCCGTGCGGATGCCGTACTGCGCGGGCAGCGACCCGGTGATGACCTGGAGATTATCGACAAAGCGGGTGTCGAGTTCCTGGCCGAAGCCGGCGATGCCTTCGGGCAGCAGCACGTCGTTGATGCGGTATTGAAGATTGGCGTGCTCGCCGCGGACGTGAAGCTGCCCGTACGAATCCTGCGCGAAGCCCGGGACCCGCAGGAGGGTCTGGTTGAACGCGGCGTCCTGGCCTTGCGATTGATTGGCGATCTGGTTGGCGCTGATGCCGTAGGAAGTGGCGCCGAGGTTCGGGACGATGTCGTTGCGCTTTTCGTCCAGGGAGCCGATGACGAGCACGCGATCCGTTTCCGCGAGATTCTCCAACGGCGCGCTGCGATCGACGGAGACCGATCCACCGTCGGGCGTCACCTGGGTCTGCGTGGTGGCGGCGGGGTTGGTGCCGGCGCCGACGTCGCGGCTCTGGGCGGCGGATCGGGAAGGCGCCCACAAACCGACGAGGCCGAGCGCGGCCAAAGGAACAAACGTAAGACTTTTCATGGGCCGATCCATAGCCCTTCTTGCAACTAACGTGCAAGAGAAAATTTAACTTTAATGCAAACTACATGAAACTAGGCCCTCGGCGCATCGGTCCACCGCGCGAGCGACTCGCCGTGCAGATGACGTGGGCGCCGATACCGCGCGAGCACGCCGTATCGCGGGCCAAAGATGAGCGCCCCGACAAACCCCGCCCCCAGCACCAGCACGATGGCCGGTCCGCTGGGGATATCCGTCCAGTACGAGAGCAGCAGCCCGGCGCACGCGCCGACCGCGCCGAGCAATCCGCCGTACCAGCTCAGCGCGCGGTAACTGTCGCTCAAAAGATAAACCGTGGCCGCCGGCAGCACCAGCAAGCCCACCGAGAGCACGACGCCGACCGCCTGCAGGCTGGCGATCATCGCCAGGACGATCAGCGTGATCAGCAAGTAATTCAGCCGGGCCACCGGCACCCCGAGGCTGGACGCCACCGACGGCTCGAAGAGCGCCAGCAGCAAGCCGCGTTGAAGACAGACAAGGCTCAACGCCGAGAGGCAGCCCACGGCATAGATGATCCACAAGTCGCCGTTGGAAACCCCGAGGATGTTGCCGAAAAGGAAGTGGGTCAGATCCACCGGGACGCGGCTGTATTTGAGCAGGATAATGCCCAGCGAAAACGCCACCGTGTACAAGGCGCCAATCGCCGTTTCATCTTTGAGCCGGGACGAACGAGCGACCAGTTGGCCGCCGATCCCCACGAGCAGCGCGGCGATCACCGCCCCGCTGAAAAGCCCCAGCGGCGCGAGCCCGAAGAAGATGGCCCCCACCGCGAGCCCCGGCAACAGCGAATGGCTGAGCGCGTCGGCCAGCAGCGCGAGACGCCGCAGGACGATGAACGCGCTCAGGAAACCGTTGGTGAACCCGACCAGCACGCAACCCACGAGCGCGCGCTGCATGAACCCGTAGTGGAACGGCTCCGTCAGCCACCCGAAGGGAAAGAGGTGGCTCATACAACCGGGGCGCCGGTGAAAACCTCCGTGCCATAGGTGCGCGTCACATTCTCGGGCGTGAACGTCTCTTTCACCGGCCCGAAGGCGACGAGTTCGCCGTTGAGGAAAATCACGTCGTCGAAGAGTTCCTCGACCGTGCGCAGATCGTGGTGGCTGACGATCACGAGCTTGCCTTCCTTCTCGGCCAACGAGCGGAGCAATTCGCTCAAGACCGCTTGCGCGTTGCGGTCCAGGCCGGTGAACGGTTCGTCCAGGAGGTAAACGTGCGCGCCCTGGGCCACGGCGCGGGCGAGGAAGGCGCGCTGCTGCTGGCCGCCGGAAAGCGCGCTGATCTGCCGGTCCGCGAGATCCTGCAATCGCGTGGCCGCGAGCGCCTGCTCGACCGCGGCGCGATCCTTCTCGCCGAACCGCCCCCACCCGCCCAGGGCCGGGTAACGGCCCATCTCCGCGAGGCCGCGCACGGTCAGCGGGAAATCCCAGTCCACCACGCTGCGTTGCGGCAGGTAGGCGATGGAACTGTCCGCCCGGGTGGGTCCGTGCTGGTGCGCATCGAACTTCACGGCGCCGGTATCCACGGGCGTCAGGCCGACGATGCTCTTGAGCAAGGTCGATTTGCCGGCGCCGTTAGGTCCGAGCAGCCCCACGCAGCGGCCGCATTGGAGTTCGAGGTTGATGTGGTGCAACGCCGGCACCCCGCGGTACGACACCGTCAGGTCGTCAATTGAGAGGTGATGGTGAGACATGACCTCGATCAACTCCCGGGCAGCGTAAACACCTCGGCCAGCGTCCCGTTTGCGCCGGACCAGAATGATTTCTCCACCCGTCGGCCGTCGGGGAACCGCGCGACGACCCGCATCGCCGCCGGGCTTTCCGCGGCCCATTGCGCCTGCACCACGAGATCGACTCCTTCCGCAGGCGACGCCCCCTCCCAATGCGCGGTGAAATGCGCCTGCGGCCCCCGCCCGGCGAGCACGTCCCGATCCAGATTCTTGATCGAGAAATCCGCCGGCGGCGGCGCGAAATCGACCTCCAGCTCCAGCGGCGCCGCCTTCGCGGCTGACGGATCCGGCGTGGCCGCAAGGCTCGAAACCGCGGCGGCCGCGGGCCGGGTCAACCGGAACACCGGCACGCCCGCAAACAGGCAGGCGACGACGACGAAGATCGCCTGCAGAAGTGGTGAACCGCGCACGCCGGACCCTTACTCGAGCACGAAAAGATTGCAACCGGGATGCAAGAAGCCTTCTACTTTAACGCGTCGACGATCGTGGTGACGTTATGGTGCATCATATCGATGTAAGAGGCCGCGTCGCCGCCCGGCGTCCCCAACCCGTCCGCGTATAACTCGCCCCCGACCTTCGCCGGCGTCTCCCGGGTGATCTCGGCGATCACCTTGGGGTTTTGCGTGTTCTCGAAGAACACTGCCTTGACCTTCTCCTTTTTGATCGTCTCGAGCAATTCCGCCACTTTGTGCGTGCTCGGTTCGTCCGCCGTGCTCACGCCTTCGATCGGGTAAATCTTGAATCCGTAATCGCGCGCAAAATATTGAAACGCGTCGTGGCTGGTGACCAGCTTGCGCTTGTCGCGCCCGAGTTCGGCGACTTTGAGTTTGATGGATTTATCCAGCGCTTCCAGCTTCGTCTCGTACGCCGCGGCCGCCGCGGTGAAGGCCGGTTTGTCGGCGGGATCGGCGGCGATGAGGGCGTCGCGCACCACGTTGACGGCTTTCTCGACGTTGGCCACCGAGTGCCACCAATGCGGGTCTTCGATCACCTTGCCGTCGTCGTTGAGTTTGAGCGAGGCGCCGATCTCGTCGCCCACGTTGACGAACTTCTTTCCGCCGCCCGCGCCTTCCTCCAATTTCGACAGGTACCCTTCCATTCCCTTGCCGCTGACCAGCACCACGTTCGCGCCGCCGACCTTCTCCACGTCGCCCGGGGTCGGCTGGAACTCATGCGGATCAATTCCTCCCTTGACGATTTCCTCCACCTCCACCTTGTCGCCGCCCACGTTGCGAGCGACATCGCTGAGCACGGTGGAGAGCGACGCCACCTTGATGGGCGCGGCGGCGGCAACCCCGACGCATCCGGAAGCGGCGGTTAGGGCAAGAACGGTCTGGTAGAATCGATTCATGATTCGCAAAGGTAGGCAGCCAAATTGTAGATGCAAGTGATTTGCCACAGATGAACTCATTGTGTGCAACCCACTCGCTTTTGGACCGGCGCCTGTGCTACGTTGGCGAGCTGCTATGCACGCTCATCAACATTCTTCCCCGGGGCCGTTTACCCTGGAAGGCCTGGTCGCCCTCCTGCGGCGCAAGGGTCTGCGCATGACGGGCAACCGCCGGGCTATTTTGCAGGTGTTATTGAAGGGCCGGGAGCCGCTCAGCCTGGAGCAAATCCAGACCGCGGCCGGCCGATACGTCAAAGGCGGCGAGGCGCCCGATTTTGCGACCGTGTTCCGGATGATGAACCTGATGGAGGAACTCAAGCTCGCCCGCAAGGTGCACCTGGGGCGTTCGTCGAGCCACTTCGAATTGACGGACAGCCACCATCATCGCGACCATCTAATTTGCACCGACTGCGGGCAGGTCACGCCGCTGGAGGGTTCATGCCCGGTGGAACGCCTGGAGCGGCAGCTTGCGCGCAAGCACGGCTTTACCGAGCTCACGCACTCGCTGGAATTCTTCGGCCGTTGCGGCGCCTGCAGCGAATCATGAGGTCGTCCACCGCTTTTCGAGCCGGCGCGCAAAGTGGGACAGCGGGAGCGACAGGCACAGGTAAAGCGCGGCGCAAAGGGCGCCTGGCACGACCCAATTGCCGACGTTCGTCGCGTAGATCGCCGTCTGTTTGGTTAACTCCACCACGGTGATGACGGATACGAGCGAAGAATCCTTGAGCAGCGCGACGAAGTCGTTGGTCATCGGGGCGAGCGCGAGCCGGAACGCTTGGGGCCCGCGCACCAGCCGCAGGATCTGGAACTCCGAGAGCCCGAGGGTGCGCGCGGCTTCCAGTTGCGAGCGTGAGACCGCCATCAGCGCGGCCCGGTAGATTTCGGATTCGTAGGCCCCGTAGTTGAGCCCGAGCCCGAGCACCGCCGCCGCGAACGCCGGCAGCCGGATCACGCTCGCCAGACCGTAATACAACACGAAGAGCTGGAGCAGCACCGGCGTGCCCCGCACGATCTCCACGTAGATCGTCAGGGCGCCCCGCAGGAACGCCCCTCCATACACC
>CAXUAZ010000110.1:0-13263 GCA_964249195.1 uncultured Chthoniobacterales bacterium
CCCCCGCCCCGCCCGGGCCGCCGGCCAGATCCGGCTCGGGTTCTTCGTGGGGTGGGATCCCAACAGCATGGACTCGCTGTCGTCCCACGCCGACAAGCTCACCCACATTTGTCCCGAGTGGTTCACCTTGACCGACGCGCAAGGCGACCTCGCCGGCGAGAACAACGTCGCCCTCCTGCAATTCCTCGCCGCCAACCGGCAATTGACCCTCCTGCCCCTGCTCACCAATCTCGCCGGCGACGCGCGCGACGCCGAGGCCGTTGAGAACCTGGCGCATGGCCCCGCGGACGTGCAGGCCCGCTTCGTCGAAACGCTCAAGCAACGGCTGCTCGACATCAAGGCCGGCGGCGTGCTCATCGATTGGGCGGGGCTCGATCCCGCGTACCAGGCCGATTTCACCCGGCTGCTCGACAACATCGCGGCCGGCCTGCACGCTGCGCACCTCGAGCTCTGGCTCCAGATCCCGGTGGGTGAGGAGAAGCAGGCCTTCGACATCGACGCGCTCTCCGACCCCGTCGATTACTTCGTCGCTGCGCTTCACGATCAGAACTCGGAAGAAGACGCGCCGGGACCCATCGCGGCGCAAAATTGGTTCGACAACTGGCTCGACGCCATTTCCAGCTACGGCGATCCCGACCAATGGGTGATCTCCCTGGGGGCCTACGGTTACGATTGGGAGGAAGCGCCGCCGGCCACGACGAAGACGGGTTACCAACGGGCCGACACGGTCTCCTTTGCCGACGCCATGAGCCGCGCCGCCTACGCCGGCGAGGGCAACACCGAGAGCGGCAAGCCGGAGTACAATCCTTCCTTCGATTACACGCTGGCCGGCATCAACCACGAGGTCTGGTTTCTCGATGCGATCACGTTCCTCAACCAGGCCCGCGCGGCGCGCGCGAAAGGTTTTACCGGCTTTGCCATCTCCCGCCTGGGCACGGAGGAGGCGCAGCTTTGGCAGGCGCTGGATCTGATCAACGCCCCGAAGATCTCCGCGGCCGATCTCGCCCCTTTGCGCGAGCTGCGCACCAAGAGTGTCATCACCAATATCGGCGAAGGCGAGATCGTCAGCGTCGACATCTCCCCGGCCGACGGGCACCGCCAGCTCTCGCTCGAGGACGCGAGCCAAGCGTTGATTAGCACGACGTACGAGAAATTTCCGAAGTACCCGAGCCTCTATCACCAGGGAGCGGGCGGCGAGCACGAGGTGGCGATCACCTTCGACGACGGTCCCGACCCGACGTGGACGCCCAAGGTGCTCGACATCCTGCGCCAGAAACGGGTAAAGGCCGCGTTTTTCCTCGTCGGGCAGCAAGCCGAGAATTACCCCAATCTGGTGCGCAAGCTCGTCGACGAAGGACACGAAATCGGCAGCCACACGTACACCCACACGAATTTGGCGCTGTGCAGCGAGCAGCGCGTGCGCTTGGAACTCGACGCCACCGAGCGGCTCATCGAGAGCATCACGGGCCGCTCCACGACGCTTTTCCGCCCGCCCTACAATGCGGATTCGCGCCCCAGCCAGCTCTCCGAAGTCGTCCCGCTCGAGATCGCGCAGGACCTCAATTACCTCACCGTGCTCGAGAGCATCGACCCCGAAGATTGGGCCCGGCCGGGCGCGGATGTCATCCTCCAGCGCATCAAACAACAGCGCAAGACGGGCAGCATCATCCTGTTGCACGATGCCGGGGGCGACCGTTCCGAGACGGTCGAGGCGCTGCCGAAGATCATCGATTATCTCCGCGCCCGGGGCGACCAGATCGTGCCGCTGAGCCAGCTCCTCGGGACGGATCGCGACTCGGTCAACCCGCCGGTGCGCGCGGGGGTTCAGGGCTGGGCGCGGCTGGCGAGCAGCGTGGGCTTTCGCACGTTGCACACGGTGTTCGGATTCATCTGGGCGTTCATGATCGTCGCCACCGCGCTCATCGTGTTGCGCACCCTGGTGGTCGTGGTGCTCGCGCTGCGCCCGCGGGGCGCGGTCGCCGCGGCGCCGCCGGGCGAGGCGTTGAGCGTGATTATCGCGGCGTATAACGAAGAGAAAGTTATTGCCGCCACGCTGCGCTCGGTGCTGGACACCGATTACGCGGGGGCCGTCGAAGTGATCGTGATCGACGATGGTTCCAAAGACGAAACGGGCGCCGTGGCGCGCGCGATCGCCGAGACCGACTCGCGGGTGCGGGTCGTCTCGCAGACGAATGCCGGCAAGAGCGAGGCGCTCCGCCGCGGGGTCGATCTCGCGCGCAATTCCATCCTCGTCTTCCTCGACGCGGACACCCATTTCCAACCGAACACGCTGCGCCATCTCGTCGCGCCCTTCCGGGACGAGCGCGTCGGCGCCGTGTCGGGACACGCGCGGGTCGGCAATCCGCGCAGCTTCATCGCGCGTTGCCAGGCGCTGGAATACATCTGCGGGTTTAACCTGGATCGCCGCGCGTACGACGCCTGGGATTGCATCACCGTCGCGCCCGGTGCGGTGAGCGCGATCAGCGCAAAGGCCCTGCGCGAGGCGGGCGGCTTCCTCCCCGATACGCTCGCCGAGGATACCGACCTGACGCTCACCCTCCATCGCCGCGGTTATCTGATTCGCTACAGCGCCGCGGCCGTGGCGTGGACGGAGGCGCCGGAGACCATCGGCGCCCTGGCCAAGCAGCGTTTCCGCTGGTGCTTCGGCACGATGCAATGCCTGTGGAAGCATCGGGACATGCTGTTTAACCCGAAGTTCGGCGCGCTGGGCTTCTTCAGCCTGCCGAGCGTGTGGTTTTTCCAGATCATCCTCGTGGCGCTCACGCCGATGGTCGATCTGCTGTTGCTGACGTCCGTGCTATTGGGCGATGGGCGGGCGGTGCTGCCGTACTTTTTGACGTTCCTCTTGCTCGATCAGGTGCTGGCGATCATGGCGTGCCTGCTGGAGGGGGAACCCGTGGCGCGCAGTTGGATTATGATCCCGATGCGCCTGGTGTACCGGCCGCTCTTGAGCTGGGTGGTGTGGCGCTCCATCCTGAGCGCCTCCCGGGGGGTCCTCGTCGGCTGGGGCAAGCTGGAGCGCACGGCGTCGGTCATGGTGCCGGCGGGCGCGGGACTGAAGAAATGAAGGTGAGCCCAAAGATGGGTTTGGCGGTCCTCGCGGCGATGGCGGCCGTGCTCGGCGCGGCGCTGGTGATCTCGGACCGGGGCGAGCCCGCGCCGGCGACGCCGGTTTTGCCGGCCCACCCGCAGACGATCCTCGTGCCCCAAAAAGGCGCCTATATCGGCGCGTACATGGACTTCGGCGACACCGAAGATGACGTCACGCTCGAAGCGATCGAAGGCTTCGAGACATTGGTGGGCAAGCATCAGGCGATCGTGGCGTTTTCCAGCTTTTGGGGCGAGTTGAAGTTCCCCCTCGCGCAGGTGCAGATCATCTCGCGGCACGGCTCGGCGCCGCTCATTTTCTGGTCGCCTTGGGATGAGCCTTACCAGGAGTCGCGCGTGCTCGACAACGGGCCGGACCGCTTCTCGCTGGTCAACATCCTGGCCGGCCAATGGGACAAATACATCGACGATTGGGCGGACGCCGCGAAGGGCTCCAGCCAGCCCATGTTTGTCTCGCTGTGCAACGAGATGAACGGCAACTGGTTCCCGTGGGGCGGCCTGTATTACGGCGGGGGCAAGCCGGTGGCCGGTTCTTCACCGCCCCGGTACGAGGGGCCGGAGTTTTTCAAACGCGCGTACCGCTACATCGTGGACCGGGTGCGTGCGCGCGGGGTGCGCAACATCCAGTGGGTTTTTCACGTCAACAACTACTCGGAGCCGATCGAGCCGTGGACCGAGTTCGCGCAATATTACCCGGGGAAAGATTACGTCGATTGGCTGGGCATGAGCGCTTACGGGCAGCAGTGGCTGGATGGGAAATGGGAGGATTTCATGTCGCAGGTGCGCGGTCCTTACGACGAATTGTGCCAGCTCGATCCCGACAAGCCGATCATGATGACCGAGTGGGGCGTGGGCGAGTTTCCCTCCAGCGGGAGCAAGGCCGCCTGGATCACGAGCGCCTTTCAGGAGATGGCGGCCGACTACCCCCGCCTGCGCGCGGCGGTGTATTGGCACGAACGCTGGCAGAACAGCGAGACCCAATTTTATAGCAACCTCAAGGTCAACTCCTCGCCGGAAGCGCTGGAAGCGTACCGCAACGGGGTGGCAAATTCGTTTTGGCTCGGGGCGCCGGAGTATCAGTAACGCCGATTTGCACTCCGCCCGGCCCAGCCCTAGATAGCACACGCGATGGCCACCGGAAAAATTGTCACCGCGACCGAGCTCGCGCAGGTGCGCGACGCGTTGGAGGCGGGGGGGCGCCGGCTGGTGTTGACCAATGGTTGCTTCGACCTGCTGCACGCGGGCCACGTCCGCTACCTGCAAGGCGCCCGCGCGGAAGGCGACGCCCTGGCGGTGGCGCTCAACGGCGATGCCTCGGTGCGGGCGCTGAAAGGTCCGGGCCGCCCGCTCAATTCGCTCGGCGATCGCGCCGAGATCCTGGCGGCCTTGAGTTGCGTGGACTACGTCACGACCTTCGAGAGCGCCCGCGCCACGGAGTTGCTCGCCGCGGTCCGGCCGCACGTCTACGTCAAGGGAGGGGATTATCGATTGGAAACGCTCGACCCCGAAGAGCGGCGCGCCCTGGAAGCGGCGGGTTCGCGCATCGTGCTCGAACCGATGTTGCCGGGGCGATCCACCACCGCCTTGATTGCCGCGATGGCCGGCGGAAAGCCGCTTCGGCTTGGGGTGCTGGGGTCCGGCCGCGGGTCCAATCTCGGCGCGATCCTGGAAGCAATCCGCCGCGGCGAACTCAACGCGCGCGTGGCGACCGTCGTGTCCGATGTCGCGGATGCCGGGATTCTCCAGCTGGCGCGGGATCATGGCATTCCGGCGATTCACCTGCCGCCGGGTAGATTCCGCACGAAGCTGGAGCCGGAAATCGAGCAAGGTCTCGTGCGCATTCTCCAGGAGGCGGGCGTTGAATTGGTCGTGCTGGCTGGCTACATGCGCCTGGTGAAATCGCCGCTCCTGGACGCCTTTCCGCGCCGCGTGATCAACATTCACCCTTCGCTGTTGCCGGCGTTTCCGGGGTTATCCGCCTGGCGCCAAGCCCTGGATGCCGGGGCGCCTGAGACGGGCTGCACGGTGCATTACGTCGATCACGGAATCGACACGGGCGAGATCATCGCCCAGAGGCGGGTCCCCATCCTTGAGAGCGACACCCCCGAAGTCTTGCACGCCCGCATCCAGGCCGCGGAGCACGCGCTCTATCCAGAGGTTATTGGCCGGTTTGTCTCTTAGTTCTTTTTTTCCCAATGACCTACCCTCTCCCGGGCGCCTGCGCGCTGGCCATGATGATCAAGGCTCCGCGGCCCGGCATGAGCAAGACGCGGCTCAGCCCGCCGCTCACCCCGGCCGAAGCCGCCGGGATCAGCGAATGTTTCCTGCGCGACACCGCGGCGAACATCGGCGCCGTCCCGCACCCGGCGGCGGGCGTGGCGGTCTACACCCCGGTGGGCATGGAGCGCGCGTTTGACGGTCTGCTGCCAGCCGGCTTCCGCCTGGTCGCGCAACGCGGTGAACTCTTCGGCGAGCGCCTCATCTTCGCAACGGAGGATCTCTTCTCCCTCGGCTACGGCGCCGTGTGCCTGATCGACTCCGACAGCCCCACCCTGCCCGCCTCGGCGCTGGCGGCCGCGGTCGCACGGCTCGCGCAACCGGGGGAGCGCGCGGTGCTCGGCGCGAGCGAAGACGGCGGCTATTACCTGATTGGCCTAAAGGCGCCGCACCGCCGATTGTTTGAAGCCATCGACTGGAGCACGGAACGCGTTGCTGCCCAGACCCGCGAGCGGGCTGCCGAGATTGGCCTCGAGTTGGTCGAACTTCCGGTCTGGTACGACGTGGACGATGCCGCGACCCTGCGCAGCCTCTGCGCGGAACTGCTCGGCGGCGAGACCGGCTCGCGCGGCGCCGCCGGCTATTCCGCGCCGCACACGCGGAACTTTCTGGAAACGATTATCGCCCGGGAAGGCCGCGCCCGCATCTGGCCATGAATGGCCTGACGCCCGGCAAGGTCAACGCGGCACTGGTTGTTCTGGGGCTGATCGCGCTCGCGCTGTTCATCAAGGGCGCGGCGGATGAACACGCGCTGCGGATGACCGCGTTTACCGCGAGCGCGCTCGCGGCGTCGATCCCGTATTTTGCCGCCTCCTGGCTGATCCTGCGCGCGCCGCCCGCGCGCTCCACGTTGATCGTCACCCTTGCGCTCGGCGCCGCCTTCCGGCTTGTGACGTTGCAATCCTCCCCTTATTTGTCCACCGATCTCTACCGTTATATCTGGGACGGACGCGTGCAGGCCGCCGGGATCAACCCGTACCGTTTCGTGCCGGCGGACCCGCAGTTGGCCCACCTGCGCGACGCCGGGATCTATCCGCTCATCAACCGCAAGAACTACGCGCGGACCATCTATCCGCCGGTGGCGCAATGGTTCTACCTAGCGGTGACGCGCGTGACGCAATCGGTCCTCGGCATGCGCCTCGCGATGATCGCTTGTGAAGCGGCGGCGTTGTGGGCGATGGCGAGTTTGCTGGCGACCTTTGGTCTGCCCGCGCAGCGGCTATTGCTATACGCGTGGCATCCGCTCGCGGTGTGGGAATTCGGCAGCGGCGGGCACATTGATGCGTTCACCATCGCGCTGATCGCGCTTGCCTGGCTGGCATACCGCCGGGGCCAACAAGCGGGCGTTGGCGCGCTGCTGGCGGCGGCGACGTTGACCAAGCTGTTCCCCATCGTGCTTTTTCCGGCGCTCTGGAAACGCTGGGGCTGGAAAATGCCGGCGGCCTTCGCGGCGGTCGTCGTCTTTGCTTACGCGCCTTACGTCTGGACGTTCAACCTTCGCGGCGTGCTCGGGTTCCTGCCGGCTTATACCACGGAGGAAGGGCTGCAAAGCGGCGATCGATTTTACCTGATGAATTTAATTCCCGGGTTCTCCGCGCACCCCATTTTTATCGCGCTCATGGCCTTGGCGATGGCGGCGGCGGCGCTGTGGGCCTTCTTTGCGCCGGCGCGGGACGAATATAGTTTTCTGCGCCGCAGCTTCGCGCTCGCCACGTTGTTCATGGTAATCCTTTCTCCGGGTTACGATTGGTATTACACGTGGCTTATTCCATTTCTCTGTTTCCTGCCGTTGCCGTGGCTGTTCTGGTTTACGTCCGCTGCGTTTGTTCTTTATCTCAATTGGGATTATTATCAGATGTCGGATGCCTTCCTGCAAAATTCCTTCATCTTCCTGCCGGCCGCTTTTCTCGGTTTCTATCCAACCTTTCGCCGCAACATGAAACGAATGCTCCTCCTCTGTCTTTGCGCCGCGACCGCGTCGGCGCAACAACCGGAAGCGCCGCACTCCCTGTGGGACGTTTACGCGCGTTACTTTCAAAACGCAAAATACGTGGATCTTACGCACACCATCACGCCGTCGATTCCGGTGTGGTCGGGGTTTGCGCCGTCGAAGTTCGGCCGCACGCTAAACCCGAAAACGGGCAAACCGTATACCTATAAGGAAGACAGCTTCGAGGCGAGTTCGTACGTGCTTTCCACCGATCAACTCGGCACGCAACTCGATCCGCCCGCCCACTGGAATCCGGACTATCCCGCCATCGACGAACTGCCGCCGACGTTCGCCGTGCGTCCGCTGGTCGTCATTTCCATCGTGGACAAAGTGGCCAAAGATCCCGGTTACCAGATGGGCGTCGACGACATCAAAGCCTGGGAAACCGCGCACGGCCTGATCCCGCCGAGCAGCGTGGTGTTCATCCACTCCGATTGGTCGAAGCGCTGGAACCAACCAGGTCTCGCCGCCGAAACCGTTTTCCCCGGGGTAAAACTCGACGCGCTCAAGTTCCTGCACCTGGAGCGACACATCCTGTTCCACGGTCACGAAGCGCTCGACACCGACACGACGCCGACGCTGGAAGGCGAGGCGTGGCTATTGCAAAACGGCTACACGCAAGCCGAAGGCGTCGCGAACCTCGATCAAGTCCCGGAGACGGGCGCGTTGGTGGAGATCGGCTATCCAAAGTTTGGCGGCGGCACGGGCGGCTACGCGCGCTACATCGCGATTTGCCCGCCCGACTGGCCGCTTGGCGTGACCATTGATCCTGCGAAGGAATCGCCGCTGCCGAAGATGCCGCGCCCGCTCAAGTGGAACGATGCCGTTGGCATGCGCACGCGCTAGACGCGGGCGTCCGCTTCGCGTACAAGTGAAGCCATGACCGAAGAGATCGTCCTGCAAAAGGTTCGTGCGCTCTGCATCCCCGAACCGCTCAACGCCACTGTCGCGACCGTGAAGCTGGCGCTTTCCGGTTTCGTGGCCAAGAAGGCGATTGATGAAGGCACGTTCCTTTCGTACATGGGCGTTCTCAACCCGCCGATTCAAGTCTTGATGGATGGCCTGAAGGCGTTTTCGCTCGATCAAACCGGCATCTCGCATCGCGCGCAGAATGCGATCGCCGCCGGCATCCAGGCGATGCAAGCCCGGCTTGCACGCTCCGACATCAAGCCGGACGAGGCGCGCGAGATTCGGCACATGATCTTGGAATTGGTCCGCGAAGCGAGAATCGAAGCCAGCGAACACCGCATCCTGACCCTCGGCTTCGCCGCCTTCGCCACAACCGCGTTCATCGCCGCAATGGGCGGCGCGCTGACTCTGCTGGATCGCAAACAGGGGAATCGACCGCTCGCCTTGAAATAAGTGCGATTGCTCGTACACGCTCGCGCCAAGGTTAATAATGAGGCCACGGGAGGGACGGCGGCGGCAACCCGGTCGTCTTCGGAACTGGACGACATCGCCCTGCCCGAGATCATGCGCAAACGCATCATGGGCTATCCCGGCCCGAGCAGCAGCCCGCCAGCGCGTTATTCTGGAAACCGGCAACGAATCACTCGCCCGGTCAGCGTCCGGCAGGTCGTGAAATCTCGCCGGTCCGTCGTCAACACCTCGGCGCGCGGCGAGAGTTCGGCCAAACGCACCACGCACGCATCGGTGAAACCGGGATCAAAATCGGCGTACTTCTTCAACCATCGCAGCAACTCCGGCGCGTTAAGCGACGCATCGAAGTCCATTATGAGGTCACCGTCCACAAGCATTTGCAAGAGCGGTTCCGGGCGTCCGAGCAAATAGGCGGCTTCCGTTAACACCGCTTCACACGTCTGCAACGGTTCCTTCACCGACAATCCACGCGCCCAAGTATGGTGTGTGTCCGCCTTGCTCCAGAACGCGACGAGATAACCCGTGTCAGCGATTTGCGGCATGACGTTTCGCCATCATCAAGCGGACGCGATCCTTTGTTCCCACGGACAAATCAGCAGGCAAACCTTCTAATGCCGGGTATGCCGCCGCTTTCAACCCGCGCCGCACATTGGAGCGTGTCCGTCCATTGCGTCCCAATTGCCCGACAAGAAAGGCGAAAAGCTCTTCCTGCTGCAGCGGAGGCAGATTGACAACGGCGGCTTCGATTTCGGCGAGCGTGCTCATAGTGAAGAAGATAACGTCCGGCGCGTGGATCGGCAAGCCCGCGCATTCAGCCGGACAAGGGCCCGATGGGCACCTTCGTGCCGTCGATGGCGGGAGCTTTCCAGGTACAATTCTTTTCGGCCACAGACCATCACGCACTTGGCTCTTATTTTTGGTCGCTATAAATCTTGAGCGCGCGCAACGTAGCAATGGATTTGGTGAGAGCATCAAGCGACAGAGTTGCCGTTTCAGATTTTGTGACAAATTGCTCCGCCTTCTGTTTGATTTCGGCAAGTGCGTTCCGCAACTCGACCAGCTCATAAAGGTACTTTTCGCTAAATTCCGCTGTCACGAATTCCTCATAACATATGAGGCAGCGACGGGCTCGACGGAACCAATTTAGATCGGAGTGTTTGGTGTGATGCCACCTCTGACCAGAAGATTCACCGATAGATGACAGCGGTGGCGACGCGCAGACAGTAATCTTGTGACACGACGGGCAGTACATGTCCGTACCTCCCTTTTTGGTTTTGCTCATCGGATTACGGAAACCATGGCATCGAGAATTGCCTTGCTGAAACTGTGCAACTTGGGTCGGACCGAGATGAAGCGTGCCAAAGTGGGACCAACCTGATAGTAACCCGCCACCAATTTACGTCCTGTGACATTGGTTAACAAATGTCTGTCACGAAACTGCTGAAGCTTAATGACGTTAGGATGATCGTGTGACCCGTAAACAGAAGTAGCAACGAAGCATCCACCTTTGGCTGCATTTTGCAAGGAGAAGCGAAGCATCTTGTATGCGGTGTAATGAAGGGTCTCTCGAATCGGAAGCAGGTTATGCTGCCGCCCGCCGATAATCTGTACCACAAGCTCTCCAGCGCGGAGATCATTCATGGTAAATCCGGGAGTCAAATCAGTGATTTTGTAAACGCCACTACTTTGCATTTTTTGGAGGTAATCAGCTCCGATGACCTTTTCGGTCTCGGCCATCGCGTCCAAGCTGGTTTCATCGTAGTGGGCAACTGCGTAATAGCTTAACAAGAGACGATATAGTTCTTCAAACTGCGATTCGGTTAATGCCGCTGCTTCCTGAGCGGTTAGACCATAATGCTCGTTGCCTTTGGAAGGATCGAGACCCTGACAAAATGCTTCCGCTGATCGCAGGGCAAGAACAAAGTATTTCTTGCTTTGTTTGCTCGCGAGTGCGCGGCAGCGTTGAAGAACGCGGGAATGAACATTGAATATCTTCCGATAATTTGGTGTGGACATAAAAAAAAAGACCCGCAAGCCCTGTCACGCCTGAAACAACGCACCGGCGATGTTGCTCGGGTTGCCGATTTCCTCGTCAGCAATTACGCCCGTCGCCATGTAATCGCGGGCTTGCATGGTCTGTCCAGTGGGCGCGGGGGTGTCGTCGTGAACCAGTCGTGGAGGTTTTTGTAGCTAACGGAGATGAAGTCTTGCGCGCCATGTGAGGACTTTATAGAGGCGCGAGCGGGAAAGTCTAGCCGATTGAGGGGTAAGTCGAACGGTCGAAAATTACGCCGGGAAGCGCGGGAGTCGGACTTTTGCAGGTGGAAATGCTACTCACGCAGGCGGGTTGGACGTTCTCGCAAGCGGAAGTGCAATTCGAGACGGCGGAAACGACGTTCCCGCAGGCGGAAGCGCGACTCCGCGCAGGGAAATGGCTTTTCCGCGCCTGGAACAATCGGTGTACACGGAGCCCATCTCATCCGCGCCGGCATTTCTAGCTCGCTGATGTTGCGGTAGAATAAAGCGAGACGCCGACCCGGTCGATGTGCTCTCGCAAAGGTTCAAGCGTGATGGTCTCAAACGCGAAAACATCGTACCGGTAGGGAAGCGAGAGGTCATCAAGATCGCCGGCGATCCTTTCCGCGCGAAAGGCATCGATCTCTCCCCACATAGCGAGGTCAACATCTGATGAATCGTGGTGCGTCCCCTTGGCTCGCGATCCGAAGATTTTCACCGCGCGAATCTCGGGATAACGGCGGAACACCTCCCGGAGCATTTCGCTCTCGGCAGAAGTAAGCGGAGGCCGTTTCATTTCAAATCCTCCGACGACAGGAACGCATGGAGTGCTTCCAGAGCCGCCAAATACCTGGAGACCAGCGCCTGCACCGCTTGATCAAACGCGGCGAGGTCGTACGTGTGAGAAAGCAAGTTCCGGTGATCGAGCATATCGATCCACACCTGACCGTCCTGGATGATGCCCGCCGCAAAGGCCTCTTTCATAACCTGCCGCGGCGTGGCTGGTGAAATCGTCAAGCCACCGTGTTCCAGATAATCCTTGGCGGTTTTCCAGGCAAGTTCGATCGTGAATTCAAACCGCTGGATGGTTCCTTCCTTCTCCAGTTGATTGAGCGCGCCCGGACCACCCGCCGTTGCTTCCCTGAGCAGGCTCAGCGCTCGATCAAAGCTTTGAAAACGCTGTTTCCAACGAATATCGGAATCCGACGCCACAGGAAGACCTTGGCAAGAACCGGGCGGATTGCCAACTTCGTTTCGCGCCCCTTGCCAAGCGTGCTTCTCCAACTACGCTCGCACGATGGAAATCAAGAAACGCGCGCTGGTCACCGGCGGCGCCGGGTTGATCGGTTCGCACGTCACCGATCTGCTCGTGCGCGAAGGCTGGACCGTCCGCATTCTCGATAATCTCGAGCCGCAGACCCACCGCGACGGCAAGCCCGCCTGGATCAACCCGGCGGCGGACTTCGTCCATGGCGATCTCACCGACCGCGCAACGATCACCGCCGCCATGCGCGACATCGACGTTATTTTCCACGATGGCGCCTACGGCGGGTACATGCCCGAAATTGCAAAATACGTGCGCGTCAACAGCTTCGGCACCGCGCAAATGCTGGAGGTGATCCGCGAGGAAAACCTCCCGATCAGGAAGATCGTGGTTGCCAGCTCGCAAGCCGTTTACAGCGAAGGCGCCGCGACGTGTCCCACGCATGGGCTGGTGTTCCCCGGCGTGCGTCCGGTGGAGCAACTGCGCGTCGCCGATTGGGCGGTGCGCTGCCCGACGTGCGGCGCCGTCACGACCCCCGCCCCCACCCCGGAACACGCGCCCATCGGCGGCGAGACCGTGTACGGGTTGACCAAGGTCGACCAGGAAAAGCTCGTGCTGCTCTGGGGCAAACAGGTCGGCGTGCCGACCGTCGCGCTGCGTTACTCGTGCACCTACGGACCGCGCCAATCCATCTTCAATCCCTATACCGGCGTCATCGCCATTTTCTGCACCCGGCTCCTTAACGGGTTAGCCCCGGTCTTGTACGAAGACGGCGAACAAACGCGCGATTTCTCGTTCGTCGAAGACATTGCCCGAGCGAACCTCCTCGCCGCCGAGACCGACGCGCTCGACGGCCTGCCGGTCAATGTCGGCAGCGGGCGCGGCATCGCCATTCGCGAGGTGGCCGAGCAGATCGCCGAGGCGCTGGGCATCCGCATCCCGGTGGAACTCAACCGGGAGTTCCGCCCCGGCGAGATGCGCCACCTCACCAGCGGGACCGACCGCGCGCGCGCCGCCGGATACACCCCGCAAGTGGATCTTGCGACCGGCGTTGGCCGCTACCTCGATTGGATCCGCGCGCAGGGTGACGTGAAGGATTACTTCAGCGAAGCCGCCGACATCCTGCGCAAGAAGGGCATCGTGCACAAGGCCCAGCGCGCCTAACGCCGCCCATGGTCGCCGTCATCATCCCGGCCCTCAACGAAGA
>CAXUAZ010000111.1:0-13246 GCA_964249195.1 uncultured Chthoniobacterales bacterium
TCTGCGGATGACCGGCGAAGCCCGGCAACTGTTCACGCTGTTGACGGGCGGCGACGCCTGGCGCGCGCGAAGGCGCCGCCGGTTCCGCGGCCAAATCTGAAAGTGATCCGCCGCTACGCCACGCCAGAAGCGGAGCCCGACCCAAAAAAGAGCTACGATGCGCGCTACGGCTCGAGCGATGTGGACGATGCGTTCCGTGTATTTGTCGACGGTCAGCCATTGATCGTCGAGCAGATCATCCGGCCAACGGGGTTGCTGGACCCGGAGATTTCGATCAAGCCACTCAAGAACCAAATCGATGACACGATCGAAGCCTGCCGCTCGCGCATCGAGCGCGGGGAGCGCATTTTGGTGACCACGCTCACCAAGCGCACGGCGGAAGATCTGACCGATTATCTGCGCGATGTCGGCCTCAAGGTGCGTTACCTGCACAGCGAGATCGACACCATCGAGCGGGTGGAAATCCTGCGGG
Organism: uncultured Chthoniobacterales bacterium; assembly: GCA_964249195.1. Classification (GTDB taxonomy): domain Bacteria; phylum Verrucomicrobiota; class Verrucomicrobiia; order Chthoniobacterales; family SZAS-18; genus CAXUAZ01. The sequence goes on from CAXUAZ010000111.1 coordinate 473, forward strand.
CGTTGCGCGCGGCGGAGTTCGACATTCTGGTCGGGATCAACCTTTTGCGTGAAGGGCTCGATCTGCCGGAGGTTAGCCTCGTGTGCATCCTCGACGCGGATAAGGAAGGCTATCTGCGCAGCCAGACGTCGCTCATTCAGACGGCGGGGCGAGCCGCGCGTCACGTCCACGGCACGGTGATCCTGTTTGCCGACACGGTGACCCAGAGCATGAAGAAGCTGATCGAGGTGACGGAGTATCGGCGCGCCCGGCAGATCGAGTACAACAAGGCGCACAACATCACGCCGCAGAGCGTCAGGCGGGCGGTGCAGGAGAGCCTGCACATGATTCTCAAGGGCCAGCAGATCGCGGAAAACGTGATCCGCGAGAGCGGCGGCAACTACAGCCTGACGGAGGTGCTCCGCGAATTGGAAGGCGAGATGGCTGAAGCCGCCGCGAGTTTAGAATACGAGAAGGCGGCGCTGTTGCGCGACCAGATCATGGAGTTAAAGAAGGAGACCGGCCTCGACAAGCTCGAGGGCGGAGCCCGTCCGCCGGTGCGTTACTCAAAGCCCGGGAACGGCGCACGGGGACGTCCGCCGCTGAAGTTCAAACGCGGCGAAGGCGCCGGCTACGGCAAGACGCGATGACTTCAGCCTAGATAGTGAGAAATGTCACGCGTGAGACGGGACTACACGCGGAAACCTCGCGGTTGAGCGCCTCCAACTTCCATGTCTTTGTAGCAGTCCTCGGCGCTGGCCTCGGTCACGGTATCGAGGCTATCGCGAGCAAAAGCGGCTCCATCGGCAACTGCGCAAGAAATCGAGCATGAATTTGCGCGAGTTGAGCGGGGGTCCGACCCGAGCCAGCACTCGCAGGTTTTGCCACAAACGCATCCTTGTAAGTCTGTACCACCTCGCGAGCTTGCGTGGCAGTTGACGGAATTGCAGCAAGCAAGTCAGTGAGAGCTTGTGTCGCTTGCTGTCGATCTCGCTTACAGATATCGGCGCAAAGCAGTTTGCCGAAATCACCACCGGGCATGTCGGCCAGCGTCTCGCCATCATTCTCGACGGGCGTATCTGTTCCGCGCCCGTAGTCCGACAAGCTATTCTCGGTGGCAGCTTAACTATCAGCGGAAATTTTACACAGGAGGAAGCGTCGGACCTGGCCCAGAAGTTAAACGCCGCCATTACCCACAAACCTGCACCCTAACAATGCGCTCCAGCGGACAGAGGTTGGCGATTGAGTTTCTATGTATCCCACGTCTTTCTTCCCCAGCCTCCGTCTCTAAGCTTGAGTCCGTCAGGCGCTTCCTATTCACATCATTATCCATGACCCGCGGTGATCTTACTCTTACCTCGCCGCGATGAGTGGCCATCGTCTTCGGCGATCTCTGCTTGCTGGCTTCTGGGTTCCTCTTTGCCCGTATCCCGTTTTCTATTCTGTTGACGCTATTCCTCGGCGGTGGTTTGCTGTTCTGCATCGGCCATGGCAGCTTGCGTGGCCCCCAGCCGCGTCGCCGCCAGCAGTGGATCACCTTCGGGGGCATGGGCGTGTTGTTACTCCTAACCATTCCTCTCACCGGCTGCTGGGAGGCTGCCCGAGCCAGTGCGTGGCTGCCGCGTCAGCCCGGACTCTTTGGCTGGCGGGGTGCGCAGCAATCTTCGACCTGCTCCCCCTTGCTAGGAATCCCCAGCGCCTCATCACGCACTCCAGCGAACATATCCTGGCATTGAGGCTTTCTCGGACCTTCACGCTTTACTTCGTCAGCGCCCATCGCTGAGCTTGAGAATGTTCGACCGTTACACGTCCCTTCCATGATGTCCGGCTGCGTTCTTCACGTTTCTGGCGAGCATTTCGACGTGGATGCTTTTCTCTCGCGGACCAGCCTTCGACCTTATCGCGTCCATCATCGTGGCGAGGCGCGTCGCCGCTCCGGGGTGTTCCCTGACAGCGGCCTCAGTCTTGACGTCAGCAAGGCCGATGGACAGCTTTCCGCCAAAGTCAGCGATGTCATCCGTTTCCTCACCGAGCACGAGACGGAGTTGCGCCGTTTACAAAGCTTTCCCGGGGTCGCCGATCTGCGCCTGGACTTCGGCTACTATGCCCGCGAGGCTGCCGCGCAGTTCGATTATCTGCCACCCGAGCTTCTCGCCCGGGCGGGCAGCCTCGGCATCGAGCTTTCCCTCTACCACGTCTCACCCGAACCCGCCGCAGCCGATCTTCAACGGAGCGCCGCCCGCGGCGGGGAAGCGGCTGACAACTACCATGAGTTGCCGGCGGAGAGGTCCTGCGCCAGGAGCAGGTCTTCGGCTTTGAGCGCGTCGCTCTCGATAAAGCGCAGGCGCGGCAAGCTCTCTAACACGCCGAGTTGACGGGCCCGCGGCGGGATGGAAACGCGCTCCAGCGCAACGCATGACGCCAGCGGGCGCAAATCGACCAACTGCCGGCATCCCTCCGCGCCAAACGTCGCAAGGGGCATCCCGGCAAGCGGCGACAGATCGCTCACGCCGGTGTTTTCCACGTGCAACTCGCGCAGTTGGCTGGCTTTCAAGGGTGCGAGATCGTACACGGCGGTCCCGTCGATGGCCACGACCTCCAACGGCGCGTGGCTCACCGGCCCGAGATCCCGCACCCGCGACCGCGAGACATACAGCTCCCGCAATGACAACGAAGCCAGCGCCCGCAAGTCGTTGATCGATGTGTCGGTCGCGCGGAGGATCGTCAGGGGCAGCCGGGCCAGCGCCGTCAAGTCGAACACCCGCGTATGAGAAATGTCCAACTCGCGCAACGGGCAATCGGCCAACGGGGTGAGGTCTTCCACGCCCGTGTGCGGCACGCGCAGAATTTTCAGCGGCATCCCGTGCAACGGTCGCAGATCCTCGACGACCGTGCGGGAGAGGTCGAGTTGCTCGAGGGGCATGCCCGCCAGCGGCTCCAGGTCGGATGTGCCCGTGTCGGCAAGATTCAGGCTGGTGATGGGAAACGCCCGGAAGCGCGTGAGATCGGGCGCCGGGCAACCGCTGAGATCGAGCGCGATGCCGCACCCGGCGTCGACCGTGACTTTCCCTGGCAATCCGGCGAAGTCGAGCACCGTTTGCCAGGTCGCCTCACGCAGTGCACGATCTCCCTTCAAGAGGCGCGTAACGGCGATCGCCTCGCTGACTCGCCCTTGGCGCAACATGATCCGGTGCAGCGCGTAGAGCGTGGACGGGTGAGACTCAGGGTCGCTGTGAAACCGGTTGAGACGCTTGCACAAACGCAGGTTTTCACGCGCCTTCTGGTTGCCCGGATCGAGCGCCAGCACGCGCTCGTATGTCTGCTGCGCGCGGTCGAATTCAAAAAGCGACTGCTGCATGTCGCCCTCGAAGTTGAGCATCGCTGGATTATCCGGCGAGAAGGCAAGCGCGTAACGGATCGTATGCAGCGCCCGCTGAAAATTACCTTCATTCGGGTACTCCCGGGCTTGGGCAAACCATTCGTCGGCCGTGCGGGGATGCAAGGCGAAGACCGGCGCCGGAGCATGGCGGCGCACCGCATCGACACGAAGGATAAGGCCCAGGGCGACGATCGCCCCGAGGACGATCATCATCGCCCCCGGTTGCACGTAGCCGGGCGGGCGCGGCAAAACGGGAGCCAGGGAGGCGCAAATCCTCACGGGACGATTTCCTTCCAACTCGCGATCTGATACCGCAGCAACGGCCCGACGCTGGCGGCCAGCGACTCGTCGTAATGGACGCGCACGGCGCCGATCAGTTGAAATTGTTTGCAGACGATGGACCCCGAGAAATCGTTGTTGCCGGACAGCGTCAGGTTGTGGGTGGGCGCGTAGAGGGCGGCGATCAGATTGGCATCGCAGGCGAGCGTGATCTGCTGCGCGGCGCCGGCGGCATTGGGCACGCCGTAGATTTGCAGGTTGACCGCGCGGGCGCCGTCGTTTTTGAGTCTGGACGCCTTGGTGTTGATCGACCCTGAGACGTAGACCTTGGCCGTGATGTCGCTGTCGATCTCGATCCCGCCGGTTATGTCGCCATTGACATAGATCTCGACGTTGGTTCCGAGGTTCAACAGGCCTCGCGTGATATGCAAATCGCCCGAGATGCCGGTGAAATAGTATTGCGCCGGGAGCAGCGCCAGGCCGGCGGCGAGGCTGGTGCTGCCGGTGACCGATGTGGGCGCCAGCGGGTTGCCGGTCCACGTGGGCGCGTTGATCGTGGGGAGCGGGGTAAAGGACGAGTTGTTCACCGTGCCGGTGACGTGGCTGTCTTGCGGCGCCGCGGCGCCATTGGTATTGAGGTCGCCGTAGACGATGCCGCCCAGGGTGACGGTCGCCGAGTTGGAGCGCACCTTGGTGTCGACGAGCCGTTTTTGCGAATCGTAGAGGCCGCCGGTGGAACTGGAAGATTGCGTGGAATTGAAGCTGTCAAATACCGCGCCGGGGTCGGCGGCCAGGAAGGAATCGTCGCTGGCGACCGTCGCCTCAAACGGGTAAACCGGCCGCAGGAGCACCTCCACCTGCCGCGCAACGCTCGGCTGGGTGGCTGCGCCCGTGAGGCGATCGGTGATAAGCGATGGCCGCCAGAGGTCGTTGTCGAGCCGGGACGGGCCGGCGCGCCGGCCGCCGGTGAGGAAAACGGTCCCGGTCGAGCGCAGGCGCAGGAGTTGAACGTCTTTGCCGCCCAGAAGATTGCTGACGCCGCTCAGCACGGCCGGCAGCCCGCCGCTCAGGAGCTGGCTGAGCGGCACCACATCCACCGACACCGTGGCCTGCTGCACCGTGCCGCCTTCTCCGCCGTGGGTCAAAGCCGGCGGGGTGATGCTCAGGATCGTGCCGTTGGTCACGAGGCCGGCGGCGGAGATATTCAACCCCGTCAGCAGGCCGAGCGAAGGTTGCGAGAAGCCGGCGCCGAGACCCTGCGCGCTCGAGACACGCACGTCGGGAACAAGCCGAAAAACCTCCGAGGCGACGACATTGACCCCGGCGTCGGCGGTCAAGAGGGCTTCGTTCCAACTCGCAGAGCGATAGGCGGAGTTGTAGCGCGCCGTGACGCTCTCGATGACGTTGGCGGCCACCAAGGCCAGGACCACCACGGTGAGCATCGCGGCGACCAGCGTGCTGCCGGAATTTGCCTGGCGCCGCCGGCGAAACATCTGGGGGGAGACGAGGGACATGGCAAGGGGGGAGCCGGAGTTAACTCCCCGGGGAAAGATTGCGCAGGAGGGTGTAATTGCTCGCGCGGGTCGCCTGCTGGTCGGCGACGGTGGGCGAGTTGGAAAAGCGGGGGGTAAAAACGACGTCGGCCGCAAGAAAATTGCCGCTGCGGGTGAATTGCACATCCGCCACGGTGTCGGCGAGCGCCGTCTGCACGCCGCTCACGTCGCGGATGAGTTGGCCGCCTTCGACATAGTAGGCGGAGGTGACCAAGGCGGCTTGATTGGAGGAGGCAAGCAGCGGGGCGAGGAGCGGCCCGAGGTTGAGGTTCAAGCCGGCGCCGGCGCTGGAGGGAAGCGTGAGGGAGAGTTTGGCGCCGTCATTGAGGATCGTCACCGAAGACGCCATGCGCAGATCGCGCGAGATGTAATCGAGGATGCGCAGTTGGTCGTTTTGGGCGGTCATCTGGTAGTTGGCCGCTTCAAAACTGCGCTGGAGCGCGATAAAGGAAGTCGACAGCCCTTCGAGGATGACGGCGCTGATAGCCATGCCCACCATCAACTCCGTGATGGTGAATGCCGCGGCGGCGCGATGGAGAGCCCCGCGTTTCAATGCAGCAACCCTCCCAGTGCGATGATAGAAGAACTCTCGCGGATGCGAAGCCGGCTGCCTTGCGCCGAAGTCCACGCCTCCTGGAAATCGAGGCGGACCGCCAGCGAGTTGCGCAAGCTAAATCCGGCCGGGGGTTGGGAGAGGATGCTGATCGCGCCGCCGAGGGAGCGGGTGACGATGATGGGCGCGACGGGGGGCGTCACGGCCGGATAGGCGTTAACGGTGATTTTCTCGGTTTGGTCCTGCAAGGCGGACGCGTTGGCGAGAGGCGCCTGGGCAAGGAGCGCGCTGACTCCGCTGGAGTCGGTGATTTGCGTCCAGCTCGCGGCGCCATATTGCTCGGTGCGTTGCTGGAGGCAATGGTCGGCGATGAGGAGTTCGCGATGGGCGCGAGCGACCTTCAGACAATCGGCGCTGGCCAGGCACAGCCCGGTGACGGCGATCGTCGTGATGGCCGCGCCGATGATGGCCTCGGCAATGCTGACGCCAGCTTCCAACGCGTGGGACCTGATGGCGGAGAGACGGATGGGGGGAGACATCACAATGCGCTAACGGAGCATTGGTTACGCCGATTGTGTCCGGTTCCAGCTTCTCCCCCGCAAGATGGGGAACTCTTGTATGAGAGCTGGAGGGGTTTACCCTGCAAGAACACGGCGAAACGAACTTGCTTTGGTTCGGGAGCTTCTCATTTATGAGAAACTCATCTATGCAACCTCTCTCGCATCTGCGAATGAGAGGACACGTGGGTAAATCGGGGGTTCCTCCTTGTCTTTGGGAAGATGCGCAGCCATTTTAGGCGTCCTTGCATTTTTCCATGAACATCCTCATCCTTGCCGCCGGCTACGCGACCCGCCTTTACCCGTTGACCCTCACCAAGGCGAAACCGCTGCTCGAAGTCGCCGGCAAGCCGATGGTCGAGTGGGTGCTCGATAATCTGGCCCCCATTCACGACATCCAGACGATCTATATCGTCACCAACAACAAATTTGCCGCGGATTTCCAGGCCTGGGCCGACGGGTACAACGCGCGCCAGCCCAAGCTGCGCTTCAAGATCGTCAACGACGGCTCGACGAGCGACGCGGACAAACTCGGGGCGATTGGCGACATCCGGCTGGTGATCGAGCGCGAGGGGCTCGATGGGGACGATCTGTGCGTGGTGGCGGGCGATAATCTCTTTAGTCAGCCGCTGGAAGGTTTCGCCGAGTTCGCGCGGACGCATGCTGCCACGCTGGCGACTTACGATGTCGAGGATTTGGAGGCGATCAAGAAGTACAACAACCTGATCCTCGACGAGGAAGGCCGGATCGTGTCGTTCGAGGAGAAGCCGGCGAACCCGACGGGGACGATCACCGGGATCGCGCTGTATTACTTTGCGCGTTCGACGGTGCCAATGTTCGACACGTACATTAACGAGGGGAACAACCCGGATCAGCCGGGGCGTTTCATCCAATGGCTGTACCGCCGCATCCCGGTGCACACCTACCCGATCGGCGGCACGTGGTTCGACATCGGCAGCAAGGAGACGCTGGAAGAGGCGAACGAGCTTTTCGCGAAGTTCCGGTAGCAAGCAGGCGCACCCCTCAATGGGTCGTATAGGTCCGATGTGACCTATAGGACCTATGATGGACCATCGTCGTCGGAGTTCGCGCCTTTTTTGCTCTTTAATCCGCGCAGCTTCCCGTGGATGAACACGTCGATCTCGCCGTCCATTACGGCTTGCACGTCGGTGTCCTCCACCCCGGTACGCAAGTCTTTGACCATCTGGTACGGCTGAAACACGTACGAACGGATCTGGCTCCCCCACGCGACATCTCCCTTCTCCCCGTACTGCCGGTCTATCTCCGCGCGCTTCTTGTCGGCCTCGATATCCATTAACTTCGACTTCAAAAGCTTGAGCGCCGTCATTCGATTCTTCATCTGACTGCGCTCGGCCTGACACGCCACGATGATCCCCGACGGAATGTGCGTGATCCGCACCGCCGTCTCCACCTTGTTGACGTTCTGCCCGCCCTTGCCGCCGCTGCGGAAGGTGTCCAGCTTCAAATCGCGATCGTCGATGTCGATGGGGGCGTCGTCCGGCAACACCGGCACTACGTCCACGCTCGCAAACGACGTGTGCCGCCGCTTGGCCGAGTCGAAAGGCGAGATCCGCACCAGCCGGTGAACGCCGCGTTCCGTCTGCAAATAGCCAAAGGCAAATTCCCCTTCCACAAGCAGCGTCGCTGATTTGATCCCGGCCTCGTCGCCCTCCTGGATGTCCATGAGCTGGCGCTTAAACCCGTGCCGCTCCATCCAACGCTCGTACATCCGCAGCAGCATCTCCGCCCAATCGCACGACTCCGTCCCGCCCGCGCCGCTGTGCACGGTGATAAACGCATTGCCGCGATCGTTCTCGCCGCCGAGCAGTTGACGCAATTCAAACTCCTCGAGCGCCGTGCGCGTGCGGCCAAACTCCGCCGCGAATTCGGTCCACGCGGAGGCCTGTTGCGCGGGGTCGGTCTCCTCTTCGGCGAGGAGCCGCATGGTTTCGAGATCGGCGACCTGGGATTCCAGCGCGTCGAGCGGCTGGAGTTTGCCGCGCAGGCCCGTGACTTCCTCGATGTGCTTTTGCGCGAGATCCTTCTTGTCCCAGAAGGAAGGCTCGGCCATGAGCGACTCGAGTTCGTTCAGGCGTTGTTGTTTGCCCGGGACGTCAAAGATACCTCCGCAACTGCCCCACGCGGGCTTTGAGTTCGTCGGTCTGGAGTGTGTTCGGATCGTCGGCCATAAAGTTGAAACGATTGCTTAGCGCACAGCGCCCCAATGCCTGGAAAACGGCCAGTACACGAACAAGCCGCGTCCCACCACGTTCTCCGCCGGCACCCGGCCCCACGCGCGGCTGTCGGAACTGTTATAACTATTGTCGCCCATGGCGAAATAACTCTTTGGCGGCACCTGAAACTCGCTCTTCGGTGAGACGAGATATTGAAAACGCAGATCGTTTGAATATCCGCGATAACCATCCTTCGCTCGCATCACGCGCTCGAACCCGAAGCCTTTGGCCGGTTCTCCGTTGACGATCAGTTCCGGCGATTTGACCTGTAAATTATCGCCCGGCAAACCCGCAAGCCGTTTGATGTAAAACTCCGATTTCACCTCGGGGTCCGCCATGCGAATTCCCGGAATGCCCGCCGTGTTGAACACGAACACATCGCCCCGCTGCGGAACCCGGAAATTATAGCTGAACTTGTCGACAAACACCTGGTCCCCCGTATCCACATAGCCGCGCACGATCGGCTCACCGGCTTGAAAAGTTTGTCGCGTGTTCAAGCCGAAGCCATCGTACTGCATCGGATGCTGCAACGTATCGCTCGGCGCGTGTACGGAGTAGCTGCGACCGCTGCGGCACATGATGCGCGTGTAGTGCATGAAGAAGAAACGCGTCTCGGGCACAAATCCCACAATTTGATCCGTCTCCTCGGCCACGGCGTTGATGTACGTGCGCCCAAGCGCCAGCGACTGAAACTCGCGCACGAGGATGTTAGGCAACGGCCGATCCGCCCGCATGGGATGGGCGGTGATGCCATTGAGGGTCGGCTCCATCGAACCGGTCGGGATCTTGAACGGCTGCAGGAAATACGCGCGAATGCCGATCGCGATGACAAACGCCACCAGCAACACCTCGCAGTTTTCCCGCCAGCTCGCGTCGGCGGTCGGCGGCTGGTACGTGCCGAAGAGCGTCTCCAGGTGATCGGCCGTCTCGCGAACGGCGCGCTCGTCGCGGTTGCGCGCGGCGGCATCGAGCTTGTCGATGCTCGTTTGCAGATCGGCGATGGAAGCGTCGCTCAACAGATCGCGGCGCCGGTGCAGCAACTTGCGCGCGTTCTTGGAAATGAGTTCCGCTTCCTTCAGGTAACGCGGCGTGATGAAGGGAATCGTCATAAAAAATTATCCGGCCTTGAGCACCTCGATGAAAGCTTCCTGCGGGATGTTTACCTTGCCAATGCTCTTCATGCGCTTTTTGCCTTCCTTCTGCTTTTCGAGCAGCTTGCGCTTGCGGCTGATGTCGCCGCCGTAGCACTTCGCCGTTACATCCTTACGGGCGGCGCTGACACTCTCGCGGGCAATGATCTTGCCGCCGATCGCGGCCTGGATCGCCACCTGATAAAGCTGCGTGGGAATGACCTCTTTTAACTTCGCCGCAAGCTGCCGGCCACGGCTCTCGGCCTTGTCGCGATGGACAATTGAGGAGAACGCGTCCACCGGCTCGGCGTTCACCAGGATGTCGAGCTTCACGAGCTTGTCCGCGCGGTAGCCGGCGTGCTCGTAATCCATTGAGCCGTAGCCGCGGGTGATGCTTTTTATTTTATCGTTGAAGTCGACGAGGATCTCGTTGAGCGGCAGCACGCAGGTGAGCATCACGCGGCGGCTGTCGAGCGTCTCGGTGTGATCGAGCACGCCGCGTTTATCCATGATGAGCTGCATGAGCGGCGAGATGTACTCGTTGGGCACCATGATGAAACATTTGACGATCGGCTCGCGAATCTCGTTGATCACGCTGGGGTCGGGCAGGAACTCCGGGTTATCGACGTTGAGCACCTCGCCGTTGGATTTCTCCACCTCGTAGATCACCGAGGGGTAAGTCGCGATGATGTCCATGTTATACTCGCGCCGCAGCCGCTCCAGGATGATCTCCATGTGGAGCAACCCGAGGAACCCGCACCGGAATCCGAACCCCAGCGCGACGGAACTCTCCGCCTGAAAATCGAACGATGAATCGTTGAGTTGCAGCTTGGCGACCGCGGCTTTGAGCGCCTCGAAGTCGGCGGTGTTAATGGGATAGATCCCGCTGAAAACCATCGGGTGAATTTCCTGGAAACCCGGCAGCGGCTCGGTCGCGGAAAAGCGCGTGCCGGTGAGCGTGTCGCCGATCTTGATCTCGGCGGAGGCCTTGATGTTGGCGATGACGTACCCGGTGTCACCCGCCACGAGTTCGGGCCGCGCCTGCATCTTGGGGGTGAACACGCCGACTTCCTTGACGTCATACGGGCGGCCGTTGCTCATCATCTTGACGCCGTCGCCGACTTTGAGCGTGCCGCTCATCACGCGCACGTAAGTCACCACGCCGCGGTAGGCGTCGAACGTGGAGTCGAACACCAGGGCGCGCACCTTGTCATCCTCCCACTGGCGCGGCGGCGGGATGCGCGCGATCACCGCCTCGAGGATGTCTTCGATGCCGATGCCGGCCTTCGCGCTGGCGAGGATGGCTTCCTCGCCCGGGATGGACAGGATTTCCTCGAGCTGACGTTTGACGGTCGGAATGTCCGAGTTGGGCAGATCGATCTTGTTGATGACGGGGATGCACGTCAGCCCTTGTTTGTTGGCGAGGTGGACGTTGGCGACGGTCTGCGCCTCGACGCCTTGGGCGGCGTCGACGATCACCAGCGCGCCCTCGCACGCGGCGAGCGAACGGGAGACTTCGTACGCAAAGTCGACGTGCCCGGGGGTGTCGAGGAGATTGAGTTTGTAGGTGTGCCCGTCCTTGGCTTTGTAGCGCATCGCGACGGGATGCATTTTGATGGTGATGCCGCGTTCGCGCTCGAGGTCCATCGAGTCGAGATGCTGATCCTGGGCCTCGCGGTCGGCGACGGTGCCGGTGACCTGCAATAGCCGATCGGAAAGGGTAGTCTTCCCGTGGTCGATGTGGGCAATGATGCAGAAGTTACGGGTATACTTGAGGTCGGACATCGGCGGGCCGGTCACTATGGGGGCGGCGCCCCGGAGCGTCAACCATCGCCGAGCGGCGAGGCGGCCACGCTATTTTAGCAACGTCACAAAACCTGCTTGCTCAAAATGCTTGTCGCCCGTCAATGCTTCCGCCAGGCCCTCGTCCGACATCACCACAAAAGAGATGCAATCGGTCAACGACCAATCCTTGTCCGGACGCGCTTCGTAGAGGGCTAAACCTTGTTGGTTCAAAGTCTCACTTGGTTCAACGATCTCGACCATCGGATCGCTCCAAAGGTCGTCGAAGAGCATGCGCACCTTGGGTCGCGCCGGGGTGGAAGCGAGGCCGTCGGCCACCTCCATCAGCACCCAACGCGTCGTCACCAATTTTCCTTCAAAATCGTCCAGAAATCGCTGGACGTTGTCATGGGCGCGATCGCGGCGGTTCCACCAGGCGAAAAAGAAGAAGGCATCCGCGAAGCAGCGTCTCATGCCTGCTTGGGGGCGCCATGCAGATAGTGGTCGTGATTCACCGCGAAATCCGAGGGCAGTGCGTCGGCAATTCCGACGTACTTGGCGTAGCGTTGCGCGATGGTCCCGCGGTTTGTCGCAGGTTGGCCGGCCATTTTCGGAAAAGTGATCTCAACGCGCGTTCCGTCTGGCACAACCATCGGCAGCTTGACCGAACCATTCTCCACGACGGCGGTGATGCTCATGGCAAAATCGTAAAGCTTCTACCCGGAACGTGCAATATTTCAATCGGGTGATCACCACGAAGACGGGCAATTGAATTCGTGAAGAAGAAGAAGGCGACTTGCTGGCCTTCTAACCCTCCTCCGCCCAGTGGAACACCACCGGCTTCTCCACGTCCGGGTGCAAACTCGCGTGCACCGGGCAGGTCAACGCGCATCGTTCGAGCAAGCCTTCCGGGTCCGCCGAGCGCGGCCCGGGGAACCAAATCTCGGTCGATAACCGCGCGATCCGCCTCGGACCAGACGAAGTCATCTCCTTGCTCACCTCGATCTTCAATCCCTCCACGGCGATCCCCTTCTGCCGCGCCTTGATCCCGATCGTCGTCGCCATGCAACTCCCCAGCGCGGCGCCCATCAAATCCGTGGGCGAGAAACTTTCACCCCGCCCCTGGTTATCGACCGGGGCATCCGTCGCCATCGTGCGGCCGGAAGGCTCGTGCGTCACCGAGCAATGGAGGCCGCCCTCGTAGACGGTCGTCGTTTTCACCATTCGCATTGATTAAGGGCGGATCGCCGGCCTGGCAACCGGATTGCCATTGAATCCGCCGCACTTATTGTATAGGAACCCCCTTC
>CAXUAZ010000112.1:0-13132 GCA_964249195.1 uncultured Chthoniobacterales bacterium
CGACATCCTCTACATCCGCCCGGATGCCGGACCCGCGGCGAACTTTACGCCCATCTATCGCCAGCGCAATTTCTGGATCGTCCAGGGAATCGTCGCCGCGCTGCTGGCCGCGGCTGGCGCGGTGGCCTGGAGTCGCGCCCGCGCCCGCAACGAGACCTCCCGAATCCTCGCGGATTCCCAACGCCGGCAGGCGGAACTCCTCAAGGCGCTCCGCGCGGAAGGCGCCGCCCGGCGCGATTTTTACTCGGCTGCCACGCGTCTCGCGCAGTTGAAGGCCGGCGGCGGCGAGCATCTCACGCTGGCGGAAGTCTGCGCCACGCGGAAGCTCGATCCGCCAACGGCTGCGGCGGTCGAGCAGATCTTTCATCGCCACGATGAACTCGCGTACAGCGGGGGCGCCGTCGCGCAGGAACCTGTGCCCGCCGAAGAACGCCGCACGGTGCTCGAAACCCTGGAGACCCTCGGCTGATGAAACACGCGCTTCTTCTTATCCTGGCGGTCTGGGCGCTTGCGCCAATCGGCCGCGGCGCCGGGTTCAATCAAGGCAACGATTTCTACGCCGCGGGCAAGTTCGCCGAGGCCGCGAAGGCTTATGAGACGCAAGTGGGTCACGGTGATTATTCGGCGAATCTTTTCTACAACCTCGCCAATGCGGACTTCCGCCTCGGGCAACGCGGGAAAGCGATCCTGAATTACCGCCGCGCCTTGCTGCTCGATCCCTCCCATGCGGAGGCAGGCTCTAATTTGTCGTTCATCCGCGGCGGAGAAAACCCGGCGCCGGTGAACTCGGCCGCGTGGACGTGGACGGCCGCGGTCGCGGGCTGGATCGGCCTGGTCGCAGCCATCGCCGGAGCCGCGTCGCGGCGCCGCCGACCGGTTGCGTGGACGCTCGCGGCGGCCAGTCTGCTCACGTTTGCCGGCAGTGTGGCGGCCATTGTTTACTGGACGAACGACGAGGCCAACGCCGCCGCGGCCATCGTGCTCGAAGACAAGACCCGCGCCTTTTACGCGCCTGCGGACACCTCCTCCGTGGTGACGACCCTCCCCGCCGGCGAAGAGGTCCGCATCCTCGCGGATCGCGGCGCCTGGCTCTACACGCAACTCCCCAACGGCGCCCGCGCCTGGATGCCCGCCGCCGGGTTGGAGCGCCTTATCCCGCGTCCGGGTTAGACCCCCATGGAGCCGAAAACGCCGCGCCAATCCGAGGCCGTCATCGCGGATTTGATGATGCCCCAACACGCGAATGGGTTACGCCGCCCGTCGGTGTTTGGCGGGGTGATTTTGAGCATGGTGGATCGTTGCGCGGCGATGAGCGCGATGCGGCACAGCGGCGGCCAGGCGACGACGCTGTCGATCGACCGCATTTTGTTCAAGGAGCCGATCCTCATCGGGGAATTGGTGGAGGTCCGCGCGCGGGTGGTCTACGTGGGCCGGACGTCGATGGCGGTGCTCGCGCAGGTATTCGCGGAGGACATCGGCCGCAGCGGGCGACGGCATACCAACGAGTGCTGGATGACGTTCGTTCATCTCGACGATGACGGCCTTCCGACGCCGGTCCCGGATCTGACGCTGGAAACAGACGAAGACCGCCGCCTGTCAGGAGTCGCCGCCCGCCGCCGCGAGCAATCGCTGGCCGAGCGCGCCGGCAGTGACAGCGAGAAGTCCTAGCAAGTCTCACGATTGAGATAACGATTTGGTATGAGAATTGCTTAAACTCACCCCGTGTCTCATGTTTGCGAAACTAAGTTAGCGCGTTTTCATGGCAGCGGCGAAAGCGCGTTCACCATCGTCGAGGCGATGATTGCGCTGGCCGTCCTCGGCCTTTTTGCCGGTAGCGCTGTCTACGCGCTGATGAGCTTCAACGACCGCGCCTCGCGCAACCGCAACGCGGAAGCCGCCCGCGCCATCCTGGAAAGCCAGGTCGACGCGATGCTGGCGCAAACCACCCTTCCCGCCACAACCGCCGCAGGCACGGACATCGACGGCGACGGCGTCCCGGACGGCGTCGTCACCACCGCCAACGTTCCGATCCTCGTCCAGCGCAACTCGACCGCGACGCCGGTCGTCAAGGGCGACCTCTACACATGCGTCACCCAGGTGGGAACCACCGTCGGGCTGCCCAACGCCGGCGATCTGCTCTCGATTCAATTCATGCTGCGTTATACGTACCGAGGTCAGACGTATACTTCCAAGCTGCTCACCTTCAAATCTGCCTTGTGAAACATCCTGCCCACCTCTTTGCAAGCGCCCGCCGCGCGGGGTTCACGCTGACCGAGTTGATGGTCGCCGGGGGCATCCTGGCGATTGGCATAGCCATCGCCTACCCGTTCTTCGTCAGCGGGATGGAGCTTTACGCGCGCAACTTCTCGATCAACAAATCCAATAACTCGCTGCGCCACTCGCTCCAGTTGCTCAAACGCGACATCAACATGGCGATCGAGCCGCCCACGCTGGCGACGTACACCGTCACGGGCTCGACGGCCAAGATCACGCCGTTGCCCGACTCGACCGTCTCCGCGCAAGCGATCCTCGTGTACGTGAACTTCGGCCCGGCCTACAACATGCCGAGCACCACCCAGGATCACTTCACCGCCATCACCAATCCCGCCCTCGGCATCACGCTCGTCGGTCACTTCATCACGGCCACCGGCAGCAACCAGGACATCGGGCTGCCTGCCGTGGGCGACCGCCTCCTGATCACGTCGCCCTCCCCTTCCTCGACCGGGATGCCCGAGAAGATCACCTCCGGCGGCGTCACCTACACCAAGCCAGGGCGGCGGATCACCGGCGTCACGCTTGTCTCCAACACCGCCGCGACCGGCTTAAAATTTGTCGTCACGATCGACCAGAGCAACACCGCGCTGCCCTCCAATCCGTACCCGCCGGGCGACCAGGCGGTTTACCTTTTCCACGAGTCGGCCTACATGGCTTACAACGTGACCGACGGCAACGGCAACGTCGTGGAACGACAGCTTCGCTACGTCCAGAACACCGCCAACATCGCCAACCCCCGCATCCTGGTGCGCGATCTGGACCCCAACCCCCAGGAGGTCGATTCGGTCACTGCCGCGGTCGTGCAACCCTTCAATTACTACGGCGGCCGCGGAAACTTCTCCTCCCTGGCGGTCAACCTCCCCATCCGGGCGGTGGACTACGCCCATGAGATCGCCGAGCGGCGCCTGACCGCCGGCCAGGTCGATGTTAGCAGTGAAACCAACGTCTTCATCCGCAGCAACCCTCTCATGACGATGAAATTCCGCATGGACTAACCCTATGATCTCTCCATCTTCCCATCCCCACGCCTCGCAGCGAGCCAGCGCGCTCGTCATGGCCGTCTTCGTCGTCGCGGTGCTTGCCGCCATCCTGGGCGTCGCCTTCGACTACACGTCGAACACCGCCATCGAGGCTCGCCGCAGCCAGGATCTCACCGCGGAGCAGAGCATGGCCGAGGGCGCGCTCGAAGCCGCATTCGTCGCCTGGAAAAACTACATGGTGACAAACCAAAATCTCGTGATCGGCGATTATACCGACAGCTCCGACTTCGTGACGCTGCTCAGCCCGCTCGTGACCAACTTTAATAGTGCGATCTCCAGCAGCAACTATGTCGTCACCGGTCTGGTCATCGAGGCGATGGATCGCTCGGATAATGCGCTCAGCGACGGGCAATCCAGCTCCACCTGGACGATGAGCCCCTCCGCCGTGCCCGGTTGGATCGGCACGAGCTACATGTACCGCGCCAAAGCCACCGTCTCGAAGTGGGCCAACAAAGCAACCGGCGTCAAGGACCCCTCGAGCAGCTTCACGGTCTCGCGTTATTTTCAGACGACCGATTGTTCCCTGTTCCAGGCCATGATGTTTTTCCAGAACGACCTGGAGCTCAACATCGGCAATTCCCCGATGACGATCTCCGGTTTGGTCGCCACCAACTCCAATCTCTACCTGAGCTCGCACGGCAGTCTTACCTTCAACAACAACGTCTCCTTCCATGGCATCTCGAGTACCTTCAACCCCGCCGTGAAACGCCCGGCCAACGCCATTTATGACTTGAGCGGCTACGCGGAAGGCGTCACCCAGACGCTCTATAACACGAATGGAGAGTCCTGGGATACTTTCAACAATCCGGTCTACGCCAACTCCAAGAGTTCGCAGCTCACCCCCAACGCGCCCACGCTCGATCCGCTGGGCATGTCGACCGATCTCGCGGTCGATGCCAGCAATCCCAACACCACCGGCACCCACGAGATCATCGAGCGTCCCGTGCCGGTCAGCAGCTCGAACCCCAACATGAAGTCCGGCTCCACCGACCCGGTCACTTACGCGGCCCATCGGGTCTACACCAATGCGGGACTGCGCATTTTCATCAACCGATCCAGTTCTTCGCCGGTCAGCGTCTATACGCCCTCGTCGAGCAATCCGGAGAACAGCGTCGCGGCGCCCGCGGCGTTGACCGCCTCGATTGCGGCCGCCATCACGCCCGACACGAGCGCCGGCGCCATCTACGATTTCCGCGAGGTGAGCAAGATCAACGCCTCCACCGTCGACATGTCCAAGCTGGCCCCCGTCCTCAACAGTTATGCGAGTTACAACGGAGTCGTTTACATCACGGACGTGACCGACATGGACAGCAACGGCGAGACCGGAGACACCGACGCCATCCGGATCAAAAAAGGCGGCGTGCTGCCCACCAACGGACTGACCCTCGTCTCCGACGGGGCGGTCTACGTGCAGGGCGATTACAACACCGGCACGACTTACAAGGCGGATGGAACGCCCAACGTCCAGCCGGTCTCCAACACCGGCGGCGATACGAACACGTATACGGTGCCGGGTTACACGGCCAAGCCCGCGGCCGTGATGGGGGATGCGGTGATGATTCTTTCCAACAACTGGCAGGATGCCAACTCCAGCAAGGCGCTCAGCAACCGGGTCGCGACGCCGACGACATTCAACGCCGCGCTGGTCACCGGCCAGACGCTCACCACGGCCGACGCGGCGAGCGGCGGCGCGCATAATCTGCCGCGATTCCTGGAGGATTGGGGGGGAACAAATTTCACGTATCACGGTTCGATGGTCGAACTGTATGCGAGTAAGCATTTCACCGGCAATTGGGGCACGCAAAGCGCGAACATCTACGGCCCGCCGAGCCGCTTTTGGTATTTCGAAACCTCGTACCTTACCTCGCCGCCGCCCGGCAAT
This sequence comes from uncultured Chthoniobacterales bacterium, assembly GCA_964249195.1. Classification (GTDB taxonomy): domain Bacteria; phylum Verrucomicrobiota; class Verrucomicrobiia; order Chthoniobacterales; family SZAS-18; genus CAXUAZ01. Next base: position 5,197 of record CAXUAZ010000112.1, read on the forward strand.
CTGCGTTCGACCACGTACGCGCGCGGGCGTTGGGTGCGCTCCTCCTGATTGCGTCTATTTTCCGCGCATGAATAAAAGCAGGCTCATGATGGCGGGGGCGTTGGCGACGTTCCTCGTTGCGGCCCCCACGGCGCCAGCGCTCGATTTCACTCTGTCGACGCGGACGATCGAGCAGGACGGGTTCCCGCGGGAAGTTTCATACTTCGCCTACGATGCGCAAACCACGGTGGCGATCCAGGTTCCGGCCCGATGGAAGATCCTCACCACGCCGGCGACCCTCACGCTGGTGTCGGAAAGCATGCCGGGAAGCGAGGTGCGCGTGGAGAAGTCGAGTTTTGCGCCCAGCGCGCAGTTCAAGGAGCCGGATCTTACGCATTATCACGATCACGCGCTTGCGCAGGCGCCCGCCGGCTCGACCGAGGTGCGACTGACCGCCGAAAAGGAAGACCCGTTGCCGATCTTTAATTGGACCGGTCGCGAGTACGTCCTCGAATACGCGCTTTACGGCCAGAACCACAAGCGAAGCGTCCTCTTTCTCAACGTGGACGCCACGACGCAACTCCGCGTGACCGTTGTAGGGTCGCCGACGGATTTCGATCGGGCGCACAAGGCCGCCTACGCTCTTCTGCAGAGCTGGCGGCCCACGACGTCCCCGCCGCCAGCCCGCTGACCCTACAATCGCCAGCCCGGCAACTCCGATGCTTGCCGGATCCAGCTCGCCAGGAGTTCCTCGTCAAGGGGGTCATCTTCGTAAAGGTGGAGATAGTGCGTTTCCTTCTGCGTGGACTCGCCGGGCGGCACGGGACGCAACGACGTTCCGCGGAAAAATGCCACTTTGACGTATTTCGTCAGGCAGTGAAAGCCGAGGAACCAGCCCCGGCCCTCGATGCCATAGAAGGGCGTGTTCCACCTCACGGCTTTGCACACGTCGGGCGCCGTGCGCACGATCAACCCGTCCAGCCGGCGCCCGACCTCGCGCTTCCAACCCGGCATGGCTGCGATGTAGGCCTGCACGGGGGCATCGCCATCCGCTTTGGCAATCTGCGGGTTGCCGCCGGCAAGGGCGCCTTTGACCTTTCCTCGGGCCCGCTTGGCCGCCGAACGTTGCTGGGAGTTCATGGGTGAAAACAGAGGAGATTCTGGTGCGGCGGGCATCCTGCGGCGGGACGGGGCGAGATTAGGAAGCATAGCCGGATTTTTTTCCTTTGCTTGCCATGAGCCCCAGTTACAATCCAACTCCTATGATCGAACTCGAAGTTTATGCCGCCGGGGTGCGCGATCTCGATAAGATTATGCAGCTCGATCATTTGCTGGAGGCGGTCACCGGGCTGCGGTACAAGGTCGACAGCAATCATGACATCGTTTACATGGAATTCGACGAGCCGGTGGGCATGAACAGCCAGGAAGTGCGCGAAGTTTTCTCCCGCATTGGCCTCAAGGCGCGCATCGTCGGCACCGTCCCCAAGGACCTCCGACCCAAGAGCCGCACCCAACGTATGCGGCTCTGAGGGTCTCACGCAACTCCGCCGAGGCGCAGAGGAACAAGAGTTTTGTTCCTGGCTTTTTCTGGTCTCTGCGTCTTTGCGCCTCTGCGTGAGACCTTCTGGAGAGATTGGGTCGGCAGCGCGTCCTTGCGCGGGCGCGGCATCCCGGCGATTGAGGGACCATGCGTAAGTTGACTGCTTCTCTCGGCCGCGCCGTGATCGCTACGGTGCGCTACGCCGGAGGAGTGACCCTGCTGGCGGCGGAGACCGGCCGGGCAGTGTTCGTCTCGCCCTTAAGGTGGGCGATCATTTTCCGGCAGGTGCTGGAGTTGGGTTACCGCTCGCAGCCGGTGGTGATGATCACCGGCGGGTTTACCGGGGCGGTCTTCGCGGCGCAGACTTTTTTCCAGTTTCGCATCCTCGGGATGGAATCGGCCGTGGGCGCCGTGGTCTCGGTGTCGATGTGCCGGGAACTCGGGCCCGTGTTGACGGGATTGATGCTCGCCGGCCGCGTGGGCGCCTCCATGTCGGCCGAGATCGGCACGATGAAGGTGACCGAGCAGATCGACGCGCTCCGGGCTCTGGCGGTGCACCCCGTCGATTACCTCGTCGCGCCGCGCGCGGTGGCGATGATCTTCTCCGTGCCGCTCTTAACCGGCGAATGCATCGGGCTGGGAATTGGCGCGGGGTATTTCGTGGCCATCGTGCTGCTGGGCGTCCAAGGGCCGTATTACATCGAGAACCTGATTAAATACATGTACCCCAAGGATGTGCTTATGGGGCTCATCAAGGGGTTTGTGTTCGGCATTCTGATCGTCTTCATCAGTTGCTACGAAGGGCTCAACGCGCGCGAGGGCGCGGTGGGCGTGGGGCGCGCGACGACCGAGGCGGTCGTGACCGGCTCGCTGGCCATCCTGATCTCCAACTTTTTCCTGACGATGCTGCTGAACATCTTCTTCCCCGGCGGCGTCTCATGAAGGACGACGCGCCGCCCCCGATGCTGACCGTGCGCGGACTGCGCAAGAGCCTCGGGGGTCACGAGATTTTGCGCGGGGTCGATCTCGAGATCACCAATGGCGAGACCATGGTGATCATCGGCCGCAGCGGCGGGGGCAAGAGCGTGTTGCTCAAGCATTTGATCGGCTTATTACACCCCGACGCGGGCGAGATCCTGATCGAGGGGCAAAACATCGCGCGGCTGACGGAGCGTCAACTCGGGCCAATCCGCAAAAAAGTGGGCATCCTCTTTCAACACGGCGCGCTCTTCGACTCCATGAGCGTGGAGGACAACGTGGCGTTTCCCCTCCGCGAGCACGGCGAACGCGATAGCGGCGCGATCCGCCGGCGGGTCGCCGAAGCGTTGGCGATGGTGGATCTGGACGGCCAGCAGCGCAAAATGCCGGTGAACTTGAGCGGCGGCATGAAAAAACGCGTCGCCCTGGCGCGGGCGATCATCAGCCAGCCGCACTGCATTCTGTACGACGAGCCCACGGCCGGGCTGGACCCGGTGGTCAGCGACAGCATCAACCTGCTCATCCGCCGCCTGCAATCCCAGCTCGGGGTCACGTCGCTGGTGGTGACCCACGACATGAAAAGCGCCTTCGACATCGCGGATCGCGTGGCGTACCTGAAAACCGGCCAGATTTACTTCGAAGGCACGTGCGCGGAGCTGCAAGCCTCACCCGATCGCGACATCCAGGATTTCATCGCCGGCCGCAGCCGGGTCGCGGAGGCTTGAGGCGGCGCCCTCAGCCTTTGAGCGACGCCATGTCGATCACGAAACGGTACTTCACGTCCTGCTTGAGCAACCGCTCGTAGGCCTCATTCACCTGGTCGATGGCGATCATCTCGATGTCGCAGACGATGTCGTGCTCCGCGCAGAAATCGAGCATCTCCTGCGTCTCGGCAATGCCGCCAATGGCGGAACCAGCAAAGTTGCGACGCGGCAAGATGAGGTTGAACACGTTGACCGGCAACGGCTTCTCGGGCGCGCCGACCTGGCAGAGCGTGCCATCCAGCTTGAGCAAAGCCAGGTAGGCGTTGATGTCGTGCTCGGCGGAAACGCAATCGAGGATGAAGTCAAAGCTCGTGGCATGCTTCTTCATTTCGTCCTCATTCTTAGAAATGACGACCTCATCCGCGCCGAGGCGCTTACCGTCCTCGACCTTGCCGGGCGACGTGGTGAACAACACGACATGCGCGCCGAAGGCGTGGGCGAACTTCAATCCCATGTGACCCAGGCCGCCCAGGCCGACGATCCCCACCTTCATGCCGGGCCCCACCTTCCAGTGGCGCAGCGGCGAGAAGGTCGTGATGCCCGCGCAGAGCAGCGGGGCCACGGCGGCCAGCTCCAGCTTCTCCGGCACGCGCAGGGCAAACGCCTCTTCCACCACGATGCCGGTCGAGTAGCCGCCGAAGGTGTGACCGCCCAGTTTCTTATCCGCGCCGTTGTAAGTGCCCGTGAAGCCGTTGAGGCAATACTGCTCGATCCCCGCCTCACAGGTCGCGCATGCGCCGCAGGAATCGACCATGCAGCCGACCGCAGCCAAATCGCCCGCCTTGAACTTCTCCACGTCTGGCCCGACGGCCGTGACGCGACCGACGATCTCGTGTCCGGGCACGCACGGGTATAATGTGCCGGGCCATTCGCTGCGGGCGGTGTGCAAATCCGAATGGCAGACGCCGCAGTAGAGGATCTCGATGGCGACATCGGTCGCGCCGGGCTCGCGCCGCGGGATGGTAAACGGCGCGAGGGCAGAGGTCGCGCTCTGGGCGGCGTAGGCTTTGGCTTGGGTCGTGTTCATAGGGAAACGAAGATGACATCCTGCTCGGCCCACTTCAACCGGATGCGGTCTGATAATTCGCACGGCACACGCGGAGGATCAGCGAAGCAGTTCGCTTTCTCCGTGTGCTCCGTGCGAAATTCCAAGCCACCGATGGCCAACGGGTGCGGACCGCTATTTTACGAAATCCAGCTTCACGGTGCTCCGGCTGCGCGGCAGTTGGATCGGGCCGGGTTGAGGGCGGCCGTCGACTAAAAAACGCGTCCAGCCGGGCTGCACGGTGATGTTGAAACGTGTGCCCGCCAGCTCCACATCGTGCAGCGCAAAACCGATCGTTTTGAACGGTTTCAGGTAGAAATTCTGCGCATCCATCTTCAAACCCAGGATGCACATGAGGTACTCCCAACCCGATTTGTAGCGCGGGTACGGCGGGAAACGCGGCGTGTCCTTGGCCGGCTCCTCCGGCAGGATGCGGCTCAGGCCGTCGGGCCCGACCGACTTGTTCCACTCGCCCACGAAAAGATGGTTGTTCTGCAAGCTCGATTCGATCGAGTTGATGACATCCAGCGACTTCGCTTCCTCGCCAACATCCGCCAGCAACGAGGCCAGCTCCTCCTGCGGTCCGAACCAGCAGGTGCGCGAATGATAGCCGGCCTGCATCTCCGGCTGATGCCCGGGCCGCATGCCGTTGGCCCAACCGCGGAAACCCTTCTCCGGGTCGTTCACCAGGTTGTTCGTGTAAATCGCCGAAAGCGCCGCGCGAACTTTCTCCGGCGGCAACACGCTCACGGACTGCGGATCGATCAACGCGAGCCATTTGCCGAAGAGTTGGTCCGAGAAGGTGTCCTGGCCGTCCGTGCGTTTGAGCGCATCGTCACGTTCCGCGCGGTCGGTCGGGACGAAGAACGCGTTCCAGTAATGGCCGTCCGCGTTCCAGAGCAACTTGTCCAGGCTCGCCCGCGCCTTGGCAAACATTTCGCCCGCGGTCATGCCGTCGATCGTGCTGGGCTGGCGCAGGGTTTGCGACATCTTATCCAGACTGTACAGACCGTAAACCCACATCACGCTCACGTAGGCGTTCACGCCGGGCATCTTCCAGATGTCGTAGGACTGATTGCCGACCGGGTTGTGGAGCAGGTAGTTATAGTTGTCCGCCTTATAGACGTGGTTGGCCGCCAACGTGGCCAGCGGAAATCCTTTGGCGGTCCAGTCGGCGTCGTTGAACCAGAGCGAATCGCGATAGACGCGCCCGATGAAGGTGGGCTCTTCGGCGTAATCCGAGCTGTCGTTCCACAGCGAATGCCAGACCAGGCCGGCATCCTTGCCCGTCTTGGGGATGGATTGGTAAAATTGATCCATGTCCATCCGCTCGATCTCCGGCCAGTTGATCATGTAGAGCCAATTGTGATAAACGCTGACGTCCATCGTGTTGACCCAACCGTGGGGAACCTCCTGCTCGAAGAAATACGGATTGTCGGTGAGGATGGTCGAGGTGCTGACCGAGCTCAGCGCGGAAAACCACAACCGCTTGAACGCGGGCGGCACGTCGAAGGAGGCATGCCAGCGGTCGATGATCGACGACCATTCCGGGGCGGATTTCATCGCGAGATCGATCACCTGATCCGCGTTGTGAAACCGCTTTGTGTAATACCGCTTGTAGGTCTGGCGGGCGGCGGAAGAAGTGGTAGTGACGGTGGGATAATTCCACGCGACATAGAAACGCACCGTCTGGCGTTGCCCCGGCGCAAGTCGCAGGGGCGCGCTGACGCCATGGGCGCTGGCCGTGCCGCCGTCGGCCGCAAAGGCCGTTTCGCCGTCCTTGGCGGTGAGCACGGCCTTGCCGTTGCGGACCGTCAACTGGTCACGATGCACCAGGGCCAGCGCGAGCGCGCGCGGGCTGGCGGCCTTATTTTCCACCGTGACCTCGAAGACCTGCACGGGGATCGTGGAGTTGGCCAGGTCATGCGGCGCGAGGGGAGAAAACCCGGTCATGACGATGCCGAGATTCGAGTCGGCCTTTTCAAACGTGAAATGACCCTTGGGCAGGTCGGAGTACGCTTTGACGTGATCGACCGGCTGGGCTTTCGCAAGCCACTCTACCGGCGTCTCCTGCAGGACGGTGCTTTTGTCGCCCTCGGTGAGTTGGAAGGCGAAGGCGGGCGGTTCCTTGGGCGCTCGGTCGATCGGCCAATCGCCGCTGTCGAGATGCCGGCCGTCAAAGTAGACGTCGACAAATCCATATTTGCCAAAGACCGAGAAGCCGGCCCCGATGCCGCCGAAGGGAACTCCCGGCCCGTGGCTGACATCGACCATGTCCGGGGACGGGCCCTTGAAAGGTTCGCCCGCCAATGATCGAGCCGTGAGGCCGATGACCGCCAGAACGATGAATGCCTTTAACAGGCAGGAAGCATTCGATTTGATCATGAGGGGGTAGATTAGTTAGAGAAACGCTCAGACCGCCGCAACCTCGATAGACTCCACGCTGGAGAGCGTCTCTGGCAAGGGTAGACCTTCCTCGCGCAATCCTTCCAGATGAAACTCGATGGCCTCGCGGATGAGCGACACCACTTCGGTTCGGCTTTCCGCGGCGGCGATGCAACCCGGCAGATCCGGCACATAAGCGCCGTAGCTGGTGGGACCTTGCTCAATGACAACGGTGAAGTGCATCGGGTTAATCTTTGAGGCCCGCGAGATCGGACACGACGGAGCGTGTCCCTCCAGCAAAGCTACACCTTGGGCGTCACGCCGCTCGTCACCGCGCTGGCCCCGATGAAGGTCGCGCCTTCGTCGATCACCAGCAGCGCCGCGCGCAGGTCGCCCACCAGGTGCGCCATCGCCTTCAACTCGCAACGCTCCAGCACCGTCACGTTGCCGCGCACCTTGCCGAAGATGATCACGCTGCGCGTCTTGATCTCCCCGCGGATGTCCGCGTTTTGACCCACGGTCAGAATCCCGTCGCTCGAGATCCCCCCGTTGATTTTGCCGTCGATGATCAGTTCGTCCTGAAACCGGACGTCGCCGGTGATCTCAACGTCCTGGGCCAGAATATTCTTGTTGGAAAGCGGGTTCATAGGTCGGTAAAGCGCCACGCGGCTCATCTTAACGTCACCGCGAGGCGAAGCAAGACTCCGCGTGAGAAATGATGTACCGTTTCTCTACTCCATGCCCGGCGCCGTCAAAAAAGTGGAACCCGCAAAAGATCGCCTCCCGGGAACGCGGCGTTTCCGCTCGCAGGTTCGCGACAACGCCGGTCACCAGTCGATGGCGTGGGCGCCGCTCGTCGCCGGAATGATCTCATTGCTCCTGCTGGCGCTCGCGGCCTGGCTGTTGTTGCAAGCCCGCCCCTGGGCGCCGTGAATCCCCCATGAGCCCTCCTGAAACGCCCGCCGGCAAATTCGTCTTTCTCGACGTGGCGGGCAAACGCTGGCCGCGCGCCAAACGGCTCGTCGTGCTGCTCGGCGCGCTGGGCTTCCTGCTGGCGGTGCTCTTCGTGCAATCCCTCCTCGTCGCGCCGCAACTCGTGTTGCCGCTCAAGGTCAAGAAGCTCAAGCAGGAGCTCAAGTCGCTCCAGCGTCAGGCGGTCGCCCCCAATGCCGCGGCGGCCAACGCGGAAGCCATCAAGGCGTTCTACCGCAGCGCCAATGGCAAGCGTCATCTGGAGGCGGTCAC
>CAXUAZ010000113.1:0-13023 GCA_964249195.1 uncultured Chthoniobacterales bacterium
CTCAACCACACGACGACCTACGCCTACGACGCCGGCGATCTGCTGGCTTCGGTGACCGATCCGCTCAACCATACCACCACATACGCGCACGACGAGCGCGGGCAGGTTACGCAAATCACCTACGCGGACAATACGTCGACGACCTACGGCTACGACGCCTACGGTAACCATCTCTCGACGACAAACGAACTGGGCAATACGTGGAGCGGCGCTTACGATGCGTACAAGCGCAAGATCACGGCAACCGATCCTTTGAACCGCACGACGCAATATTGGTACGATGAGCCAGGCTCCAGCAGCAGCGGATGCGGAGGTTGCGGGAGCGGCTTGGGAGGCACGGGCAACCATCTCACCACGGTGATCCTGCCCAGCGGCAAGACGACAAAGATCAACTACGACCTGGCGTGGAGAAAAACCGGACAGACGGTCGGCTATAACACGGCCGCGGCGGCCACCACCGGCTACGGGTACGACGCAACCAACAACGTCATTGGCGTGACCGACGGCCGCGGCAAGGCCACCACATACACCTACGACAGCCGCAACCGGCGTCTCAGCGCAACCGATCCCTTGAATCATCCGACGAACTGGACTTACGACGCAGCGGGCAACCAGTTGACGGAGAAGCGGGCCGACAATGGGGTGACATCGTACCAGTACGACGCGATGAACCGACGCACGCAGGTGACGGATCCGCTGAACCAGATCACGCAGATGAGCTACGATGCCGCCGGCAATCTGACAACGCTGACCGACGCGCGCTCGAACGCGTACAGCTACTTATATGATCTTCGCGATCGCAAGACGCGGATGACCTACCCCGACGCTAGTCACGAAGACTGGAGCTACGATGTGGCCGGCAATCGAGCGACCTACACCACTCGCGCGAGCCAGTCAGAGACGTTTACCTATGACGTTCGCAATCGAGAGACGCTGGCGGACTGGAGCGACGCAACCCCGGACATTAGCCACACGTACGATGCAGCCGGACGCATATTGACGCTCAATAACTCCGTCAGCGCCTTGACCTACACCTATGACGGCGCGAACCAGATGCTCAGCGAGACGCAGAACATTACGGACGGTCCCGGCGCACAGACGGTCACCTACTCCTACGACGTGGACGGGAACCGGGCGACTCTAACATACCCAGACAACCTCGCGCTGACCTATGGATACACTGCCCGAAACCAGATGAGCAGCGTGACCGCGGGTTCCCCGCCGCCTTTGTCTACGTACACTTATGATTTGGCGGGCAACCGCACTGGTAAAACGCTCGAAAACGGCACGAGCGTCGCTTACGCGTACGATGATGCCAACCGACTGACGGCCATCGTCAACCAGACGGGAGGCAGCACCTTTGCGAGTTTGTTCTACACGTACAACGCGGTCAACAACCGCACGTCGGTGACGCGGGAGACAGGCTTGGGCGACGCCTACGGCTACGACGCGACCGATCAACTGACGGGAGTGCAGTACGACGCGGCGAATCCGGCCACGTCGCCCGTCGGTCCATCCAAGACGCAAGGCTTCGCGTATGACGCAACCGGAAACCGCACGAGCGCGAGCGAGAACAGCACCGTAACGAGCTACGCCGCCAACAATCTAAATGAGTACACTGCCGTTGGCGGCTCATCGCCCGTGTACGACGCTAATGGGAACCTCCTGAGCGGAGCAGCATCAGGCCCGTATACTTATGACGCCATGAACCGACTGACAGGAGCCACCACTCTCGGCGTCGGCTTCACAAATACGAGCTACCACTATGAATATGATGGCCGGTCCCGCTGTGTTCGCCGAGTTACCGAGAAAACAACTCTGCAATTTGGCGCACCAGAAACATCCAGCTTATGCCTCATCTACGACGGCTGGAGCCTCATTGAAGAGCAATTACAATCACCGTCATCCAAAGGAAGCCTCTATTCCGAGCAAGCCAAATATGTCAACGGAGCGACCCTCGACGAGGTGCTGGCGAAGACGGACGCAAATGCCACCGAGTACTACCATCAAGACGCGTTAAACTCGACAACTCACCTGACGGACAGCGGCGGAGCCGTGATCGAGAAATACAAGTATGATGCGTTTGGCGCGCCGTTCGTTTACAACGCTTCGGGCACTCTGTTAAGCGGCGGCACAGCGTACGGAAACCGGTTTCTTTTTAATGGTCGGGAGTTGATTGCTGAGATAACGCTGTACGACTTCCGGAGTCGGCATTATTCGGCAAAGCTCGGGAGGTTTTTGGAAACGGATTCAGTACGCTTAAGATCGAAGGACAATAATCTATATCGCTATGTACTAAATTCTCCCGTTCATTGGATAGATTCTTTCGGAATGTCGGCATCGGACCCAGGGACCGTGGTTTGTGACGGACACGGCGGTTTTAGAGTTGAACTTGGCGCATGGAAAGGATCGCCCGTTGAGGAGTGCGCTCGGGCTCATGAGGAAGCACACCTTGAAGATATCAAGGCCTTTTTTAAAGATAATCCGCCAAATCCATGCGGTAATGCAACTCAGCCTGTGGAAGTCTTGCTGCCTACATCTGTGGCGGAGAAATCGGAGTGTCATGCTTATCAAGCACAAAAGGATTGCGATGACCGCAAGGTTAAATGCGCTCAAGAAAAGGGTAGAGATTATGATTCAGATAGAATTAATTATTCAAAAGATAGTAAAAACGCCGCTGATGAACTAAAACGACGCAAATGCAATCCGTAAAATCGAAGGTTTGGAGCATAGTGACATTGTTGGCTGTCCTGTCGGTGACAAGCTCGTGCTGTAAGTCATCCAATATTCAACGCGCGGTCGATGCCGCCGATAAGTGTGCGGCTTCAAAGGGGATCGATTTGGGTAAGTTTTCAATAGAGAGCGTTGAATTCCGAGAAAAGGGAACAATTAACATACGTTTTCGGGGTAAACCAAAGCTTGTTGATGGTAAATGGATGAATACGGTGGGGAATCATTTTAACGTCGAAGTTAATGACAAAACGCTTAGGTGTGAGTTTGTACCAGGGCTATAGTTGATTTAGTCGTGTGGTCAGGGGGCAAACGGGGTCAGTCAAGAATGGCACTAAGATAAGACGGATTTAGGATGCTTCGCATTTGGATGGGGGAGGCGTTAGGGGTCAGTCAACATATTCTGACAAGGTCTCGCTGAACGACATCCAATGATAATGCGATCTCCTTCGAAAACGTCATTGCCTCGGGATGAATGTCGCCGCCGGCATGAGCCGGAACATGCTCTGCGCGGCAAACCGCCCGGAGGCTATTGAGAGAGAAGGTTGACTGACATTATTGTCCAGCCCTGTTGCCTCGTCCGGTAAAACACCCCCTTGGAGATGCTCCCTGGGGCAGGGACGCGTTGGCGGCTGCCTCACGTTTCCGTGGTGGCAATTTCGAGCAGGTTCGGCGCAAGGCGGAGGAGGCGAGGGGAATCGCGCCGGGCATAATCGGCCCCCATGCATTACCCATCAGTCACCACCCGGCAACCGCGCTGGATACAGCCGGTCTTGGCCGCGGCCGTTCTCGCTTCGCTCGCGTTCAATGCCTCGGCCGCCCCGCACCAGTTTTCCTCCCCCTTCACCCCCACTTCGCCGGCGTCGAAGACCAGCCGGACCGTCACCGGCACGCCGGAGGGGCTGACGAACAATCCGGATACCCTCTTGCATCGGGACAGCCTGCTCGGCGACCTCGGCGGCTTGCGCAGCCAACTCGGCGACGCAGGCCTTTCCATCACTCCGATCCTCGAACTGGAAGCGTTCGGCAGCGCGGGCGGGGGGCACGGCGGCGGCGAGGCGGATGGCCTCTTCGACGTGGCGTTCGACTTCGATCTGGAACGCCTCACCCGTGGTCTGCTGCCGGACGCGTCGTTTCACTTCAACGTCCTCGACATCTTCGGACCCAGCATCACCGCGCGGCACGTGGGCGACATCAGCGGCGTCAGCAATCTCGCCGGGTATAACACCTTCCGGCTCCAGGAAATCTGGTTTCAGCAGAATCTCTTGAGGAAGCGCGTTTCCGTTCGCGTCGGCATGCTCGCGGCGGACACCGAATTCTTTACCTCCCAGGCGTCGAGTTTGTTCCTGGACGGCACCTTCGGCGCGTTCACCCTCGTCGCGCTTAATTTCTACGACGCGCCGGTCTATCCGGTGGCTGCGCCGGGCGTTCGCATCGATGTGGCGCCGGTGTCGTTCCTGGATTTCAAGGTGGCGGTCTTTGCACCCAATGAGGACGCGGCGCCCAATCTCCACGGCGCCGATTTCAGCATCAACGGGCGGGATGGCGCCCTGGTCGCCTTTGAGGCGTCCTATCTCGTCAACCAGTCTCCGAACGATCGCGGACTGATCGGCACGTACAAGGTCGGCACGTTCATCCAGCAGGGCGATTACGCTTCGTTCGGATCGCAGGCGGCCAACGCGGCGGATCCCGCGCAGCCGCTGCATCGCGGGACGAACGTCGTGGTCTACGGAGTTGCCGACCAGGAGCTCTTCAAAAATGGGCAATATACCGTGGAGGCGTTTGCACGGGGCGGGTTTGGCACGCCCAACTACAGCTTCGTGCACGACTACTTCGATCTCGGCTTGAACTTCATCGGCTTCGTGCCGACGCGGCCGGTTGACGTGGCGGGCATTGCTTTCGGCCGGTCCGGGATCAGCCGGCAATTCTCCGATTCGCAGGTCGCGCAGGGAGAGCGGGGGTACTCGCAGGAGAGCGTCATCGAGGCGACGTATCGGCTCCAGGTGGCGAATTGGGGATTCATCCAGCCGGATTTCCAATACTTCATCAACCCGAGCGCCCAGCATGGTTCGCGCAACGCCTTTGTGGCCGGAGCGCGAACGGCGGTCACCTTTTAAGGGCGGAGTAGAGCGCGGGTGGCAACGGCGTCCGCCAGCAATGAGCTTCGACATCTCGGGCGGAGTGGATAGCGTGCGGGATGCAAGTTGCCCACGTCATCGGCGCCGGAGGGATCGGCGTCGCCCTGGGTTGGGCGCTGGCCCGCGCCGGGTCCAGCGTGACGATGGTCGAGGCCAGCGCGGAGAAGGTCCGGGCCGGGCGCCACGATGGGCTTTCGGTAGATGGCGTGAGCCAGCGCGACGTCCGTTTTGAATTGTTTGATGACTGGACGCCGCCCGCGGGAGCCATACTGCTGCTTTGCACCAAAACCTACGATAACGCCGCCGCCCTGGCGCGAATGCCGGAGCGGCGATTGCTCATCCCGGTGCAAAACGGGTTCGATCCCGCGCTGGAGGCGTCGGGTCACCCCTTCGAAGGGATCGCGTCGTTCGTTTCGCAATGCGAACCGGGACGCCCTGCGACGCGGATCACCCGCGACGGCGAATTGTACCTGGGCGGCCGCCGGGCGCTTACCCCGGCGGAGCGGGATACGATCCGCGCCCTGGCCGGAACGCTCCGCCAGGGAGGGTTGCGGCGGGTAAAACTTGTCGAGACGACCAATCCTTACAAGTGGTCGAAGTTGATGTATAACGCGGCCATCTCTCCCTTGGCCGCGAGCGCGGGCATCGACAACGGGGAACTTCTCGGCGACCCGCTGGCGCGCCGGCTGTTCTTTGCTCTGCTGCGGGAGAATTATTCGATCCTCCACCGAATCGGCGTGCCGCTGGCGCGGATCGGGCCGTTTCACCCGCGGGTCGTGAATCGAATCCTGCGCGCGCCTGGCCTAGCGGGGCTGCTCGCGCGCGGCTTCCGGCCGGGGTTGAAAGGGACCTATTGTTCGATGGTGCCCGACATGGGCACAGGCCGTACGGAGATCGCGGCGTATAATGGCTATCTGATTTCTCTTGCGCAGGGCGTCGGCTGTCCGATTAATTCCGCCGTCGTGGCAATGATGAACTCAATGAACGCTCAACCCCGGCCTCCCCGCCGCGCACGCCTGGTGGAACTCGAGGCTACGCTCGCGGTGGGAGGGCTCGATTGATCCTGGTCACCGGCGGGGGCGGCTTCATCGGGTCGCACCTCGTTCAGCAATTGGTAGACGCCGGCGAGCGGGTGCGCGTGCTCGAGAAGCCGGGGGCGGAGGTGGGTCACCTGCCATTGGGCGCGCTCGAATTTGTGCGGGGCGACATCCGGCGCCCGGAACAGGTGGAAGCGGCCGTGCGCGGCTGCCGCCAGGTGTATCATCTTGCCGCCAACCCGCACCTGTGGACGCGGATCCCGGGCGAGTTCGACGAGGTGAACTACCGCGGGACGTGCAACGTCCTCAACGCCGCGCTTCACGCGGGGGCTGAACGCGTGCTGCACACGAGCACCGAGAGCATCCTGGCCGGCACTCAGGCGCGGGGCAAGACCATCGAAGAATTCCGCCTCAACGGCGAAAAAATGATCGGTCCCTATTGCCGCAGCAAACTGGCCGGGGAGAAGGAAGCGTTTCGCCTGGCCGACTCCGGCGCGCAGGTGATCGTCGCCTGCCCGACGCTGCCCATCGGCCCGGGGGATCATCATCTGACGCCGCCCTCGCGCATGACGCTGGCCTTTTGCCGGGGGAAGCTCCCGGCGTATCTGGATTGCGAGTTCAACATGGTCGACGCGCGCGACATCGCTGCCGGAATGCGCGCGGCGATGAAGGTGGGGAAACCCGGCGTACGCTATCTGTTGGGCGGGGTGAATCTGCGGCTGATCGATTGGTTGACGATCGTGGGCCGACTGGTGGGCAGGAGAGCGCCGAGGTGGCAGGTGCCATACCCGGCCGCGCTGCTGGTGGCGTACGCGAGCGAATGGATGGCCGATCATCTGACGGGCCAGATGCCGCTGGCGACGATCACGGGAGTGAAACTGACGCGCCGCAGCATGCATTTCGACGCCAAGCAGAGCCGCGAATGCCTCGGACTCAAATCGCGCGCCGTGGAGGAATCCGCCCGAGACGCAATTGGTTGGTTTCGCCAGCAGGGGCTGCTGAATTAGAATTTGTCCGCAGAGTGACGTTGTCGTTTGACGCTAGAAGATGAGAGCGGAAGCCAAAAAGCCAGCAGACCCGCAAAAGCTTTCTGACCGCTGATTAGGCGAGCGTCTTGAAAACGGATTTTGGCGGCTTATGACAAAGGGGACGCCACCCGGGAGCAGGTGGCCAAACGCTTTGCCGTCTCCTTGGGCATGGTCAAAAAGCTCATCCAACAGCGCCGCCATACGGGCCGCATCGCCCCGCGTTATGATCGCTGCGGGCGCAAGCCCGGCGTGGCCGCCCGCGCCCAGAATCGGCTGCGCGCGCTCGTGACCAAAAAACCCGATCTGACCCTGGCCGAGATGCGCGAGAGCCTGGCGCTGGACTGCACCCTGCCGGCCATCCACGGTGTGCTGGCCAAACTCGGGCTGACATATAAAAAAAGACGCTCCGCGCCGCCGAGCAGGATCGGCCTGACATCGTCCGCGCGCGGCGCTGCTGGCGCCGGCGCCAAGGCGGCTTTGATCCCTCGCGATTGATCTTTATTGATGAGTCAGGAGCCAAGACCAACCTGACCCGCCTGCGCGGACGCGCGCCGCGCCATCAACGCCTGCACGCCAAGAGCCCGCACGGGCACTGGAAGAAGACGACGATGATCTCCGCGATCTGGGTGGATGGATCCACCGTCTGCATGACCATCGAAGGCGCCACCGACACCGAGGTCTTTCGCACCTACGTCAAAGAAGTGCTCTGCCCCAAGCTGCGCCCCGGCGACGTGGGTGGTCATGGACAATCTGGCCCCGCACAAAAGCGCGCCGACCCTGGCGCTGATCGAAGCGGCGGGAGCCCAGGCACTCTTCCTGCCGGCCTACTCACCGGACCTGAACCCCATCGAGAAGATGTGGAGCAAGCGCAAAGCCTTCCTGCGCAAAGTCGAGGCGCGAACCCTGCCCGAGTTGCAGGCCGCCATCGCCCAAGCCCTTCAAAACGTCACCGCCAAAGACGCCAAAAACTGGTTCGCTTCTTGCGGCTATAGCTTCATTTAATATGCTCTAATGGCAGCGTTTAGAGAAAACGTTTCGCCGCTATTGGAGGCAAAACCTACCCTCTTTGCATTCACTGCCTCGATAAAATTAAAACTGACGAATCTGATTCGTCTATTTATTTGTGGTGGGCGCTTCTTGGGGACAAAGATTAAAACTGACATTGAGGTAGCCCGCCGAAGGGTCACGGCGGATGCCAACACCAGCAGGCAAGAGAAAAGCTTTCTTGCCGCGCTTTAAGGGGCGAAACGTCCTTTCTGCAATCCACCGCCACGATGCGGAAAATTAAATCAGACGAATCTGATTCGTCTGATTTTATTGGATGTATTTGTGGGAACGAAATCAACTCAGTACGAAGGAGTTCTTACGCGGTGCGTGCTCGCGTTCCTTGTCAACGGTTCCGCGCGGCGATAGCCTCCGGGCGTGATCCGAATTCGCCTTTCCTGCCTGTTGCCCGTTCTCGGGTTGATCTGCGCTGGGCATGCGATGGCGGGCGAGCGGATCGCCGCATTCGGGCGGGTCTCGCCGGGAGAGGGGGCGGTGACCGTAGCGCTGCCGTCTTATCAGGGCGCGCCGCCGGCGGTGAAGGAATTGTGGGTTAAGGCGGGTGACCATGTCGCCAAGGGACAGAAGCTGGCCGTGACGCAAAGCCAGGCGCTCGCGGCCGGGGATCTCGGCGTCGCCAAAGCGCACCTCGCTGCGGCTGAAGCGCGGCTGCAAGCGCTCAGCGCCGGCCCGAAAAGCGAGGACATTGCGACCCAGGAGTCGACCATCAAGAGTCTGCAGGCCGAGGCCGACGCCGTAAAAGCCCGCAAGCTGCCCGATACCACCGCGGGCAAGATTGAGGCGACGGCGCACCTGGAAGCCGCCCAAGCAAAGGTCGCCGCGGCGCAGCATCAACTCGCCGCTCTGCGCGAGGTGCGGCCGGCGGACCTCGCCATCGGCCAGGCCGAGGTGAACGAAGCTCGCGCCGCTGTCGACCGCGCCGCCTGCGCGCTGGCCGCCACCGACGTGGAAGCGCCCATCGAGGGCCAGGTGCTCGCCATCCTGACGTCTCCGGGAGAGGGCGCCGCGGGGCGGGGGCTCCTCGAACTCGGGGATACGGCGGCCATGGTCATCAAAGCCGAAGTCAGCCTGGCGGATGTCCCTGGCCTTAACCTCGGCGCCCGCGCCCACATTGCCGGCGAGGCTTGGACCGGCAAGGAGATGGGCGGCATCGTGACCCGGATCAGCCCCAAAGTCAGCCGCGGCCATCCCGCCGCCATCTCGCCTTTCGCCAACGTGGACCGCCAATTCGTCGAAGTGACGGTCACGCCGGATGATCCCGCCAGTTTTGCCCGGTTGAGCGGCGCCGAAGTCACCGTCACCATCCTCAACGGCCCGGCGGCAGCGAAATGAAACGCGTGGCGCGCTGGCTGGCGCCGGCAGGCGTCCCGTTTGCCTGGCGGCAGCTTTGTTTCGACCGCAACCGGCTCCTGGCGGCGACCTGCGGGATCATCCTCGCGGTCACGTCCATTCTATTTCAAACGGGCGCCTTCAACGCGCTTTTTGCCGGCGTCGCGGTGCAATATCGGGCCTTGAACGCGGACCTCGTCATGCACAGCGCCGATTACAAATACGTGGTGGTGCACTCGCCGTTCTCGCGCGACCGCATCGCGCAGGCGCTGGGCGACCCGGACGTCGTCAGCGCGGAAGGGGTGCGCGCGGCGGTGGGCCTCTGGCGCATTCCCGAGACCGGCGCGATCGACCAGATGTTGATCTTCGGGGTCGAGCCGGGCGCAACCGCGTTCAACCTGCCCGAGCTCAAGCAAAATCGCCCGTGGCTCTCGATTCCCACCACGGTCTTGTACGACCGGTATTCGCTGCCGCAATTTGGCGACATCGAGGGCCGGGTGGCGCGGCGCGAGGCGTGTCCGGTCGAGATCAACGGCCATCGCTGCGAGGTGCGCGGGGTTTTCCGGCTCGGCATCTCGTTTACCGCCAACGGGCAAGCCTTCATGCCCAAGGCGGGGTTTGACCAGGTGTTCCCGGGTCTGCCGCCGCACGCGGAGTCGCTGGGGTTGATCCGTCTGCGGCCGGGGGCCGATCCCGAGACGGTGCGCGACCGGTTGGCGAAGCGATTGGGCTCCGGCATGATCGTGCTCACCAAGGCGCAACTGGTGAAAGCCGAGCAGACGTATTGGAATGGCCGCACGCCGGTCGGATTCATCATCCCCGTGACGCTGTTGGTGGTCGTGCTCGTGGGCGCCGTGATCTTTTACCAGATCCTTTACACGGACGTGCAACACCATCTCCCCGAGTACGCCACGCTCAAGGCCATCGGATTTCACGACCGCGCGCTGCAATCGCTCGTTGTGCAGCAATCCATGTGGCTGTCGCTGCTCGGGTTCCCGCCGGGCTTGCTGATCGCGTACGTCTTGTTCAAAGTCGCGCGCAACGCCACGCATTTGCCCTTTGCGTTGTCGCCGGGGCAGGCGCTTCTCGCGTTTTTGCTGACCTTCGGGATGTGCCTGGCGGCGGGTTTCCTGGCGATGTTGAAGCTGCGGCAGGCGCAACCGGCCGACGTGTTCTCATGAGCGAAGAATCTGCGATCCTGATCGAGGCGCGCGACGTGCGCCACGCTTTCGGCGAGGGGGAACTGCGCAAGGAGGTGCTGCACGGCGTTTCCTGTGCGATTCGCAGCCGGGAGATCGTGATAATGACGGGGCCGTCGGGGTCGGGCAAGACGACGTTCCTGACCCTGGTGGGCGCCCTGCGCGGGTTGCAAAGCGGCAGCATCCGGCTTCTCGGCGCGGAATTGGGCGGCGCCGCCTCGAACCGGCTGGTGGAGGCGCGCCGGGCGGTGGGTTTTATCTTCCAGCAGCACAACCTCCTGCCGGCTTTCACCGCTTGTGAGAACGTCCAGTTGCCGCTCGCGGTCGATCCCGATCTGCCGGCGCCCGAGTGCCGGCGGCGCGCGATGGAAATGCTCGGGGCGGTTGGCATGGCGGATCACGCGCACAAGCGCCCCGCTCAACTCTCCGGCGGCCAGCGACAGCGCGTCGCCATCGCCCGGGCGCTCGTGCGCCGGCCGCGCATCATCCTGGCGGATGAACCGACCGCTTCCTTGGATCGCGCGACGGGCAAGGAGGCGATCGATCTGCTCCGCGGTCTGGCGCGGGATGAAGGCTGTGCGCTGATCCTGATTACGCACGATCACCGCATCCTCAGCATCGCAGACCGGCTGTTGCATCTGGAGGATGGGGTCCTCTCGGAAGGCGCGGCCTAACCCCGGAAGATTTCGCACGGAGGACACGGAGGACACGGAGGAAGAGAGACGGACTTCTTTCTGATCCTCCGTGCTCTCCGCGTGCTCCGTGCGAAATCCTTCGATGGCGGCGGATGTTTTTTTCTTCCCTTAGGTCCTTTTCGGTCCCTTGTACGTCGATGAAAGAATATCATTGACATATAGAGCGCTTCGTGGTATTTTGGCGGGCATTTCACGTCTTCGGGCGGTTCTTTGACAATCTTGCTATGCGGCCTTTTATCGAGGCAGCGTGGACGCAATTATGCGCATAAACGCGATTTTTTAATTTGGAGGGACGGCCTCCGTGCCGTCCCATGATTGGATTGCCGTTCGGGCGGTGGACTTCGGTCGAAGCTGCCCGGGCCGGAAAGTCAGTAGGGTCCTTCGGCGACGCTCGCGAGCTCGCTGCTCAGGATGACCGTGGCTTGGAGGCGCAAATGGAGAGAAATTGCGCGCCGAACTTCGGACCGCGTCCGGTGTCCTCGTGCTTGAAGGCCGTCAGGCAGGTCTTCCAGCGTTCCTTGCCGGCGAGATCCGCCCAGCGCTTCAGATCGGCAGGCGTGTAATCGTCGCGCCGCAGGCGCAGGTAGCCCCAATCCGCCGTGGCGATGGGTGGGGTGCTCAGGTCTTCGCTGTCGGCCCAGCATAAGGCGGCGCCGGAGTGTCGCAGGATGTCGTAGACCGCATCGTGGAACCACGAAGCATCGCGAAATTCAAACGCGGCGCGCAGTCCCTCCGGCGCCCCAGCCAGAAAGTCGGCCAGTGCGCTCGCGTCTTTCTTGAACGTCGCGGGCAACTGGAACAACACCGGTCCCAGCTTTGACGCAAGGGGCGCGACGGCGGCGTGAAAATCGCGCAAGACCGCGCCGCAATCGCGCAATTTGGCGAAGTGCGTGATCCGTTGCGGCGCCTTGAGGCTGTACTGGAAATCGGGCGGCACGGAGGCCGACCAGCGCTCGATCGTCTTGGCGCTGGGGAAACTGCGGAAGGTGTAATTGATCTCGGTCGCGTTAAACTTCGTCGCGTAGTACGTCAGCATCTTGCTCGCGGGGAGATCGGCCGGGTAAAATGAGCCTTTCCAAGCCGGGTACTGGAAGCCGGAAGTGCCGATGTAGTGCTTCATGGGGCATTCTCCTCCGGCAAGGAAGGCGGCTGGGCAAGCAGGCTTTGTTGCCAGCCGGTCGAATGAGAGCATAATGCCCCCTTGAGCGAAGAATCCGCGCCCTCGACCTATTGGCTGATCCTCGCGCTGGCGCTGGCGCTCGCGCTGGATTGCGCCAACTGGCGGCAGGTCTTCCCGGGCGACGGGGCGATCAACTTCGTCGACGCCGATTGCTATGCCCGCATGACCCGCGTCGCGGAAATCTGCGCGCACCCGGGGCGGATCGTCCGGTGGCATACGTTCGAGAATTACCCCTTCGGCGTCCGCCCGCACACGACGGCGTTGCTCGATTATCTGATCGCGGCGTTGAAGCTGGTGATGTGGCCGTTCGCGGGAAAATCCGCACTCGATCTGGCGGGGGCGTGGGTTTCCCCGCTGCTCGGGATGGCGACGGTGCTCGGTCTCGGGGCGTGGGCGCGACGGGAACGGCTGCCGGGCGCCGGGTTGATGCTGCTGGTCTTCGGCGGCAGCCCGATCCTGGCCCAGGGCTTCTCGCTGGGCCGGCCGGACCACCAATCGCTCGAGATCGCCTGTCTGGCCGCCGCGTTGACGGCAGAATGGGCCCAGTGGCGGGCGCCCTCGCGAGGGTGGGGGCTCGTCGGCGGGGCGGCGTGGGCGCTGGCGCTCTGGACGTCGCTTTACG
>CAXUAZ010000114.1:0-12859 GCA_964249195.1 uncultured Chthoniobacterales bacterium
GTGTGGAACGACGCGGAGCCGGCGATCAACGCGCGGCATCAGGCCTCGTTGCGGCGCGCGCACGATTCGCTGTATGCGGCGCGATGGGAACTAGAGGCAGGGGTGTCGGCGGACATCGTCGCGATGGATTTACGGGACGCGTTGGATGCTATCGGGGAGACGATCGGCGGGACGGGCGTCGAGGAAATCCTGACGCGCATTTTCGCGACGTTCTGCATCGGGAAGTAGGGAAAAGGCAGAAGGCAGAAGGATGAAGGATGAAGGATGAAGGATGAAGGATGACCTGAAACGGGATTTTCCTTCTGCCTTCATCCTTCTGCCTTTGCCTTTCACCACCGCAGATGCAGCACGCCCACGATGCCGATGATGATCAAATACGCCGCGACGATGAAGTTCAGCAGCTTCGGGCGGATCAGGATCAACAGCCCCGCCACTAACGCGATGATCGGCTGCACCGCAAAGCTCAGATTGTAGTGAAACCCGCTCCACCCGTGCGAGCGGGCCAGCAGAGGAAGGAAATGCGCCAGCATAGCGCCAAGCGGAACCCAGCCGCCCACGGCGCGCAACCCCGTTTTTGCTGCCGCTTGCCCGCGCGGCCATCCGCAGGCATCGTCAAACCGTCTATTCCATTATGAGCAACCAAACCCTCGCCGGCAAAACCGGCCTCGTCTTCGGCGTCGCCAACAAACGCAGCATCGCCTGGGGCATCGCCCAGGCCTGGGCCGCCGCCGGCGCGAAACTCATCTTCAGCTACCAGGGCGAGAGGATCAAAGCCAACGTCGAGGAACTCACCGCCGAGCTCGGCGCCGATGTCCCGTTTTACCCCTGCGACGTCAGCCGCGATGAAGACATCGCCGAGTTCTTCAAGAACGTCCGCACGCACACCGACAAGGTGGACCTCGTGCTGCACTCGGTGGCGTTTGCGCCGAAGGAGGCGCTGGAAGGCGATTTCCTGAGCACCTCGCGCGAAGCGTACCGGGTCGCGCACGACATCAGCGCGTACTCGCTGCTCGGGCTGGCGCGGGAGGCCGCGCCATTGATGACCGAGGGCGGCTCCATCGTGGCCATGACGTATTACGGCAGCGAAAAGGTCATCCCGAAGTACAACGTGATGGGCGTGGCCAAGGCCAGTCTCGAAGCGACGGCGCGTTATCTCGCCTACGATCTCGGCAAGCAGAAGGTGCGGGTCAATTGCATCAGCGCGGGGCCGGTCAATACGCTCGCCGCACGGGGCATCAGCGGGTTTACGCAGATGCTCAAGCATTACGAACAACGCGCGCCCTTGGGGCGTTCGTGTTCGCTGGAAGAGCTGGGCGCGATGGGCGTCTTCCTCGCGAGCGACGGCGCGGCGTCGATCACCGGGCAGGTGCTCTACGTGGACGGCGGCTATCAGATCATCGGCATGTGACGGCCATGCGTTTCGTCATTTTCGTCGTCGCCATTCTGGCGGCGGTTGATTTACGGGCGGGAGATTCCTCGCTGGGCGGCGGCCCGGTTTACACGCTTTTCAATCCCGTCCCGGATGCGAAGCAGCGCACGTTCACCCCGGATCGCCCGAATCAGTCGACGGGACCGTTTACGGTCGATGCGGGGCACTTCCTGTTGGAGATGGATTTCGCGAACTATACGCTCGACCGCGGCCCGGCCGACATCGACCAATGGAACGTCGCGCCGGTGAACCTGCGCGTGGGATTGCTGCCCGCCCTGGAGCTCGACATCCAGTACGCCGGCTATTTCAATGTCCGCACGCGCGATCGCGGCACGCAATCAGGGTTCGGCGATCTCAGCCTGCGGCCCAAGATCAACTTATTTGGCAACGATGGCGGGACGTACGCCTTCGGATTGTACCCGTTGCTGCGGCTGCCGGTGAGCACCGCGGGCCTGGCCAGCCGGTCGGTCGAAGGCGGGCTGGGCCTGTTGTTCGCGGCGTCACTGCCGGGCGAGGTCAGCCTGACGATTTCGGCGGACTTCCAATGCGTCCGCAATTCTGGCGACACGGGATACGTGGGCGATTATCTCGATGCCATTTCACTCACGCGCGGGTTGGGGATCAAACATCTCGCGGGCTTCATCGAGATCGCGAGTGAAGTCAGCAGCG
The DNA here is from genome assembly GCA_964249195.1 of uncultured Chthoniobacterales bacterium. Taxonomy (GTDB): domain Bacteria; phylum Verrucomicrobiota; class Verrucomicrobiia; order Chthoniobacterales; family SZAS-18; genus CAXUAZ01. The sequence continues at coordinate 2,099 of CAXUAZ010000114.1, forward strand.
AGTCGCCTTCCGCGGCGGCCATCCAGATGGATACCGGGGTCACCTATCAGATCGGCGAGAACACGCAGATCGATCTCGATTGCAACTTCGGCGTGACCCGCGCCGCGCCCGACTACATGCCCTTTGCCGGGTTGGCCGTGAGGTTTTAGGCCATGGCGACCATCCAAACCAGTCGAACCAAAGTCAGGAGAGTGTTTTAACCGCGCAACATGACTGGGTTCGTATGACACAAACTCTTGCCGGGGAACTGCGCGCCCTCCTAGGGTTGGACGAAATCGTCGCCGATGACGTTGTTACGCGCGGAGCACATGCCGGCGACAAGTGGTTCGCCAGCCACGCGCCGGAGGCGGTGGTGTTCGCGCGCACGGCGGAGGATGTGAGCCGGCTGCTGAAGTTTGCAAACGAGCGCGGCATCCCGGTGACCGCGCGCGGGGCCGGATACGGTTATGTGGGCGGTTGCGTGCCGGCGCGCGGGGGGATCGCGCTGTCGCTCGCGCGCATGAACCGCATCCTGGAAATCAGCGCGCGAGATTTCGTGGCGGTGGTCGAGCCGGGCGTCATCACGGGGGAGTTGCAGACCCAGGCGCGGGCGATGGGATTGTTCTACCCGCCCGACCCCGCCAGCCTCAAGGAGTGCAGCCTGGGCGGCAACATCGCCACGAACGCGGGCGGCCCGCGCTGCCTGAAATACGGCGTCACGCGCTCGTACGTTCTCGGGTTGGAGGTCGTGCTGGCCAACGGCGACATCGTGCGGTGTGGCGGCCGGACGCATAAGAACAAAACCGGTTTTGATCTCGTCGGCCTCTTTGTCGGTTCGGAAGGGATGCTGGGTGTTTGCACGCAGGCGACGTTGCGCCTCCTGCCGCATCCGCAGAGCCGCGCGGCGCTCTCCGCCGGGTTCTCTGACATGCGGGCCGCGGCGGCGGCCGTGCGGGCGATCTTTGCCGCCGGGTGGCTGCCCGCCGCGCTCGAAGTGGCCGACGCCTTCACGCTCGAGGCCGCTCGCACGGCGATGGGCCCGGGCCGCATTCCGCCCGGCGCCGCGCACGCACTGGTCGAGCTCGATGGCCGCGAGGCGTCTCTGCGCAACGAGATCGCGGAGTTGGAATCGCTCCTGCGCGACGCCGGCGCGCTTACGGCGCAACCGGCGGTCGGCGACGCGGATTGCGAGAAGTTGTGGGATTTGCGCCGGGGGTTTTCCGCGGCGTTGAAAGCCACCGGGCTCACCAAGCTCAATGAAGACGTAGTGGTTCCGCGCGGGCGACTGGAGGATCTGATCGAGTTTGCCGCCGGGCTGCAAGCGCGCCGCGGCGTGCCGGTGGCGTGCTTCGGCCACGCGGGCGACGGCAACATTCACGTCAACCTGATGGTCGCCGATCACGCCAACCCTGAGGTGGCCAGGAACATGGAAGCCGCGCTCGACGAGCTATTCGCGCAGGTGATCGCCTGGGGTGGCGCGATCACCGGCGAACACGGCATTGGCCTCGCCAAGCGCCGTTGGTGGCCCCAGGCACTCTCCGCCGAGAACCGCCGCGTGCACCGCACGCTCAAGGATGCGGTGGATCCCGCCGGCATTCTTAACCCCGGGAAGTTCCTCGATTAGGGCGCCGTCACATCGTTGGCTCGGAGCCTGCTGCAAAAAGGCGCACTTTTAACTCTTTCCCTTCGATGAAAATTCTTTCCACGATCTCGTTTCCTCGCATCGTTGCCGCCGGCGTCCTGCTGCTGAGCGTGGTCGCATCGAGCCATCTTCAAGCGCACGGCAGCCTGCAAAATGGCCGCATGCTTCAAGTACGCATCGCGGGACCCAGCGGGCATACGCCGGCGCCCTGGAATGACTCATACTACACCTGGAACCAGAATTCGCGGAACTTCCCGGGCTACGACGGCGCCGGGTTCAGCTACTCAAGCGTCATCCCCGATGGCGCCATCTCCAATGCCGGCATCAACGATGGCGTGCAGAACCGCCTGAACTTTTCTGGCCTCAACATCCCGAGCGCGGGTTGGCAGCAGACGGCCGTCAACGCGGGCGGCTCGGTCCACCTGAATTGGCTGGCGACCGCGACGCACGATCCTTCGTATTTCGAGGTTTATCTGACGAAGCAGGGCTTTGATGTTGCCACGCAAAGCATTGGCTGGAACAATCTCGAGTATATCGGCCGGTGGGCGGTGGGAGACGCAAATCGCCCGGTCACAGAAGGGACGAGCCCAGGCTTCTTTGTTTCAATCGATTCGGAGTCAACCGACACTTTGTGACCAACCTGGTAGATGTCAACGTGTCACCCCCAACCGGGCGGACTTCCAGAACACCGCGTACCGGTGATCATCCGCGTAAGATGCTATCTTATACCGACTGCAGGAACAATCTGGATCTTGAAAAGGACCGCTTCCAAACGGGTCATCCTGAGCAGCGAGCTTGCGAGCGTCGCCGAAGGACCTTACTGACTTCTTCCGGCGCACGGGCAGCTTTGATCGGAGTCCACCGGCGCCGAACCAAAGTCAGTAGGGTGTTTCGACTGCGCTCGTCCCTCGCTTCGCTCAACATGACGGCTTAAATGGCCGTCCTGATAATTGCGGAAGATGGGACTACCCGTGCTGGATCAAGATGTTTTGCGGACGGCAGCCGACGGCTTCTGCGCGGGCAATCAATCCGTCCGGGTGAGGCTCTCGGGCAGGCAGAGCAGTTCCCCGACGCCGCCGTCGGGACGCCAACTGACGCGTCCGTCCTCGAGCACGCGGACGATCACGCCGCGCAACGATCCTTTCAACGTTTTAACCCTGGTCCCGGCCGTGAGGTCGGCGCTGCGGGAAAGATCGTCGACGAGACTCACCATTTCTTCGCGGCCAAGCACCCCCGCGATGTAGTGCGCGATGGCGGATGCGACTTCGCGCTTGCGCAGCGGCGGCAAATCACTGAAAAGCGCCAGGGTTAACTCTCGTCCAACGAAGGAGAAAGTGTTGCCATTCAGGAAGAGAAACGGCGCCTTGCGATGAAAGGTTCGCAACGCATCAAACGTCTCGCCGAGGCTTAGCTCGTTTTGATGGAGGAGGCGCCACTCTGCTGCGCACGCTGCTCCAGTCTCCGAGTTAACTCCATGCTGTGATCCACCTCGGCGGCACGTTCGCTCGTTGATGCCGACGATAGACTGCCAATCCCAGTTTTCGAGAAAAGCGGCTCGGGCTTGAAGCGGTGAACATTCGCTTCCGCCGCCGACGAGATGTCCTCCGCCGTCAGTTGCTTCAGAAGGTCCAGACGAAGCTTCATTCGACATATCTTAGGCTCTCCGTCTCCCTTTGCAATATCACATCGCGAACAACTCCATGAACTGATGCACCGGCGTTTTGGCCAGCTGTTCCGCGTCGGCCGTGAGCGCGAGGATCGCATCGGCGCGTCGGGGCGACAGGCGGCCCCGCAGGTTCGTTTCAAACTTGGCGAGCAATAGCGGGATGCCTTCCGCCCGGCGGCGGCGGTGGCCGATCGGGTATTCCACGCTCACCTTCTCGGTGGAACTGCCATCCGCAAAGAAGACCTGAACCGAGTTGCCGATCGAGCGTTTAGCGGGGTCGAGGTAGTCGCGGGTGAACGCCGGGTTTTCCACGACTTCCATCTTCGCGCGCAAATCGTCGAGCCGGTGATCCGCGGCGGTGAGGCCTTCGTAATCGTCGGCGGTGAGGCCGCCCTTGAGCAGCGGGACGGCGACCATGTACTGGATGCAATGATCGCGGTCCGCGGGGTTATCGAGCGGGCCGGTCTTGTCGATGATGCGTTTGCCGCTTTCCTGCGTTTCGATGACGATCTTCGTGATGGAATCGAGCCGGTCGCGGACCCGCGGGTGCAGCGTGACGGCGGCTTCGACGGCGGTCTGCGCGTGGAACTCGGCGGGAAACGAGATCTTGAAGAGCACGTGTTCCATCACGTAGCTGCCAAACCCTTGCGCGGGCACGGTGACGGGCTTGCCGCGGAAGATGGCGTCCTGGAAACCCCAGACGGGGGCAGTCAGCGCGCTGGGGTAACCCATCTCGCCGGTTATCGCGATGAGCGCGTGGCGCACGGCGCGGCTGGCGGCGTCGCCGGCGGCCCAGCTCTTGCGCGAACCGGTGTTGGGCGCATGCCGGTAGGCGCGCAGGGCGCCGCCGTCGAGGAAGGCGTTGGAGACGGCGTTGAGGATTTCCTCGCGGCCGCCGCCCAGGAGTCGGGTGGCGACCGCCGTGGAGGCGATGCGCACGAGCAGGACGTGGTCGAGCCCGGCGCGGTTGAAGGCGTTTTCCAACGCCAGCACGCCCTGGATCTCGTGCGCCTGGATCATCGCCAGGAGCACGTCGCGCATCGTCAACGGCGCGTCGCCGCGGCGGCGCGACCGGTAATCGGCGATGGCCAGGATCGCGCCGAGATTGTCGGATGGGTGGGCCCACTCGGCGGCGAGCCAGGTGTCGTTGTAATCGAGCCAGCGGACCATCGCGCCGATGTTGAAGGCGGCCTGGACCGGCTCCAGCTCGAACGAAGTGCCGGGAACGCGGGCGCCAGCCCCGGGCAGGGTTGCTCCCGGCACAATCGGCCCGAGGAGCTTCGTGCAGGCCGGGTAGTTCAACGCGAGCAGGCCGCAGCCGAGCGTGTCCATCAGGCACAGGCGCGCGGTGTCGAAGGCTTCGGCGCTCGTGATCGCGTCGACGGCGAGCGTGTAGTCGGCGATCTGCTGCAGGAGCGGGTCAAACGAGGGGCGGGCGGCGCTGGTGATGGCGGGATGGAACATGGCGATTTATTAGCGGCGGTTGAGGAGCAGGGCGCAAAGATGCCCGGCCCAAACGGCCGCCAGGCAGCCGGCAACGGAACCGAATACGTTCAGAGCCGCCCAAAGCGTTTCCCCCGCGCGCAGCAGGTCGAGCGTTTGCAGGCTGAACGAGGAGAACGTCGTGTAGCCGCCGCAGATCCCGATCATGAAAAATTGCCGGAAGCCGGGTTGGACGATCAGCCGCCCCTCGGGGTCGGTCAGCCCGGCGAAGAGGCCGATCACAAAACAGCCGGAGATGTTCACCAGCACCGTGCCTAACGGGAACGCGGCGCCCCAACGCGAGGCGACCAGCGTCGCCACCCAAAATCGGGCCATGCTGCCCAAACCGCCGCCAAGAAATATCCAGGTGTAAGTCAGCATGGCGAACCTTTAGGCGGGCTTCAGCGCGAGGACCATCGCGCCGGCGAGGATCAATCCGCCGCCGACCCCCTGGCGCCAGGTCAGTTTCTCGCCCAGGAACACGGCCGCCATCGCGATGACGAACACGACGCTGAGCTTGTCTACCGGCGCCACCCGCGAGGCTTCGCCCAATTGCAGCGCCCGGAAGTAGCAGAGCCAGGACAGACCCGTCGCGAGACCGGATAGCGCGAGGAACGCCCAGGTGCGCAACGTCAGGGCAGCGAGGCCGCTCGCCTGGCCGGTGGCCCAGACCAGCGACCAGGAAAACACGAGGACGACCCCGGTGCGGACCGCCGTGGCGAGGTTGGAGTCAACGCCGGTCACGCCGACCTTGGCGAGGATGGCGGTCAACGCCGCAAACCCGGCCGAGCCGAGCGCCCATATTCTCCAGTCCGCCGTGATCATAGCGCCCGGGAATCACCGATCGCGGACCGGCACGAACGGGCGCGGCTCCGGGCCGATGTAGTCGGCGCCGGGGCGGATAAGCTTGTTGTTCGCGCGTTGTTCCATCAGGTGCGCGGACCAGCCGGCGACCCGCGCGAGCACGAAGATGGGCGTGAACAAGGGGGTCGGCACCCCCATGAAATGGTAGCTCGAGGCGGAGAAGAAATCGGCGTTGGCGAACATCCGTTTCTCCTCGCGCATTGTCGTCTCGACCGCTTCGGAGACGTCGAAGAGGCACCCATCCGGCGCGCTGGGCGCGAGCTTGCGCGCCCATTCCTTGATGATCGCGTTGCGCGGGTCGGACGTCCGGTAAACCGCGTGGCCGAAGCCCATGATCTTCTCCTTGCGCGCCAGCATCGCGAGGATGCCGGCGCGCGCTTCGGCGGGCGTCGCAAAGCGTTGGACGAGTTCCATCGCCGCCTCGTTGGCCCCGCCGTGCAAAGGCCCACGCAACGCCCCAATCGCCGCCGTGACGCACGAATGAAAATCCGACAACGTCGCCGCGCACACGCGGCAGGTGAACGTCGACGCGTTGAACTCGTGCTCGGCGTACAGGATCAGCGAGACGTCCATCGCGCGGCGCTCTTCCGCGCCGGGGGGTTTGCCGTGGAGCAAACGCAGGAAGTGGCCGGCGTGCGTCTCCTCGTCCGTCACCGGATCGATCCGGACGCCGCGCTGCGCGAAGTGAAACCAATACAGCAGCATCCCCGGGAGGCAGGCCAGAAGGCGGTCGGCGATCTCGTCTTGTTGGGCAAAACTCAGTTCCGGCTCGAGGACGCCGAGCATCGAGACGCCGGTGCGCAGGACATCCATCGGGTGCGCCGCGGCGGGGATGCGTTCGAGCGCTTCTTTGAGCGTGCCGGGCAGAGCGCGGCGGGAAATGAGCGTCTGTTTGAAGGACGCCAGCTCGGGCCCGGTCGGCAACGCGCCGCGCTGGAGCAGGTACGCGACCTCTTCGTAGGTGGCGTTCTCGGCGAGGTCCTCAATGGTGTACCCGCGATAGGTCAGCCCGACGCCTTCCTTGCCGACGGTGCAGATCGCGGTGGATCCGGCGGATTGCCCGCGCAGGCCGCCGGGTGAACTGGGGGGTTTTGCCTCGCTCATAAATGTTCAAAGAGCCGGTCGAGCTTCTCCTCGTAGGCAAGGTAACCCAGCACGTCGTAGAGTTCGGCGCGCGTTTGCATCGTGCCGACGACTGACGCCTGCGAGCCCTCGGCGCGCACCGCCGCGTACACCCGCTCCGCGGCGCGGCTCATCGCGCGGAAGGCGCTCAAGGGATACAGCGCCAGGCCCACCCCGGCGGCGCCCAATTCCTCGGCGGTGAAGAGCGGCGTCTTCCCAAACTCCGTGATATTCGCCAGCACCGGCACGCCCAGCGCCGCGGTGAAGGCCCGGTATTCGTCCAACTGCGTGAGCGCCTCGGCGAAAATCATGTCCGCGCCCGCCTCGACATACATCCCCGCGCGATCCAGCGCGCCCGGGAGCCCCTCGCTCGCGAAGGCGTCCGTGCGCGCCATGATGACAAACGACGGGTCGGTGCGCGCGTCGACGGCCGCCCGCACGCGATCGGCCATTTCCCCGGCGGAAACCAGTTCCTTGCCCGGCCGATGACCGCACCGTTTTGCCTGCACCTGATCCTCGAGATGGCAACCGGCGGCGCCGGCGCGGGTCATCTCGCGCACCGTCCGGGCGATCATGAAGGCGCCGCCCCAGCCCGTGTCGGCGTCGACGAGCAGCGGCAAGTCGGTGCGTTGGGTGATGCGGCGGATGTCTTCGCAGACATCGTTGAGCGTGGTAAGGCCGAGGTCGGGCAGGCCAAAGGAGGCGTTGGCCACCCCCGCGCCGGAGAGATACAACGCCCGGAAGCCGGCGCGCTCGGCCAGCATGGCGGTGTAGGCGTTGACCGCGCCCACGACTTGCAGCGGACGCTCGGCCGCGACCGCGGCGCGGAGGCGGGCGCCGGCGGCAGGAGGGACATCGGGCATGGCGAGAGTACATCGGGCTGCTCGGGCGGGAGTTCAAAGACAATCGCACCGGGAGGTAAAAAGCTGTTGGGCAAGCGGCCGGTTTTGCCTTAGAATGCATTCCGCCTCATGTCCGCCCCCGCTGCCATCTCGCCTCCCGTTCCCTGGCACAAGGGATTAGTGGACTGGGCCAAGGCCAATCCTCTGGCGGCCGCGATGAGCGCGGGGGTCGCGATCATCGTCGGTTTTTTCTATTTTGGCGTTTCTATTTTCGGGCACGGGTTGACGACGTTCGCCTGGGCGTGGTCGGCGTGGAACCCGGAGACGCGCTACGAGCACGCCCGGCTGGTGCCGTTCATCATCCTGTTCCTGATCTGGAACGCGCTCCCCAAGCTGCGGGCCGCCCGGGTGGCGCCCTCCGAGCTGGGTTGGGCGCCGATTGCCCTCGGGATCGTGTTTTTTCTGGCTTCCGCGCGCACGCTGCAGCCGCGCATTGCGCTGTTCGCGCTGCCGTTTCTCTGCCTGGGCATTTCGCTTTATCTCGGGGGGCGGCAGATCACGCGGGTGCTGCTGTTTCCCATTGCGTGCCTGCTGTTTTTGATCCCGCTGCCGGGCATCGATCAGGCCACCGTGCAATTGCAACTCTTCGTGACCGTCGCCGCCAAGGTGCTCTGCGGCTGGATCGGCATCCCGCTCGTAGCCGTCGGCACCACCCTGCGCGCGGCGGACAAGAGTTTCCAATTTGAGATCATCGGCGATTGCAGCGGGATCAACTCGCTGATGGCGATCACGCTGATGACCGCCATCTTCGCCCACCTGACCCAAAATCGCCTCTGGAAACAGATCGTGCTTTTTGCGGCTTCCATCCCCGTGGCGGTGATCGGCAACATCGCGCGGATCACCGCGGTGATGATCGTCGCCCGCTGCTTCGGGCAACAGATCGCAGGCGGCTGGTTCCACGAGATCTCGGCCTACGTGGTGTCGTTTCCGTTTGCGTTTGGATCGTTGTGCCTGGTGAACAAGATTCTCAATTGGAACACGGCGCCCGCGGGCAAGGGCCGCCCGCCCGCGGCGGAGATCGCGTCGATGCCGGTGAAGAACGTGAGCTATGATTATTAGAAGGCTGCTGATTCTGCAGGCGGTGCTCGCGTTGGGGTTGGGCAGCGTTTATCTGATCCCGAAGCATACCGGACCGGGGGCGGCCGGGATTAGCCTGGCATTGCCCAAGGAGGTCGGCATCTGGACGAGCCGGGAGATGGCGATCACTCCGCAGGAGTTGACCATCCTGGCGGCGGACACCGGCTTTGCGCGGCGGCTTTACACCAATCCGTTCGGCGACGAGATCTCGGTGGGGATCGTGTTGAGCGGGGAAGACATGGCCAACAGCATCCATCGGCCGGAACGCTGCCTCCCGGCGCAAGGCTGGACGGTGATGCACAGCGAGAAGGTGTCCGTGCCGATCGCCGGCGCCGGCCCGCTCGAGGTGACGAAGCTGTTCGATGTCGCTGAACATAAAATCGATGATGGGCGAGTGATTACGATTCGCAATTTGACGTACTATTGGTTTGTCGGCGCGCACGGCACGACGGCGTCGCACATCACGCGGACGGCGATGGATATCCGGGATCGCGTTTTGCGTGGGGAGAACCAGCGTTGGGCGTACGTCACGGTGGCGGCGACGGTCACCGATAACCTGAAGCGCTTCGGCCGCACGGAGGCGCAGACAGCGCAGATGATCCAGGATTTGATTGGCCAGATCGTGCCGCAACTGCAGCGGCCGGATGCGCCGATGGGGTAGGGGCGCGACGCGTTCTTCCACAAAGTCATGTTGAGCGCAGCGAGGAACGAGCGCAGCCGAAACACCCTACTGACTCCGGGTTGCCAACGGTGGACTCCGATCGGAGCTGCCCGTGCGCCGGAAGAAGTCAGTAGGGTCCCTCGGCGACGCTCGCAAGCTCGCTGCTCGGGATGACGAGTTTAGACGGAGGTGAGCGTTTCCTCTTGTGGCTGTCCGCTGCTCGATAGCCGCGTCTGCATCGCTTGCGCCACGGCCCGGACTAACCCGGCCTTGGAACGGTCGAAGACGAAGAGATACTTCGCGCCTTTTTCCGGGTGATAAAGCGCCAGGTCTTCGCTCAAAAACCGCGGCTCGTACGCGGCGCGATAACCGGTGACGTCCAACTCGCGGCGCAGTGAACGCCACCCGCGCCGGCCCACGAACCACACGCGCGGCGTCGATTCCTCCAGCGCGACCAGGTGACCGGTGAAGTTCGCCGGGAGTCCGCCTTTGGATGACCCCGTCAGGCACGGCGCCGCCCAGGCGATCGTCGAGCCCGCGGGGCGGCCCAGGAGGATGTCGGCGTCGCTCGGCAAGGCCGTGATCAACGCGGCGCTCTGCGCGTCCGCGGCGGGCGAGGAGAGTTTTTTCCACAAGAGCCAGATCTTGATCCGGCCAAAGCGGAACACCTTCGGCGTGACGTAGAGCAGGATGGCGATGAACGCGCCGAAGACGATCAGCGACAGGTAGGGATTGTGCCGGTACGAGTACGCCATCACCCCGAGGCCGCCGGCGACCGCGACATCCTCGCCGAGGCTGACCGCGATGTTGGAAAACGGCTCGGGCGAGGCGTTGACGATCAATCGCGTGCCGGCTTTCGCGCCGTGGGTCGTCAACGTCACGCCGCCGGCTAGCAAGGCGACCACGATGTTAAAGGTCGGGTCCGGCGTGCCGAGCACCTTCAACGCCAGGAACGCGCCGCCGAGAGGGCGGATGATCGTGTGCACGGCGTCCCAGATCGAGTCCACCCACGGGACCTTGTCGGCGAAGAATTCCAGCGCGTACATCACGCCGGAGATGACGATCACCGCGGGGTGACCGAGCACCGCGAGTTGATGGTACTCGGGGGAGAGGACGATCCAGCCGTTGTAAATGGCGAGGCTGGTCGCGAAAACGGTGAGGTAGAGGTTTAACCCCGCGAGCGTGGCAAAACCGAGGGCGGCCCCGAGTTTCTGCAAGACATCCATAGTGCGACGCCCGTCACTATGGTGAGGGCGGCGGGTTTGTCACCGGGATTTTTGCGGGCAGGCTGCGCAGGAGGCGGGTGCGGCCTTCGGGGAGGCGGCCGGCGAGGCGCCCGATCGCGTGGCCCGCGTCGTCGCCGGGG
>CAXUAZ010000115.1:0-12792 GCA_964249195.1 uncultured Chthoniobacterales bacterium
GTGCAAGGTTTCCGCCGTGCGCGCCGCTCCCATGGATCAGGGAACCGGGACGGCGCTCAGCAAATGGCGCGCGAGTTCCCGCCCGCCGAGCTGCCCCGGCAGGGCGCCGCTTTCCAGCCGATGCGCCATCACCGGGACGCCGACCGCCTGAACATCTTCCGGGAGCGTCGCCTCGCGCCCTTGCGCGAGCGCCCAAGCCTGCGACGCGTGGAGCAGGGCCAGCCCCGCGCGCGGCGAAAGGCCGGCGGCGTGTTCGCGGCGGCTGGCGGCCAGAAGATCCTGCACGTAATCGAGCAACGCCGGGGAGGTGTGCACGGCGAGCACGCGCGCTTGCAACTTGCGCAAATCGGCCGGGTCGATGGCTTCGGGCAGCGTGGCCAGGAGTTCACGGCGGTTGCGGCCCACGAGCATCTCGCGTTCACTGGCCCGGTCGGGGAAACCGAGTTCCACGCGCATGAGGAAGCGATCGAGCTGGCTCTCGGGCAAGGGGAACGTCCCGATTTGCTGCCGCGGGTTCTGCGTCGCGATGACGAAGAACGGCTCCGGCAACGGATGGCTTACGCCGTCGGCCGAGACCTGGTACTCTTCCATCGCCTCCAGCAGCGCGCTTTGCGTCTTGGGGGTGGCGCGGTTTACCTCGTCGATGAGCACGACGGGCGCGAAGATCGGCCCGGGGTGGAAGACGAAGCGGGACGTTTCCCGATCAAAAATCGAATTGCCGAGGATGTCCGCCGGCAGGAGGTCGCTGGTAAACTGAATGCGGCGAAACTGCAGACCCAACGAGCGCGCCAGCGCCTGCGAGAGCGTGGTCTTACCCACGCCGGGGACATCTTCGATGAGCAGGTGGCCGCGGGCGAGGAGACACACCACCGCCAGCCGGATGACCTCCTCCTTGCCGACGATGATGTTGCCCAGTTGAGCGGTGAGACGGTCAATCGAGTTGCGCACGACTTTAAAGGTTAGGCGTGCGGCGTCCGCTGGCTTCGACGGCGGCGCGCAGGCGGGCGGTGAGGTCGCGGTCGGCGGCGAGTTGCTCGACGCTGAGATGCATGCGCCGGCTCCAGTTGGAATCGGCCGAGGTGCCGGGGACGTTGAAACGCTCGTTGCGCCCGAGCAAATCGGTGATCATGAAGATGGCGATCCAACTGTTGGAGTTGAGCAGGGCGGCCAGCAATTTTTCCCGGACGGAAGGCGTGTAATCGCCGAGGCGTTCGTCGGGCGGGAGGCCGGCGAATTCTCCCAGATGATGCACCTCGGCGCGGTGCTCGTCGAGATTGGCGCGCCAGCGGTTCCAGAGCGCCAGCAGCGGCTCGTGATCGTGTGTGCCGTAGGTGGTCACGGAGAGCCGCGCATAGTCGCCGCCGGGGAGCAGGCCGCCGGTGCGAGGGTCGGGTTCCCAGATGGGAATCTTGAACCCGGCGATGCCGAGCGCGGTCAGATTGGGCCGCACGTAATCGGGCACCGTGCCGAGGTCCTCGCCAATGAGGCGCGTGTCGCCGGCGGCTTCGAGGACGACGCGCAGGAGGGTGTCGCCCTCGCGGCGGTTGGCCTCGCGGTCTTCGGGAGTGTCGTCGGCGCGCGGCTTGAAGCCGGGGAGTTCGCCGCCGGTGCGTTCGCGCGCCTCGTCGAGGGTGAGCGGGAGAAATTCGTCGTTGCGCTCCGGGCGCCACGGGAAGCTGTAGATGCGGTAAAAGCCCAGGATGTGATCGATGCGGAAGACGTGGAACAGGTCGCGCACGCCGGACACCCGCTGGCGCCACCAGGCGTAATTATTTTCCCGCATGGCATTCCAATCGTAGACGGGGATGCCCCAGTTTTGTCCCCATTTCTGGGTAAACGGGTGATCCTTGAAATACGGCTCGGGCGGCGCCCCGCCGAACCAGCCCATCTGAAATCCCTCCGGGTTGCCGAAGTAATCGGCGCTGTAATAACTCACCCCGAGCGGGATGTCGCCCATGAGCGCCACGCCGCGGCCGCCCGCGTACCGTTTCAACGCCTCCCATTGGCCGTAGGCGATCCATTGGACGTAGGCAAAATACTGGCGGCTGCGCGCGAGGGCGGTCCTGCGCCGGGGGTTCAACGTCTCCATCCATCCGAGGGCGGCTAGTTGCGTCGATTGCTCGGTGGGCCAGCGGTCCCAGCATTCCGTGCCGCCGTTCTCTTCCATCAACGCGCGGAAGAGGGTGTACGCGTCGAGCCAGGCGGCGTTGCGCTGCTGAAAGCTTGCGAAGGCCTGCAGCCGGTCCTCGCGGGCGGATGACTTCGAGCGCGACTTGGTGAAACGGGCGAAGGCGCGCTGCAAGAGACGGTGTTTGAGCCGTTTCACGATCCCGTACTGCACCGTCTCGAGCAGAGCGTGGGCGCCATCGCGCTCCGTCTGACAATCGCTGGCGGTGAGGTCTTCGAGAGCGGCCGGAGTGAGCTCGATCGTGGTCGGATCCAGCGCCATCGAGCTGATGGCGTTGTACGGGCTGTTGTCGCCGCCCGTTTCGTTGATCGGCAGAAGCTGGACCAAGGCAAACCCCGCCTGCGCCGCCCAATCGATGAATTTCCTCAGGCTGCCGACGTCGCCGATCCCCAGGTCTCCCTCCGAACGCAACGCAAAACTGGGAATCAACACGCCAGCGATCCTCTCGTTGGGATCGACCTTGAGCGCAGGGGCGGGGTTCATGAGGCGTGGGCCGACGCTACGCAATACGAAAGTCGGTCCGGCGCCGGTCGGGAGCATCGCCGCCGGCGGCGTCTTTGCGCAGGTTTCCCTGCACGGCGGCCGAGCATTGCGGGCAGATGCCGTGGGTAAAATCGGTGCCCGTTTGGAGGTGAACGTACTCGTCGATATGATGCCAGTAGTCCTCGTCGTCGCGGACCCGCTTGCACCAGGCGCAGATAGGCAGGAGTTCCTTCAACTGGCGGACCTGGTCGAGTGAGTTGCGCAGGGCGGCCACCTGGCTGGCCAGCATGTTTTGGAGGGAAAGGACGCGTTCGCCGACGTTGAGCCGCGCGCGCAACTCGTTGAGATCGCACGGCTTGGTCAGGTAATCGTCCGCCCCGGCTTGCAGGCCCACGGTCACGGCTTCCTTCTCCGCGATGGCGGTGAGAAGGATCAGGTAAATGTAGGGCTGGTCATCCCGGGCGCGCACCCGCTGGCAGATCTCGTTGCCTTCCATGCCGGGCATTATCCAATCCACCAGTCCAATGGGCGGCGGATCGTCGCCGGTGAGGACGGCGAGCGCTTCGAGGCCATCGGCCGCGGCAATGACCTCGTAACCCCATGAGCGGAGATAATGCTCGAGCAGACGCCGGGCGCGGTCGTCGTCTTCAGCGAGAAGGATGCGGCTTGGGGCAGGGGTCATGTGGCAGGGCAAGTTTCCCCCAATCTCAGCCAATTTCATACCCCAAATGCAACGCGGCATTCATCAAACCTCGGAATCGTCTCTGACGGCACGATTGTAGCTTTTCATGTCGTGACATACCCATGCCCGGCTTGATCGAACGAAAGATTGCGGTAGGTTTCTCCCTCGCTGCCGCCCTGCTGCTGGCGATTGGGTTTGGCTTGTATCATGGGGTTCGGGAATTTGTCAGCGCCGACAAATGGGTTGAGCACACCCATCTGACGATCAGCAAGATCGACAACATTTTCTCGACCCTCAAGGATGTCGAGTCCAACGGGCGGGCCTTCTCGATGTTTGGCGAGGAGGATTTTGCCCGCGGTTGCGTGGCGGCCCAGGCCAAACTCGCCGCGATGCTCGACGAGATCACCGATCTCGTCAGCGACAATCCCGGCCAGGAACGCATGGTCGCCAGCCTGCGGGAAGCGGTGGCGGACAAACTGACGTTCGTCAATTCGCGCCTCGAAGACCGGCGGCGTTACGGGGCGGCCACGATGAACCCGGAGCACATCAGCCGCCGCGGGATCGAGACCATGGATCGCGTGCGCAAGGTCGTCACGGCGATGCGCGAAGAGGAAGCCCGGCTCCTCAATGTCCGGGCGGCTGCGCGGCAACAGCACTTCCATCTCGCGCTGGGCGGGGTGACGCTGTTGGCGCTTTCCCTCCTGGCCCTGCTGGCCGCGGTCAATTTGCTGATCCGCTACGAGCTTCGCACCCGCCGGCGGATCGAGGGCGAACTCGCCGGCGCGCGGGACTCGGCGTTGAGCTCCGCCCGGCTCAAGAGCGAGTTCCTCGCCAACATGAGCCACGAAATCCGCACCCCGATGAACGGCATCATCGGCATGAGCGGGCTCCTCTTGGACGGCAAGCTGTCGCCGGAGCAGCGGGAGTTCGCCGCCACGGTGCAAAACTGCGCGGACTCGCTGCTGACCATCATCAACGACATCCTCGACTTTTCAAAGATCGAAGCCGGCAAGCTGACCTTCGAGATGCTCGACTTCGACGTGCGCCAGACGGTCGAGAGCACCATCGAGATCCTGGCCGAACGCGCGCAGAGCAAGGGCCTGGAGCTGATCTCGCTCATCGACATCGGAGTGCCGCCGGATCTCCGCGGCGACGCCGGCCGGGTGCGCCAGGTCCTCCTCAACCTCCTGAGCAACGCCATCAAGTTCACCGAGACGGGGGACGTGACCCTCTATGTGCGGCTCGAAAGCACAACGGCGTCGCACGCGCGCCTGCTCTTCCAGGTGTCGGACTCGGGCATCGGCCTTTCCGCCGATGCGCAGACGCGAATTTTCCAGCCCTTCGCGCAAGCGGATGGCTCGACGACGCGCAAGTACGGCGGCACGGGGCTGGGCCTTGCGATCTCGCGCGGCCTGGTCGAGCAGATGAACGGGCGCATCGGCGTGCAGAGCGAGCCGGGCAAGGGCGCGACGTTCTGGTTCTCGGCCGAGTTTGAACGCCAGCCGGCGCCGGCGCCGCGCGAAGTGCGGGTGTTGCCCGCCTTCCTGCGGCTGCTCGTGGTCGACGACAACGAGGCTTCGCGCACAGCGTTGAGCACGATGTTGACCGGCTGGAACATCAAACACGCCTGCGCCGCCTCCGGCCGCGACGCGCTCCAGGCGTTGCGCGGGGCCAATGCCGCGAACAATCCGTTCCAAATCGCGCTGATCGACATGCAAATGCCGGGCGGGATGAGCGGCTTTCAGGTCACCGAAGCCATCAAGGCCGATCCCATCCTGGCCGCCACGCAGCTCATCATGATGCACAGCGTCGGCCGGCGCGGAAGTCCGGCGTCCTGGCTGGAGGCGGGGATCAGCGGTTACGTCACCAAGCCGGTGAAGCAATCGGCGCTCTTCGACGCGATTGCGGACGCCTCGCTGGCCGTGGCGCGCGCGACGCCCCGGCTGGGCATCCCCAACGCCAAGGCGTCCGTCTCGCGCAGCCAGACCTTCAAGACGACCACCGAGCTTAGCCGGCTCATGGCGCGGCCGATGACGGTGCAGCGGTTGTCCCCGGCGCGCCTCCTGGTGGCCGAGGACAATATGGTCAACCAGAAGGTGGCCTTGCGGCAGTTGCTCAACCTCGGCTTCCGGGCGGACGCCGTGGCTAATGGCCGGGAGGTGCTCGAGGTACTTTCGCGCATCCGGTACCAGCTCGTGTTGATGGATTGCCAGATGCCCGAGATGGATGGCTTCGAGGCGACGCGCGCCATCCGCGAGCGATTCAGCGACGCGCCCGAGCGAGTCACCATCGTGGCGATGACCGCCAACGCACTCGAAGGCGACCGCGAGAGCTGTCTCGCCGCCGGCATGGACGATTACCTGAGCAAGCCGGTCAAGCAGGAGGAACTCGAGCGGCTCCTGCGCCGCTGGCTCCCCGCAGCCAGCTTCCCGGCGGCGCCCGTCGAGGCGCGGTAGGAACTATTTTAGGAACCAGGCGGACGATTGGAGCGTCCGGCGCTTCGTTTGCACGCGAATGGTTAAAATAATGTCTTCTTCCGCCGATACCCTCCGCACTTACGTCAACGACCTCCTTTCTCTCGACAAGCACATCCTCGAAGCGCTCGAGCGCCAGAGCGAGGATCCCAAGGTGCAAAACGACAGGGAAAGCGCCGCACTTATTGGGCAGATTCGCACCACGTTGACGACCCACATCGAGGCATTTTCCGTCCATGTCGATCGGCTGGGCAGCCAGGGTGGCGCCGCCGTCAAGGCAGCGGTCAGTCAGGTGGCGGGCGTGTTTGCCGGTCTGATCGACAAGGTGCGCCCCGATCCCGTCTCGAAGGTGCTGCGCGACGATTACACGGCACTTAATCTTGCAGCGTTCAGCTCGACCATGTTGCACACGACCGCGCTTGCCTTTCAAGACAGCGGAGTGGCGGCGAGCGCGCTCCGGCAATTGGAGGATCTTGCGCCGTTGATCATCAAGCTCAACCAACTGGTTCCCTTCGTCGTCGCCAAGGAATTGACCGACGACGGTCACGTCGAACCCGGAGCCGCCGAAGAAGCCGCGCGCAATACGCAGGCAGCCTGGCAGAAATGATGGTAGTGAGTCATGATGTATATGACTCGATTCTTTGATTTGCGGGGCGGGGCCGGCGCGGTGGGCATCCTGGCCCTGCGCGTGGTCGTGGGCGCGGCTTTCGTGTTGCACGGATGGGATAAGATTCGGAGCGATGGCGGAATGTTCGGCTGGATGGGAAAGGCGCTGCCTCCCTTTTGGCAAGGACTGGCGGCATTCGCGGAATTTGGCGGCGGTCTAGGATTGCTCGTGGGACTGCTCACGCCGATCGCGTCTTTCGGGATCGTTTGCACGATGGCGGTTGCCATCGTGAAGGTGATGCTTCCGAAGGGGGCGCACTTTGTGGGTCATGAAGGTCCGACGTACGAGCTGTGCGCGGTGTACCTGGCGGCTGCCTTGGCGATCATGCTCGCCGGCCCGCGGGCGCTCTCGCTGGACGCGTTGATCTTTGGCCGGCGCAGCACCCTGCCGAAGTAGGGTCAGGGCGTGAAGGAGCGAAAATGATTGAAGTTGATGACGTCGGCGTTGATGGACGCCAGATAATTGGCGAGCGGAAAATCTGCGGTGATGACCAGGTGTTTGTTGCCTTGCAATCTCCGCAATGATCGCATCCGTAAGGCCAAACCGAGCAAACATCGGGGAAGATGCGCCGATCTTTGATGGCAGGTAATTTTCGTTCAATAACTCGAAATTGGTGCGCAGAAGTTGAAAGAACCGCTGCCGAAAACCCGCGGGCATATCGCCCGCCAGGTTGCTGATTTCCGTGAGGATGTTCGGCGTGGTGATTCTGATCGGAAAGGCATTGAAGAAGCCTTTGATGATCCTGTAATCATTGATCACAAAGCTTTTGGTCCGCCGCAATTTGGGAATCTGCCGGGGATCGAACTCTCCAACGAAGTAAAGGATCAACAGGTTGGAGTCGATCAAGACTCCGCGATGTCGATGCTTGGCAATCAGCGCTTTAAGAAATTCGTTCAAGCGGTTGACGCATTTTCACCGCTCGGACCGTCCCGGTTTGGGCATCGACATCAACGACTTTATATACCCGCTCCAACAGCTGCGGCATGTAGCTGTGCAATGGCTCGGGGATCGCATCTTTGGATTGCGAAACAGCCGGACCATCAAAGCCGACGGTGATGAACCAATGTCTTTCATCGTCGCTCAATTCCACCTCTTCGAGCAAGAAGCGGTCTGCGACGCTCCCAAAAAGATCGTTGCAGTATTGCATCGCTGCGCGCGCTGCTTGATGCACATCAATCATGGCAGTTGTTATCACGGGCAAAAGATGGACGCAAGCGCGCGCTACCCGTCCGATGAAGCGCGGATAATCTCGATAAACGCGGGAAGGTAACGCTCCGCCTTCACCTCGCCGACGCCGCGGATTAATCGGCCCGCGTCGGCGGTGCGCGGCTTGAGCCGCGCGAAAGATTCGAGCGTTGCGTCGGAAAAGATCAGGTAACGCGGGACGTTTCCTTGTTCCCGGGCGAGATCGTCGCGTTTCGCACGGAGCGCCGCCAGCAGGGCGGGGTCGAGCGGCATCAACGCCTCGTGGCTCGCGGCAACGCCCGACCTTCGCGACGGCAGGGAAGTGGCCGCCCTCCCGCCCTCGGGCCACGCCAGTTCGCACTCGGCCTGCCCCCGCATGACGGCTTCTCCCGCGGCGGAAAGCGTGATCGTCTGGTAATCCTTGCCGTTGAATCCAGTCTGGCGCGTGAGGGTCAGAAGGCCCGTCTGCTCAAGCTCGCGGAAAAGTTCGTTCACGTAGCTGGTGCCATAGTCGTGCAGCAGACCATGGGTTGATAGCTGATCGAGCCGCGCATCGAGGATTTCGCGCGAACGGCTGCCGAGCAACGCCTGCACGATGCGCCCCCGGCCGTAGCGGCCCTGCCAGCCATCGGCCGTGCGAGCGCTCATGCGCGCCACCCCGCTGAGCGCCTTGCGCACCACGGTAACCTCGGCGTCCGTGCCCCGGCGGCGCTGGGCGTGCGAGTGGCCCGCGCACACGTCACAATTGCCGCAACGTTGCGGGTCCGCTTCGCCGAAGTAACGCAGGATCGCTTCCTGCCGGCACACCCGTGCATCTACGAAGCGGAGCATCTCCGTCAGCTTTGCGCGGTCGCGCTTTTCCTTCTCCGCCAACGCCGCCCAATCGAGCTTGATGTCGCCCGGCTTGACGTTGGGTTGCGTGATCCGCGTGCCGCGCGTGCGTTGCCCGGGAATGTCGAAGCGCTCGACGTAATCCGCCCGGCTCAGCACGCCGAGCGCCGCGCTCACCGACATCTCGCTGCCGACATCCAGCCGCTCGGCGAGATCGCGGATCGATAGCGTGACCGTGCCGGTGTCGTCTGCCGCGTTTCGCAACGCCCGGTAAACGTCGAGGATCACCTCGCGGCTCGGGTTGCTGCCTTCAATGAAGAAATCCTGCACGCGCGTGTCCGCGTAATTGTAATAGAGTTCGCACACCGACGGCTCGCCGTCGCGCCCGGCGCGGCCCGCCTCCTGATAATACGCCTCCACGCTTCCGGGCACTTCGAAGTGCGCGACGAACCGGATATCCGGCCGGTCGATGCCCATGCCGAACGCGTTGGTCGCCACCGCGACATCGATGCGGCGCTCGATGAAATTATTCTGCGCGACTTCGCGCTCGGAGTCGCTCAAGCCGCCGTGGTAGGCGACGGTCTTCGCGCCCCAACCGGCGAGGGTCGCCTGCACGGCTTCCACCCGCTTGCGGGTTGCACAATAAACGATGCCCGTCTTTTGCTCCGTGAGGAGCGTCTTCAGGCGCGCGTATTTGGTTGATTCGTTATCGACGCGCACCACCGCTAGGCGCAGGTTGGGTCGGGAAAAACCGGAGACGAACTCGCGCGGCTCCCGCAAGCCTAATTGATGCAGGATGTCGCGTCGCACCACGGGTGTCGCCGTCGCGGTAAACGCCGCCACCTGGGGCCGCCCGAGCCGGTCGAGCACCTCGCCCATGCGGAAGTAATCGGGGCGGAAATCGTGACCCCATTGCGAGATGCAGTGTGCCTCGTCGACCGCAAAAAGCGAGATCGTCGCCTCGCCCAGCGCCTCCATGAACACGCGGCTGCGGAAGCGTTCCGGCGCGATGTAGACCAGCTTGAAGTCACCGGCCGCGAGCCGCCGGATGCGTGCCTGTTGTTCGGAGAAGGGAAGGCTGCTGTTGATCAGCGCCGCCGGGATGCCGCGCCGGGCGAGGGCGTCGACCTGGTCTTTCATCAGCGCGATGAGCGGGCTCACCACGATGGTGACCCCATCGAGCATCAGAGCGGGGAGCTGATAGCACAGCGACTTGCCGCCGCCGGTCGGCATGACGACGAGCGCATCCTCGCCGTTGAGGATCGTCTGGATGACTTCCTCCTGGGCGTCGAGAAATTCGCGAAAGCCGAAGTGTTTTTCGAGGAGCGCGTGCGGGTCCAAGGGTAAAACGCCCATGATACATGACGCCGGCGGCAAAAAAAGCGCGCCGGCGAGTTTCCCCGGCGGCGCGCTCAGAATAAAGATGGGGACGGGACGGAGCCCATCCCTCCAAATATGCTTGGAGGGACGCCCTCCGTGGCGTCCGTTGATTAGCTCTTCGCGGCGCTCAACTTCTCGCTCAAGGCGGCGACGGATTTTTCATCGAGACCGACCTGCGACCAGGCGACTTTGAAGTTGTGCGAGTAATAAACCACGCGGCTCAAGCCATCGACCTTGTATGTGTCGTTCCATTCCTTGTCCTTGGCGTAAACCACCGGAAACGTGATCCCGTGCTTTTTGGCCTCGGCCTGGATGGCAGCGGCGTCTTGCGAATCGAGCACCTGGGCGAAGATGCCGGCCTCCTTGTGTTCATTGGCAAGAGTTTGCAGCTTTTCGCAGTCGGCCCAGAAGGCAGCGTCGTTGAGCTTGCCGTAGGCGGCGACGGTCGCCGGCTTGGAGCTGAACGCGCACATCTGGCAGTATTCCTTGCCGGTGGCGGTGTTGTGGACCTCATACGGGGCGAGGTTGGCGCCGGGTTTGAGTTCCGCCTGCGCGAGGCTGGCGGCGGCGATGACGAGGGTGGGGACGATGTAGCGTAGCTTCATGGTGGAGGTCAGACGATTCGGGCGCCGCGAACGTTCAATTTACTTTGCCTCCCAGAGCGCCGGCGTATCCCGTCAGTTCCATGTACCCGGCGCCTTTAAGCGCGCGTCCCGCGCGCGTCCCGGAGACGCTGATGGCGCCTTCCCAATAGCTGATCGGCGGGATGACGAGTTCCTGATCGTCCAGGCGGGCGGCGAAATGGAACTGAAGTTGGCGCGACGGAACGCTCACGTCCCATTCCATCGGGTAAAGCGCGCTGGTGTGCGGGCTGCGCCACGTGCGGCCCGAGGTCAGGTGAAAATCGGCGAGATGCAGCGGCTGGCTGGCGCCGTTCGCATCGATGAACGTGCCGCTGGAGACGGGATCGACGCTGCCGTCGCGGCGGCGCATGGCGTAGAGCATGAGCTCCGTGCCGTCGTCGAACTGGAAGCAGAACCAGTTCCAGCCGATCTGGTCGGGAGCGAGCGCGTTGCTGGCCCATTCGTGGTCAAACCAGCTCTCGCCCGTCACGGCATGGGACGCGCCGCCGACCTCGAGCGTGCCGGTCGTCTCCATGCGCGTGAAGGAATAATAGTGCGACGCGTTGCCAAAGCCGGCGGCCTTTCTACTGACGCCTTCGGTTCCCTGGATCACGGGCGGCTTCGACGGGTGCACGATCAGGTCGAGTGACATGGGATCGGCGGCGTGCGCGCGGATGCGCCAGGAGCCGTCGGTTTGCGGCTGGATGTTCCAATCGTCGAGCCAGACGAGTTGAGGGTCGGCCGTGGTCGCAAAGCCGGCTTCATTGAACGCCCCGCGGGTGATTTTCTGCGCGAAGTGGAACTGCTTGCCCTGAAAATCGGAGATCGCGAGATGGGCAAACTTAAAATCGGGCTGGAGAAACCGCGAACGCTCGGGCGCCCCTTCACCGGGTGGGGTCACGCCCTGGCGGAAGAACGTCAACTCGTAGCCGAACTCCCGGCCGCTGCTGGCGTCGCGGACGTTGCCCGTGAAGTACCACCACTCCGTTTTGTAGTCGCGGTGCGCGCCGTGGTCCGCCGGGAAGCGGTACTCGAAGCCGGGGGTAGCGGGCGTCCAGTCGGCGGCCCGGCCGGCGGTCAAGAGAGTCAGCGCGAGAAGAATAGGTCTTATAGGTCCCATGGGTCTTATAGGACCTATTCTGCCCTTACCGCCGCCGCGATGGGCACTCGCCCGGCTCGGATCGCCGGGAGCCATCCCGCCACGAATGACGCCAGCACGATCCACAGCGGCGTCGTGAAAATCGCGCCCCAAGGGAAACTCAAGGTGATCGTCCAGCCGAAGAACGCCTTGTTGATCACAAACGTCAGCACCAGCGACAGCGCCAGCCCGGCGGCGATCCCCAAGGCGCTCGCCAGGAGCCCGATCAACCCCGACTCGGCCAAAAACGCCGCCTGCACCTGCCCCCGCGACGCTCCGATCGCGCGCAAGACGCCGATGTCGCGTTCGCGCTCGGCCACCAGCGTCGTGAGCGTCAGGAAAATCCCGACGACCGCCACCGCCACCGCAATCGCGCGCAACACGTACGTCACCGAGAACGTCTGCTCGAAAATCTCGAAGATGCGCTGCCGGATCGAGCGGTTGGAGTAAATCAGGAACTCGCCGCCGCCGTTGTACTCGCGCCGGATCTGGTTGGCAACCGCATCCACATCGGCGCCGGGTTTGAGGTAGAGTGCGACCGATTGCACGCGAGGGTCGTTCCAATGCCGGTCGAAGGTTTCTCGATTCATCAGGATTACGCCCTGGTCGCGCGTGTAATCATAATAAACGCCGCCGACCCGGAAGTTGACGATGCCGGTTGGGGTGGGGATGGGAAGCGAATCGCCGTCCTTCACCTTGAAACGCCGCGCAAAGGCTTCGGTGACGAGGATGGTCCCCGGCGTGTAAAAGCGCGCCTGCTTTTCGGCGTCGCGCCCACCGACGAACGTCAGCTTGTTTCGGTTGTGCCCCTTCACGGCGGCCAGGCTGATGCGCTCGCCGCGGATGGTCACGCCGACCTCGCGGAACGTATCCATGGCGTCCACCTCGGGGCGATGTTCCAGCGCGGCCGACATCGCGGGCGGCACGAACGCGCCGTTGCCAAGCGTCTCGTTGGCCGCCGGTGTGATGAATAAATCGGCGACGATCGCCTGATCGATCCACGCCGCGACGGTGGTGCGGAAGGCGTGCACCATGACCGAGATGCCGACCGTCATGGCGACCGCGGCCATCAACGCGGCGACGGTGACCGCGTTGCGATGGCCGGAGCGCGCGAGATTTTGCGCCCCGAGCCGCAGGGAAA
>CAXUAZ010000116.1:0-12696 GCA_964249195.1 uncultured Chthoniobacterales bacterium
GCCACCCGTAGGTGTCTGGACCGTGTCTCAGTTCCAGTGTGGCTGGTCGTCCTCTTAGACCAGCTACCCGTCAAAGCCTTGGTGAGCCGTTACCTCACCAACTAGCTGATAGGCCGCGGGCTTATCAAGAAGCGTTAGTTTAACCCAACTTTGACGTAGGAGAGATGTCGCTCCAGGTCACATGCGGTATTAATTCGCCTTTCGGCGAGCTATCCCCCACTTCTCGGCAAATTGCCCACGTGTTACGCACCCTTGCGCCGCTCCGCTCAACCAGTATTGCTACCGATTGAACAGCGCTCGACTTGCATGTCTTATCCACGCCGCCAGCGTTCGTTCTGAGCCAGAATCAAACTCTCCGTGAAAAGTTTGCGCCTTTCCTGCTAACAGGAAAGACAATCTGACCGATTCCTAAAGACTGGTCATACCCTGCCCTCGCGGGCTCAGGCTGCCAATCTGGTTTCGATCCTCTAATTACTGCATAATCAAAGAAATCGACGATTAACGCACAATTCAATTTTTGCTTACTTACCACTTCGGGCGCTCGTCCTTGCAGCGTTAACGCCGACACGAGTCGACGAACCATCCGAAGCCCAATCTGTCAAAAAACACGTTCGATCTGCTCGACCGCCGCTCCAGGCCCAAAGGGCGCTGCGATCAGCGTCTGAACTTTCGATACCCGACTTTCGTCAGGCTCACCTTCCGGCGAGAAGACCAAGTTACCTTGGCCATAAGGAACGTCAACGGGAAAAGTTTAACTTTTTCGCCGTAGCCAGTCGCCAGGCTTTCGCCTGGCGTCCGGTTCCGCCTTCGTGCCAGATCCGACTTTCGTCGGCTCCGTCATTCGGTGCGGGACGAGCACTGTAGACAAACCTCAAAGAACGTCAACAAGGAATCTTTCAATTTCTTATTTCCTTTCCGGCGACTCGAAAGCCGCTGGAAGGGACGGCGAAACTAGAGGAACTCGCGCTGGCGTCAAACAAATTTCGCTTCTTTTCTTCACGAATGCCGGGACGGCTTCGGAAGGTTTTGTTCTTCCTGCAGCCATTCGGTGTGAAAGGAGCCCGGCTTATCGGTGCGCTCGTACGTGTGCGCTCCGAAGTAATCCCGCTGCGCTTGCAACAAGTTGGCCGGCAAACGCTCCTGCCGGTAGCTGTCGAAATACGCCAGCGACGCGCTGAACGCCGGAGCCGCCACGCCGTGCTCCACGGCTGTCGCCACCGCGAGGCGCCAGTTGGGCTGGTTCGCCGCCAAGGCCTTCGTAAAATACTCGTCGAGCATCAGGTTGCCCAGCCCAGGGTCGCGGTCGTACGCCTCCTTGATCCGATCCAAAAAACGGGCGCGAATGATGCAACCGCCGCGCCAGATTGTGGCGATGTCGCCGAAGCTCAGGTTCCACTGGTGCTTGCGTCCGGCCGCGCCCAGAAGGTCCATGCCCTGGGCGTAGGAAACGATCTTCGACGCATAGAGCGCGTCGCGCACGGCGTTGATCAACGCCTGGCGGTCACCCTCGTATTCGCGCTGAACGGCCGGCGTCAAAATCTTGGCCGCGGCCACGCGCTGATCCTTCATTGACGACGTCACGCGCGCCTCGACGGCGGCATTGATCGTCGACACCACCACGCCCAGATCGAGCGCGCTGATGAGCGTCCATTTGCCCGTGCCCTTCTGGCCCGCCTTGTCGAGAATCAGGTCCACCAGCGGCTTGCCCGTGGCGGGGTCCATCCGGGTGAAAATGCGGGTCGTGATGTCGATGAGGAAGCTGTCGAGGTCGCCCTCGTTCCACTGCGCAAAGACATCGTGCAACTCGGCCGCGTTGAGCCCGAGCACCTCCTTCAAAATGGCGTACGCCTCGCCGATGAGCTGCATGTCGCCGTATTCAATGCCGTTGTGCACCATCTTGACGTAATGCCCCGCGCCGTCCGGCCCCATGTAACGGCAGCACGGCTCCCCGTCGACGACCGCCGCGATCCGGGTAAAAATCGGCGCGACGATGTCCCACGCCTCGCGCGGACCTCCCGGCATCATCGAAGGGCCTTTGAGCGCGCCTTCTTCGCCGCCCGACACGCCACAGCCGACGAAGTGCAGGCCCTTGGCGGCCAAATCCGTGCAGCGGCGCTGCGTGTCGGTGTAAAGGGAATTGCCGCCGTCGATGATCAAGTCGCCTTCTTCGAGCAGAGGGACGAGTTGATCGATCACGGCATCGACCGGCGCGCCGGCCTTGACCATGATCATCGCCTTGCGCGGACGCTGCAGCGCCGCCACAAATTCTTCCACCGTCCTGGTCGCCACGATGCGTTTGCCGGCCGCGCGTTCGGCCGCGAATTTTTCGGTGACGGCGGTGGTCCGGTTAAACACCGCGACGGAGAAGCCCTTGCTCTCCATGTTGAGGACGAGGTTTTCGCCCATGACGGCCAGGCCGATGAGTCCGATGTCGCAAAGATCCGATGAGTTCGCCATAAAAGATGTACCGTGGGCCTAACGTAGCAGGAAACAAAATTGTATGACAAACCCCATTTGGGAAGTCGCGGTCACCGCGGAGCAGATCGCGCCGGCGCCGCTGCGCTTCTCGCCGGCGGCGGGCGGGGTGGTCGAATTTTGGGGCGTCGTGCGGGGGTCGGAAGGCGCTGACCCGATTCGAGGCATCGAGTACGAAGCGTATGCCGAGATGGCGCAACGGCAATTAGAGATCCTTGCCCAGGAAACGACCGGTCGTTTTCCCGTGCTGGAGCTGGCGGTGATCCATCGGATCGGGTTCGTGCCCGCGGCGGAGCCTTCCCTCTACGTGCGGGCGAGCGCCGCGCACCGGCAGCCGGCCTTCGAAGCGGCGCAATGGCTGATCGACGAACTCAAGCGGCGCGTGCCCGTGTGGAAACATCCGGCGCTCGGCGCGTAAAATTGTTCCGGCCGTTGGAATTGGAGTTGAAATCCGGCGTCAGCGCCCTGACGGAGACCGCGTTGCGCCGCCTTTGCCTCTGGGAATGAATCTGCCGAATCGACTTACCGTTGCGAGACTCTGCCTGACGGTGCTCTTCGTGATCGCGATCAGCACCAACTTTCGATATCACGGCACGGCGGCGCTGATTCTCTTCGGGCTGGCCAGCATCACCGACTATCTCGACGGTGAGATTGCTCGGCGGTACGGAATGGTGACCGATTTTGGCAAATTGATGGACCCGTTGGTCGACAAAATTATGACGGCGGCGGCGTTCGTCTGCCTGGCGCCGCTGGGGGCGTTTCCGGCGTGGGTCGCGGTGATCGTCATCTCCCGGGAGTTCATTATCACCGCGCTGCGGTTGCTGGCGGTGTCCAAGGGACAACTCCTCGCGGCGGACACCTGGGGCAAACACAAGACTGCCTGGCAGATCCTGACCGTCGTGTTCTTCTTGTCCTTGATCTCTTATCGCGAACTGATCCCCGGCACCGTCACGGATGAACTGGCGGGCCCTTGGAGCACACTGTGGATCTATGGCGGCTGGTCGGTATGCGGCGTTGCCGTGATCCTGACGCTTTACTCAGGCCTTGCCTATCTCTGGAAGCATCGTGCGATGCTGGAGATGAGATAACTTCGCACCGTCTCGGTCTCACCAAAAGCTTTCAGGCACCTGAATCTGGTCGCCCGGGAGCACCTGCACATCATTCGCGGGGTTGGCGCGAATCGCCTTTGCGTTCACGATTTTCACCGTGCTGCCGCGAGTCAGCCGGACCTTCTTCTGATCGGCGAACTCGTCGAAATCACCGGCCGCGTTGATGGCCGACATCAACGTCATATCAGGTGTATACGGCACGCGCTGGGGCAGTTTTACGTGTCCGCCCACATTCACAAAGCGCGCTTGCGCCTGGATCACCAATGTAACACTTGGGTGGGTGAAGACTCCCGTGTCGCGATAGGTGCGCTCCACGGTGCTCTGGATCTCCGCGGAAGTCATGCCGTCCACCTTCAGCTTGCCAATGTAGGGCAGGTTAAGACCCCCGCCGCCATCGATCGTGTAGGTGCTGTTGATCGACGACATGTCTTCGGGTGGCACGCCTCCGATCCGCAACTCAAAGGTATCTCCAATTCGCAATGGCGCATCAGCCCACGCCGACCCGGCCGCCATCAAAATCACCGCCAGTCCCAGTTTCATTTTCATAAGGGAATGATGTGAATGAATCAGTAGCTCGACGGATCGCCGTCCGCTCGTGAACCGCTCGCCGCAGCCGCCTGCTCGCGCCCGGGTCGCGCGGCGGTTGTCTCCGCCTCATTTCGATTGGTGTAATATTCGTAGTAGCTCGTGTAATACGCGTAATTAGGATCGTGTCGCAGATCGACATTGTTCAGAACTACGCCCAGCACTGTGCCGCCCACATTGGTGATGGACTGCTTAACGCGCTGGAGCATCGAACGCGGGAACCGGCGATGCTGCACGATGATGATCGATTGATCAACCTCGCTGGCCAGAACCGCGCCATCACTGACGCCAAGGATCGGCGGGGAGTCAAAGAAAATAATGTCGAACCGGGTCTTCAATTCCGCGATCATGTCCGACATGCGCTGGGAGTTGAGGATGCCGACCGCATCCGAAGGGAGAATGCCGCTGGGCATTAGATACAGATTCTCCACCGTGGTGTTCATGATGACGTCTTCCAACGTCACATTGGTGGTGAGGTAATTGGTCAAACCTACGGTGTTGCTGACCTCAAACAGCTTGTGCTGGGTAGGGCGCCGCAAGTCGGCGTCGACGATCAGCACGGAGTACCCGCCTTGAGCACAGATAAATGCCAGATTGCAAAGTGTGGTCGACTTGCCCTCGCCCGGACCGCCGCTGACCATCGAGACGGTGTTCGCGTCCGCGCTCTTGCGGTTGAACTCGATGTTCGTGCGCAGGATTCGGTATGCCTCCGCGTCGGGAATATCGGCGGACTGCTTGTGAAGCAGCTTGATGTTCTTAGGGACGATGGCGAGCACGGGCACTCCGAGCATCGCTTCCACGTCGTCCATCGTTTTGACGCTCGTATCGAGGTATTCGATAAAGAAAGCGAGGCCAACGCCCACAATCGCGCCAACCATCACGCCGAGGATCATGTTGAGCGCGACGTTCGGACTGGAAGGCACCTTCGCTTCTTCAGCGGGATCCCAGATGAAGATCGGCCGCCGCACGCTGCCGTTGTTGTCCATCTTGTCCGCGGACTGTTTCGCCAGCGCGGTATCGAGGACCGTTCGGCTGCGCAGGTACTCGTCCTTGAGCTGGTTGTACTCGACGCTGACCACGCGCAAGGACGTCTGTTCCTTGCGGGCCGCTTCCAACTGGCCTTTGACGCTCTCGAGCGTTTTCTGGGCAATCTCCAGCTTAATGGCCAGCGAGCGCTTGATGCTGTCGATCTGGTCATCAAGCTGCTTGACGTAAACTTCCTTGGACGCCCGGAGCGACTTCACCTTTGGATGGTTTGGCCCCAGTCCGGAATTTAGCAAAGCAGCCTCGCTGGAAACCGCCTCCTGATAATTCGGCAAGATCTTCAGCACGGTTGGATCAACGATCTCCAATTGCGGCAAGGCGCGCATCAACTCATCGCCTCGAAGGCGGGCAACCTGATCCAACTGGCTTTGCAGGGCGGCAACAATGGTCTGCGCTTTATTGACTTCTGTTTCCTTCGCGGAAATTTGCGCTTCGCGCGGATCTCCCGTCATGGCGCTCGACAAGTTGGTGTTTGCATCCTGAAGCAGGGGGTTAGCCTGCTGCATCTTAAGCATCTTGCCGTTCAGCTCGTCCACCCGCTTCTTTTGAGCGCTAAGATCCTTTTCAATCGCCGACTGCGACACGCCAGCGATGTCGGTAAACTGGCTCTTGAGCGCCTCCTCATAGGATTGAACGACGGCATTGACCAGAAGCGCCGCCTCGGTCGCGGAGGTGCTCGTCACCGCGATATCCAGCAATTGCGTGCTGCGAATCGGCTTGAGCGTCAGCATGTTCCGCAGCTTCCAATAGCAAGTTTCACGGCTGGGATCGACCCCGTCGATGGCCCAGCGATGCGGCAGATCTTGTCCGTCGACCACCGGATAAAGCACCTCCTTGCGCTGGATGATCTCAAACTGGGTGGCGGCGTACCCGGCGTCGATTCCGGAGCCGGACCCGCTGAGGTCATGAAAAAGCTTCGGGTCAGCCGACGGCATTCGCAACTCGACCGTCACGCTGGACCGGTACTTGCGCGGCATGAAGTACGTCGTGATGCCGGCGGTGATCACCACCAGCAAGAACGACAGCAAAACAATGCCGAACCGGACGCGAATGACGCGCCAATAGTCGAGGAAATGCAGCTTCGCCTCCCCGGTGGCCGAGGAGGAACGTGCGTCGGTTTTTTGCATACCGGTTGAGCTTAACCGCCCGAGGCGATTCCGCAACGGGCGATTCGCAATCTCTGCTTAGAATTGGTACCGGATGCCGCCGAAGTAGCGGTTGCGATCGTAATCACGGCCTTCAAGGTCGGACGTGACGGTCGTATGGGTGTAACCCACCTCGGCCGAAAGATGACGGTTGAAGGCGTACCGCAGCCCCGTCGCAACGTCGTAGGTCTCTTCCGTGAAACTGCCGGTCGGCAAAGGAGCATCGTAATCGCTCGAACTGAAGTAGAACGCGAGATAGGTGCTCAAACGAGGAGTAATCGCCTGGTCGTACGTGGCCCCGAGGCGGTAAGCGCGGCGAGTGGTGTTTGCCGTGGCAGTAAGATCGCCTTGCTCAATGCCATAGCGACCGACCAGACTCACGTGCGCCGTCCTTGCCAGATCGTAGGTGAACGTCATCTCCACATAGGGAGAAGTTTCTTCATCGCCGCCCACGGCCTGGTCGACGAACTCACGAAACTCCGCGCCGGCGCGACCAACAAAACGGAAGCGCGGGTTGAAGGAATAATCAGCTCCAAACAAAGCAAAACTCGAGTACGAATCGTTCGCCACGCTGAAGTAGTCGATGTAGCTAAACCGGTACTCCCCGATCAGGGTCAGAGTAGGCTGGATGAGATAGCGGAAATCCTGAATGAAGTAATGTTCCGCGCGATCTTGCACGGTCTTGTACGGTTCATCCGCATAGGCGAACGCCACCAGGTTGTATGAAGTCACCGTCGAGATGCGAGACGTAAACTGGTACGTCGCGGCCAACCGGTCGGAGGTGTAGAAGAAGTCGCCATTGCGCTGCGAATCGACGCCAGGCGAACCCGCGACCGCGCCCGCTCCAGTGAAACCCGTCAAATTGCTCGCCCCAAAGTCGGGCTCGGACTGATAGGTATTCAAGCTGCTGGCTTCGAGCAAGAGACGCGGGGTTGCCCGGTAAGAGAAGGCGACGTTCAAGCCGCCGTTGATGTCGTAGTCGCGCCCCGGACGATCAAAGTAATAGTTGACGCCCACATCGGCGCCAATGGTCAGCGTCGTCCGCGGATTGACCGCCCGATAGGTGGCGCCCAAGGTAAAGTTGACGAACGTGCTGCCGCTTGGGTTCACGTCCCGGGTCACCTTCTCGTTCTTGCCGGTGGCGGGGTTCAACTGCGTGAAGGTCACCGAGTCGGGTTGGCTCAGCGTATTGTCGTCATAACCGAAGCGGGCGTCGGAGGTGAGGACGAAGCGGGAGCGCCCGAAGTTGCCTTCGCCGACATCGCTCTTGTTGTCCACGGCATCCTTGCTGTCCACCGTGCTCTTGAGGTCAAAATCGCCGGCGCGCAGAACGCCGACTCCCGCCAGGCTGGCCGCGAGCAACAGCGTGGACGAGGCAAAGGAAAACGATCGGATCTTTTTCATAGGAGGCGGACGGTAGTTTTTTAAAAACTCGAAACTTACGATTTGGCAGGATCTTTAGCGACCGCGCCTTTCAGGCAGACTTACAGCCGTCTAAAAGACACGTTGCGGCGGAGATTAGAGGAAAAAACCGGTGGAGAGCAATAACTTTTTTTGCCAAATGCACCCAAAAATCCCCTGGAGCGCATTCACTGCGGCGGCGAATCCGCCGCGAGGTCATGCGCCACCTGTTTCATCCCGGCGTCGGCGGAGGGGTTGGGCGTCAGCTCCGTGGCTCGCCGGTAAGCGGTTTGCGCCTCGCGCAAACGGCCGGCTTGCTGCAGATAAAAGCCGTAGTAGGTCTGCACCCGGCCGGAATTCGGATCCCACTTCAGCGCCTCGTCCATCACCTTGCCGGCTTCATCGAAATGCCCCGTGATGGTCAGCGCCTGACCCAGGCGAAGAAGGAGCCGGACGTCTTGGGGAAATAATTTCACCGCCTGCTGGTAAGGCTCGATCGCCGCCTCGCGCAGCGATTGCGAGATGTCCGGATTTTTGGCCCGGTCGGCCATCGTCTGGCGCGCCTCTCCTAGATAGAAATGCAAATAAGGATTGGACGGGTCCCGTTCGATCCCCAACTGCGCCTGATGGAGCGCCGCCAGAGGCCGCTTGTCGCGCAGCGCGACCCGCGCCTGCTCGCCGTAATATTCGCCCGGAAGCTTCGGCAATCCCCACGCGAGGATCACGACGCCCAAAGCGGGCAACGCAAGCCGCGGAAGCCAGTCGATCGAGCCGAACCGGGCCAGGTTTTGGCCGGCGTCGGACAGTTCCCGGCCGGGGTTGGCGAGCAGACCGAAAACGAAGGCCATCACCAGCGCGTTGGCCGGGATGTGCAGATTGAAATCGACCGCCGAATGCACGCTCAACGCCACGAGCGCGGTCAACGCCCCGATGTTCAGCGCCGCGGCGTTGCTGCCCCCGCCCACGGATGAGCTCCCGAAGCGGAGCGACAAGTGGCGAAACGCCCGCCAGCCCCAACGCACGTGCGCCGCCAAAAACACCAGCAGCAGGAAAACCCCGAGCGCGCCATCCTCGGCCAGCAGTTGCAGGTAATCGTTGTGGGTGCGAATCGGGTCCATTTGGATCGCCGGATCACGAAACAGACGGCCGTAATATAAGTACGTGCCCGCGCCCGTGCCGATCCACGGACTGAGTTGAAATTCTTTGATCGCCGCGGGCCACAAGCGCAGGCGGTCATCTCCGGTGCTAACCAGGTGGGAACCGCGTTCGTGGAGAATGCGGCTGTTTTTCACGACCGCCGTCACGCCGACGGCAGCCAGGGTCACAAAGAGAAGGGCTATCAACACCACGCGCTTGAAGGTCTCCGGCGAGTTCTCCCGGCTGCGCCGAAGCCCTAGAACCGCCAAGAAAACGAGCGCGGTCACCGCGCCGAGGAAACCGCCGCGGCTGCCGGTCATCAACAACCCGCCAAAACAGCACAGGGCGCCGTAGCCCAAAAGAAGCTTGATCCATGGGCGCAACCGGCTCCAGATCGCCGCGGCCAGCGTCAGGGAGCCGACCATCTCGAGGTATCCGGCGAGATGATTGGGGCAGATGTACAGCCCGCTCGCGCGCCCGAGGTAAGCGTCCGAGCGCAAAAAGCCGAAGAGCATGTAACCGGAGTTCGTCGCGAACTGCCGGGCGCCGACGCCGAGATTCAACGCGGCCAACGCCAGGAGCCCGCCCAGAATCCAGAGCCGCCGCCGCGGATCGGTGATGTGGCAGGCGACCAAAAGGTAAACCGTCAAGCAGCCAAGGATCGAGAAGATGTCCGGCGAGGACAGATACGGCACGGGCGAGGCGATCGCCCGGACGATCAGATAACCAAAGAACGCGGCCGAAGCGCCCAGGCAAACGAAATCCGGCCGTAACTTAGGCCGCCGAAAATCACGCAGCGACGCGATGGCGGCAACGGCGAGGATGCTCAGGGCCGGAATGCAAAAAAGCAGCCGGCTCCCGCTGACGAGGCATTGCATCACCGCCAGCGCGGCGACGACGATGAGCACATAGAAGGCGTTCAAAAAGCCGGCGGAAATGGAGCGATGATAGGGAGGCGCCGCCGCCCGCGAAAAAAAGCGACCCTTGCAGTGAGATTCACCGCAAGGGCCGCTGTGAAACGAGCCGCGCTGCCGCGGCAAAACGCCGTTAGCCGTTCGTATCAGAGGAGACTGCCACGCCGGTCGGAGGCAACGCGAGCGTGCCGCCCGGAGCGCTGCCGACGAAGTTGGGGCTGCCGGGGAAACCGGTGCCCAAGCCCGCGCCGTCACCGCTATCCCCTTCCGCGCCTGCCGCGCCTTCCCCACGGCCGCTGCCGTTTTGACCGAGTGTCGGCTGGCCGGCGTCGGTCAGGTACTGATCGAGCGCGTCAGCGCACTCTGGATCTAGGGAATCCGCCGCTTCGGAGAGTTCGCGCGACTTCTTGGGAGCGCCCTCGGCGGCGGCTTGCACTAATTTAACCAGGCCGCTGCAATCGCCCGTAAACTTGCCGTTGATGGTGTGCGAGGTGATGGCAGCCTGCAGAAGCGACACCGCCAATTCCGGACGCTCGGTCGCGGCGGCTTTGAGCGCGGTGGCCGTCTGCGGCAAGGAAGCTTTGCTCAACGTGAGGCCCTGCGGGAGCTTCGAGTTGAGGAGGCGAATGCTTGGGCTGGTGGCGGCCGCAGCGAACGATGAGCGAACGCCCGGCGCAGCGACGACGAGCAGGGCGGCGAAGGCGTAGGAAAGACCCACGCGGGAGAATTTTGAGGTTAACATCTCGTTAGGTTCCTTGTGGGTTGCTTTTAAAATACTTCGGTTTGTAAGGGTCGTTATTTAATGAGCGGGCAGCGGGAATCGAACCCGCATGGCCAGCTTGGAAGGCTGGAACTTTACCACTAAGCTATGCCCGCGCGACTCCATATCTGCCAGACATCCCACCTCCCGCCAAGCTTTTTTTTCGAGAATCGATTCCGACCCAACTTCTCGCCCGCAACTTTTCATTCGCTTTGGGCGC
The DNA here is from genome assembly GCA_964249195.1 of uncultured Chthoniobacterales bacterium. Classification (GTDB taxonomy): domain Bacteria; phylum Verrucomicrobiota; class Verrucomicrobiia; order Chthoniobacterales; family SZAS-18; genus CAXUAZ01. The sequence continues at coordinate 10,791 of CAXUAZ010000116.1, forward strand.
CCGCCCTCCGCTAAGCTCTGCCCGGCATGAACAAAACGCTCTTCCCCACCCTCGCCCTTTCCGCCGCTCTTCTGGCCGCCGCCCGCGCGGATCTTACGGTCGTGCAGAAGATCGACGGCAGCGGTCAGAATCTCCAAAGCACCACCGAGTTCAAGGGCTCGAAGACCCGCGTCGACGCCGCCCCGGGCATGTCGATCATCATGGATCTCAAGAGCGGCGACATGATCAACCTCATGCGCGAGCAGAAAGCCTACATGAAGATTCCCGCCGCGATGGCGCAGCAGGCGGTCGAAGCGATGAAAAAGATGGGCGGCGACAAGGGCGAAGCGAAGCCGGACCTCAAGCCCACCGGCCGGAAGGACACCATCAGCGGGTACGCCTCCGAAGAATATTCGTCGTTGGTTGGCGGCAAGAAGATGAGCTTTTGGTTGACCAAGGCCCTCCCGAATTGGGACGCGATCCTCAAGGAGATGAACGCCGCGATGAGCCAGGGGCCGATGGCCGCCATGATGCAGGGACTCGGGCTCGACATGAGCACGCTGCCGGGCTTCCCCATGCGCGTCGTCCAGGAGACGGGTGAAGGCGAAGGGATGACGTCGACGGTCGTCTCCGTGAGCACCAAGCCGATCCCCGACGCCGACTTTGCCATCCCCGACGGCTACAAGGAGATGACGATCCCCAGCCTGACGCCCGACGCCGGCACGCCGCCCTCGCAGTAGACCGCCGCGCCGGCCGTGAAGTCCCGATTGGTCCTGGCCTCCGCGTCTCCCCGCCGCCGGCAACTGCTGGCCGAAGAAGGTTACGATGCGCTGGTGTGCCCGGCGGACATCGAGGAATCCGAGGCGCCCTGGCTGACGGCGCGGGAACTCGTGCTATTAAACGCCCGGCGCAAGTGCGCCGCCGTAGCTTCGGGCCGGCCCGCGGACGTTACTTTGGGCGTCGACACCCTGGTTGCGCTCGATGGGGCGGCGCTGGGCAAACCCCGCGACCTGACTCATGCACGCGAGATGCTGGCGCGCCTGAGCGGGCGAGAGCACCAGGTGTTTTCCGGGGTGTGCCTGGCTCGCGGAAGCGATCTGGTCACCTTCGTGGAGGAAACGCGGGTGACGTTCCTGCCGCTGGGCGCCGCGGAGATCGACGCCTATCTCGCGAAGATCAATCCGCTCGATAAGGCGGGATCGTACGCCGCGCAGGAGCATCATGAGATGATCATTGCGAAGACGGAGGGGTCGTGGAGTAACATCCTCGGGCTGCCGATGGAGCGGCTTGGGCCGGTGCTGGAAGAGAGTTTTGGGATTGAACCTGCGCGATGGCCCGCAGATCGTCCGCGCCCGGCAGGGCGCTGACGCCGGCGAGGAGATCTTCCGGCATCTTCTCGCGATCTCGCATCTGGAACATCCGGCCGCCTTTCCACACCCACGCCTCGGGATAGTACGGCCCGACTTTGCGCGGATCGGTCCAAGTGTGCATGCCGACCAACGGCCGCCCCAGCGCCGCCGCCAGGTGCATCGGCCCGCTGTCCACCGTGATGACCAACGCCGCCCGGCGGATCAGCCCGATCAACTCCATGAGCGAAGTCTCGTTAAGCAGGTTGAGCACATTCTCCCGCGCCTCGGGCGGCGCTCCTTGCATCCGCCCGACGAGCACCACCTTTCTCGGCGCCAGTTCCCGGCAAAGCGCCCCGACCTGCTCAACCGTCAACGACTTGCCCGCCCCTCGCGAAAACGGATGGAGCAACACAAAGTCCCCGATGCCCACGGCCTTGGCCGGGAGACACCCCTCCGGCAAAGGGAAACGCAGAGCGCCTTGCGACGCCTCCCCCAGCACGTCATCCGCCAACGCCAGGTAACGCTCGACGGCATGCACCGCCCCCTTCGGGACCGGCGCCGCCCGACCGTACAACCAC
>CAXUAZ010000117.1:0-5859 GCA_964249195.1 uncultured Chthoniobacterales bacterium
GGTTTACACCACCAACCAGCCCGACCAGATCGTCGTGCTTTTCGGCGACGGCACGGGCTTGTTCAACCCCGCCAAGACGATTTATCTCGACGCGCCCGGCACGTCGCTCAATTCCGTCGTCGTGGCCGATTTTAACGGCGACGGCCGGCCCGACATCGCGGCCGCTGCTGGCGATCCGACCCACTGCAGCGGCATCCATGTCTTCCTGAACCAGATCGGCGACACCGCTCGTAACCCGCTCGGGGGCAAGATCTACACGCACAACCCGCTGGGCAATCACCCTTTCAGCGATGATCTGCAGACCCCCCTGCCGACCTTCTCCGACCTCGGCTATTTCCAGGGCCGCAACCCCGTGCTGGCGCTGGCCGCCGGCGACTTCAACGGCGACGGCATCATGGATATCGGTTACGTCAATCAGTTGACGGGCCCGCCCGATCTGTCGACCTTCCAATTCGTTACCATCCTTTACGGGGACGACGTGCGTAACCCGAACACGGGCAACCGGGTGATCGACCCGGGCACGGGGCAGCCAGAGGGCGCCGGTTACTTTGTGGCCAACCTCGAGGCGCCCGGTCAGCCGCCGGTCCTCTCCCTGGCAGGGGTGGCAGTCAATGCGCGCGCCATTCTCAAAGCGAGCAGCGTCTCCGTGAATTCAGGCGCGCCGGATGTGCTCTTCTACGCGGGGCATGGAGAAGGGAACCTCGCGGAGGTGTTCGTTCCGAGCAACCCGGTGACGCATCTGCCTATCCCGCCTCTTCTGGCCCTTTCGGCAGCGGTGGAGGTCAACATCGGACTGGGACAGGTCGACACGAACCGCGCCGGCGGCCAGGTGTCATCGCAAAATGCCAACGTGCAGGATTTCAGCATCACGGATGTCGATTCCGACGGAATCACGGACGCCGTGGCGCTGACCAATCAGCCCACCGGCTTCCTGGTGACCTTGAAGGGCGCGGTCGCCAACCCCGCCAATCCGACCGCCTCCTTCGCGCTCACCATTGCTTCCGGGGGCGGCGATCAGGCCGGCATCTTCTACTTCGACGGCGGAATCTTTGGCAATGGCTCCGATCCGTTGAAGATCACCAACGTCGATTACAACCCCGACGGCACCCAGGACGGGGTCTTCAATCAATTCGGCATCGAGGCGCTGACCGGGACTCCGCAGACCGCCCAGATCCATGAGATTTCGCTCGAAGCCGCGGGCGTTCCCGACTTCTACGCCGGAGGGGTCGGCGTGGTCGGCGCCCGGCAGTTCGTCTCCTTCGGCAATTCCGCGAATGACGCGGTGACCGGTTCAGATGCCTATTATCCGGTGCTCGGCATCAAGGCCAACCCCGCGTTCCCGCTCGTGGCCCGGCCGATCAACGGTTATGGTTTGCTCGAGACGAACACTGCGGATCCTAACAACGCAGACATCGACTTCTTCACCGACCTGGGCGGCAGCCTCCTGTACGAGACCAACAATGGGGTCTTCTTCTTTGCGGGCAATGGCGGCAATTCCACGGCCGGGGTGGCGGGCAACGGCGGCGTGATCGGCGCGGGCATCAGCTCGGGGGCGAATGGCATTGTGGCGGGAAGCATCCAGTTTGTCTTCCCCGCCTACCTTGCGTACGCCGGCACGGTTACGTTTACCGGCGGCGACGGCGGGTTCGGCTTCCTGGGCGGCGGCATCGGCGGCGATGTGACAGGAGTTACTAGCCGCTATGGCATTGTCAATGCGGCCTCCGGCGAGGTGGAGCTGCACGGCGGCAATGGCGGCAACGGGATCAGCGGCGACGGCGGACGCGGCGGCGATCTGTCTTCCTTTTCGCTGCTCCTCGGCGCGTTCCTGACCGCGGGCAACGCCGGGTCGGGCTTGCACGGCGGGCGCGGCGGCTCGATTCTGGGCAACCAGACGGGCGTCTTCTACGATATCAACACCCCGGGGTCGGTCACCGCCACGGCGGGCTTCGGCGGTCTCGGCGCACTCGGCGGCGGGGCCGGCGGCAGCATTGCGAACCTCGACGTCATCTACCTTCCGGCGATTCTCGGCGGCGGCGGCCTCACTTACATCGCTGGCGCGGGCGGCAGCGCGGTCGGCGGGATCGGCGGCAACGGCGGCAATATCACCGACAGCAGTCCGGACCCCACCGCCAACGGGATCTCTGCGACGCTCACCCTGATCACCGGCGCGGGCGGCGACGGCCTGGCGGGCGGCGCCGGCGGCGCGATCACGAACTTCCTGAATCGGCCCACCGATCCCTCGTCCATCCCGTACCAGATGACGATCCTCACCGGCCGCGGCGGCATTGGCGTGAGGAACGCCGGCGGCGCCGGCGGCACGATCACCAACTTCCAGTCGAACGCCCTGGGTTTGACCGCTCCGCTCATCGGCAGCGCCGATCTCGTGCGGATCATCGCCGGAGACGGCGGCGCGAGCTACGGCAGCGTCGGCGGCGCCGGCGGCAGCGTGCTGAATTCAACCGTGCAGGCGGTGTCTTCGCCTCTCGCCGTGAGCGCGGGCGCGGGTGGCGCCGGTTTGACCTTTGGCGGCGACGGCGGCTCGATCGGGGGCACGGCGTCGACCTTCAACTCCGCGTCCCAGACGTTGGGCAAGGTCTTGATCGTGGCCGGGGCAGGCGGCGACGCCACTGCGGTCTCCGTGCAGGATGTCAATATTCCGAACGACAACGACACGACGGATCTCGCGCACGCGCTCATCGCCTTCGGGGGCGTCAGCGGGACGGGCGGCAACGGCGGCAACATCACGAACATCACCCAGCCCATCAGTGTGCAGACGGCCGTGGACCTGATCGCCGGCAACGGCGGAAGCACGCTCAACTACGGCAGTTCGATCTCGGCGACGTCGGGCGTGGGGACCGGCGGTTCCGTGGTAAACGTGAATCTAGCCGGCACCGTCGGCAATTCCGTGCGCAACGTGACCACCGGCATCAATCCGCCGATCCGTTCATACACCGACCAGGGCGGGGACGGCATCGAGGACATCTCGCTCGACCAATTCACCCGCTCGCTCGGCGGCACGATCACCCCGTACCTCACGGTGCAGGGCACGTTGGTCCCGAGTCCCGCGCCCTTCACGCCGGATGTGAACTTCAATCCGCTCCTGTTGGCGCAGGGCAACGTCGGCATCGTGGCGGGCGTCTCCGGCCGCGTGCAGGGCGGGGCGCCGCCGCGCAACGGCGTCAACGGTTCCGTGCAAAACATCGCCGCCAGCAGCTTCATGTCGATCATCGCCGGCTCGGTGGACAACGTCGCGCCCGTCGCGACGATCTCCGGTCTCACGATCAAGAACGTCGACGGAGTGTTCGGCGCGGACAAGAGCCTGGCCGACCTCCCGCCGTTTGGAAATCCGAACAACGTGGTCGAGTACTTCGACGAGAGCGGCCGCGTCGTATCGACGCTGCAACCGGGTTTCCGGCTGATCGACGGCGCCATTTACGCGCAGAACATTATCCAGCCCGCGGTTCCTCCGGCGATCGCAGGACCCCGCGTGTTCGGACCGCCCCAGGGTTAAGCTGTAAATCTGATTCCTGCTTGCAACTTCGGCCGGGGAGCCTACTGTCTCCCCCTCCCGACGACCTCGTCGGCGTCTCCATGAAAGAAAATATCCATCCCAATTACACCGAAACGACGATCAGCTGCGCTTGCGGGGCGGAATATCATACCCGGTCGACGCGTCACGATTTGAAGATCGGCATCTGCGCCGCCTGCCATCCGTTCTTCACCGGTGAGCAAAAGTTCATCGATACCGCTGGACGCATCGAGAAGTTCGCCCGCCGTTACGGCAGCGTGCAGGCGCGCGGCAAGAAGGCTTAGCTGCTCCGATTTTAGATTTGCAACGGTGAAGGCGCGCAAGGTCGCGTCTTCACCGTTTTGCTTTCCCACATAGCGTTTTTAATGAACTTGGCGCCCATCATTGCCCGGAAGGCGGAGCGTTTCCGCGAGGTCGACAGTGCGATCTCCGATCCCGCGCTGTTCGATCACCCGCAGCGCGCCCGCGCGACGATGCAGGAACACGCCCGGCTGCGCGGCTTGCTTGACCAATGGGCCGCCCGGGAAAAAACGCACACGCAGCTCGAGGAAAACACCGAGCTGGCAAAAGCCGGCGACGATCCCGAAATGGCCGCGATGGCCGCCGAGGAGATCGGCCCGTTGAACGAGCAATTGACCCGGCTCGATCGCGAGATTCAGCTTGCCCTTCTGCCCGCTGACCCCAACGAGGATCGGGACGCCATCGTCGAAATCCGCGCCGGCACGGGCGGCAGCGAGGCGGCGCTCTTCGCGGCCGACCTTTACCGGATGTACACGCGTTTTGCCGAGACGGTCGGGTGGAAGCTGGAGACAATGGATTCCAGCGCGTCCGAGTTGGGCGGCCTGAAGGAAATCGTGTTCCGGGTGTCGGGCAACGCGGTGTTTCGCCAGATGCGTTATGAGAGCGGCGTGCATCGCGTCCAACGCGTGCCGGCGACCGAGGCGCAGGGCCGCATCCACACGTCGACCGCAACGGTGGCGGTGTTGCCTGAGGCGGAGGAGGTCGAATTCGAGCTGCGCCCCGAGGATCTCCGCATCGAGGTTTGCCGCGCGGGGGGCCCGGGCGGGCAGGGGGTTAACACCACGGACTCGGCCGTGCAGGTCATGTACATCCCGACGGGTCGGATCGTGCGCTGTCAGGACGGCCGCAGCCAGCAGAAGAACAAGGAGCGCGCCCTCCAGATCCTGCGCGCCCGGCTGCTTGAGGACAAGCAGCGCGAGGAATCCGAAAAATACAGCGCGCACCGCAAGAGCCAGATCGGCAGCGGCGGCCGCGAGGAGAAGATCCGCACGTACAACTTTGCCCAAAACCGCGTCACCGACCACCGGATCAACCTGACCCTCTACAGTCTCGATCGTTTTCTGGAAGGCGACATTGCGCCGATGGTGCAGGCGCTGCAAGCGCAGGACATGGAAGAGCGGTTGCGCGAGGCTAGCGCCCAATTTGGCGTCTGACCCTGATGCGCTCGGTCCTCGAAGTGGTAAAATCGTCGACCGAATACCTGGGCCGACACGGGGTGGAATCTCCCCGGCTCAACGCGGAGTGCCTGGTCGCGCACGTCCTGGGCAAGAAGCAGCGGATTGATCTTTACCTGGAGTTCGACCGACCGCTGGGGTCCGCGGAACTGGACCCGCTGCGCGAATTGATGCGGCGCCGGGCAAAGGGAGAGCCGCTCCAGCATTTGCTCGGCACGGTGGAGTTTTACGGGCGGGTGTTTGCGGTCGACAAACGGGCGTTGATCCCGCGACCGGAAACGGAGGAACTCATCGCGCTCATTTTGAAACTTGAGTTGCCGGCGGAGGCCCGTTGCGTGGATGTCGGGGTGGGTTCCGGAGCGATCGCGGTCACGCTGGCGGCCGAGCGGCCGGGGTTTGTGGTCACTGGGGTGGACGTCTCTCCTCTGGCGCTGAAGCTGGCTCGTGAGAACGCCGCAGGTGTGTCACTTTCGCTCGTCGCAAGCGACCTGCTTCAAAACGTCGACGGCCCGTTCGATCTGGTGGTCGCCAACCTGCCCTATATCGCAAGTGGGGACATTGCGACGCTCGACCGAGAGGTTCAACACGATCCGCGTTTGGCTTTGGATGGCGGCCCGGATGGCCTGCGGCTCATCGAGCGATGCATTGGCGAAGCGAAGGGCAAACTGGCGCCCGGCGGCTACGTCGCCCTGGAGATCGGGCACGACCAGGCGCGCGCCGTCGAAACGATGCTACAGGCAGCCGGCTTTCGCGAGCCGCGGACGGAGCGCGACGCACAGGGGGTCGAACGCTTCGTGCTTGGTCGCGTTTAGACTGGAGGGCGACGCTCCGTCGTCGCTGTGACTAGATTCCATG
>CAXUAZ010000117.1:5869-12552 GCA_964249195.1 uncultured Chthoniobacterales bacterium
GGGCCCCCCCGCAGCGTCGCCCTCCACCGGTTAACGCTGCTCGATCAACTCCTCCGCCGGGAAGCGCACCTTCGGCAGGCTCGCCGCGCCGTCGGCTTCGGAACGATGCCCCACGGCGGCGACCACCACCGCCCGGAACCCCTTGTCGCGCAGCCCCAGGATCTCGTCGTACTTGGCGGTGTCAAAACCCTCCATCGGGCAAACGTCGATGCTTTCCAACGCGGCCACCGCCATCAACTGACCCAGCGCGATGTACGTCTGCCGCGCACACCATTCCTGAATAACGGCGTGCCGCGGGCCGGCAACGAGATCCCCCTTCATGACCTTGGCAAAACCCTCCAGATGCGCCCGCTCCACCCCCCGGACCGCGGTGATCCGCGCCATGTAATGCTCCACGTCCTGCTCGGTAATATCCGTCCGGGCGGCGAAGACCACTAGGTGCGAGGAATCCGTGACCTGCGATTGGCCGTAGGCGGCGGCCTGGAGTTGCTCGCGCAACGCCGGGTCGTTGACGACGATGAACCGGTACGGCTGCAAGCCGTAGGAAGACGGCGCGAGCACGAGGGCGGCTTCGAGCTTGTTCCATTCGTCGTCGGAGAGCTTCTTCGCCGCGTCGAATCGCTTGGTGGCGTACCGCCAGTGAAGCGCGGCGAGGATGGCATCGGAGGAAATGAGAGCTTGGTCCATGGGACGCGAGCTTCGTTCATCGACCGCCAAATCGCAATGCCCGCGCATCCGCGCACATTGGGCTCGCGTATGGTTCGCGCCGTTGCTGTAATCAACGCACTTTTCCCCTCAATCGTTATGGCAATGGACAAAATCCTGGTGCACGGCGGCGCCACTTTGAAAGGCACGGTCCGCATCAGCGGCTCCAAGAACTCGGCGTTACCCATCCTCGCCGCGACCCTCCTGACGAAGGAGCCGTGCATCATTCATCACGTCCCCGACCTGAGCGACATCAATTACATGCTCCAGATCCTGAGCCATCTGGGGGCGGAGGTGGAGCGCGCCAGCGGGACGGTCACGGTGAAGGCCGAGAAGATCAGCACCAACGCGCCGTACGAGATCGTGCGCAAGATGCGGGCGTCGGTGTGCGTGCTGGGACCGCTCCTGGGCCGGGAAAAAGAGGCCACCGTGGCGCTTCCCGGCGGCTGCGTCATCGGCGATCGCCCCATCGATTTGCACCTGCGCGGGTTCGAGGCGCTGGGCGCCATGGTGCGCGTGGTCGGCGGCGACGTGCGGCTCTTCACCTCGGCGCTCAAGGGCGCGAGCGTGTCGTTGCGCGGGAAGTTCGGCTCCACCGTGCTCGGGACCGATAACGTCATGATGGCGGCCGTCCTCGCGGAAGGCACCACCGTGATCGAGGGCGCGGCCGCTGAGCCCGAAGTGATCGACCTCGCGAATTTCCTCAACGCGATGGGCGCGAAGATTGAAGGCGCCGGCACCCGGCGGATCATCATCGAAGGAGTCAGCGAACTCCACGGCGTCGAGCACAAGGTGATCCCGGACCGGATCGAGGCCGGCACGTTCCTCGTCGCGGGCGCGATCTGCGGCAAAGGCGTCACCCTCAAAAATGTGATCCCCGAGCATCTGCTCTCGGTGACCAGGCTGCTGGAAAGCTCCGGGTTCCACATCTCCAGCGACGAAAGATCGATCACGATCCACCCCAACGGCGGCGCGAAGCCGATGGAACTCTTCACCGAACCCTACCCCGGGTTCCCGACCGACATGCAGGCGCAGATGTGCGCGCTGCTGGCGACCGCCGCCGGCATCAGCACGGTGACGGAGAACATTTTTCCGCAACGCTTCATGCACCTCTCGGAGATCAAGCGCATGGGCGCCGACATCAAGATCGAGGGGCATACGGCGATCATCCAGGGGGTCGAGAAACTCAGCGCCGCGCCCGTCATGGCGAGCGACTTGCGGGCCTCGGCGGCCCTGGTGCTGGCGGGGTTGAAGGCGGAGGGCGTCACGGAAATCAGCCGCGTATACCACATCGACCGCGGCTACGAGCACATCGACAGCAAGCTGGCCGACCTCGGCGCCACCATCGAACGAGTCAAAGTCTGACGGCCAACGCGGCCCGGCCCCGCGATGGAGTTACGTATGGAATATCGACAACTCGGCGGTTCAGGCTTGATGGTACCGGCGCTCAGCTTCGGCACGGGCACGTTTGGCGGCAGCAATCAATTCTTCAAGGCGTGGGGCGCCAGCGATGTGCAGGAGGCCACCCGGCTGGTCGACATCTGCCTCGACGCCGGGCTAAACCTCTTCGATTCCGCCGACATCTATTCGGACGGCAAGGCCGAGGAAATCCTGGGCCAGACGATCAAAGGCCGCCGCGACGCGGTCATGATCTCGACCAAGGCGACGTTCCGCTCGGGGAAAGGTCCCAACGAAGTGGGCTCGTCGCGCGAGCATCTCACGCGCGCCATCGAGTCGTCGCTCAAGCGGTTGGGCACGGATTACATCGACCTTTTTCAACTGCACGGTTTCGATGCGCTCACGCCGGTGGAGGAGACGCTCAACACGCTCGATCATTTCGTGCGCGCCGGGAAGATCCGGTACATCGGCTGCTCGAACTTCTCGGGCTGGCACCTGATGAAGTCGCTGGCGGCCTCCGAGCGCCACGGCCTGACGCGTTACGTGGCGCACCAGGCGTATTATTCGCTCGTAGGCCGGGAGTACGAGTGGGAGCTGATGCCGCTGGGGGTCGATCAGAAGGTGGGCGCGGTGGTGTGGAGTCCGCTGGGGTGGGGGCGGCTCACGGGCAAGATCCGCCGCGGTTCCCCGCCGCCGCCCGAGAGCCGGCTCAACGAAAAGATGGTGACCGACGCCGGCCCGCAGGTGCCGGAGGAATATCTCTATCGAGTGGTCGAGGCGATGGACGCGGTCGCGGAAGAAACGGGCAAATCCGTGCCGCAGATCGCGCTCAACTGGCTGCTGCAGCGCCCCACGGTTGCGACCGTGATCGTGGGCGCCCGCAACGAGGAGCAGTTGCGCCAAAACCTGGGGGCCATCGGCTGGAATTTAACGCCCGAGCAGGTGGCAAAACTCGACGCCGCCAGCGGGCTGACTCCGACCTACCCGTACTGGCATCAGGCGCAATTCAAGGAGCGCAATCCGTTCCCGGTGAGCGTGGGGATCGGACAACGGTGAAATATAATCTCACGCAGAGACGCAGAGGCAGAAACAATCCCTGTCTTTCCCCTTTGCGGCTTTGCGACCTTTGCGCGAGGCCTCCCTTCGTTTGGTGGTTCTGAGCAGCTTGTCCCCAAGAGGAAGCTGCAGTAGGGCCTCACGCAAAGGTCGCAAAGCCGCAAAGGGGGAAAAGCAGGGAAAAATGCATTTTTGTTTCCCTCTGCGTTTCTGCCCCTCAGCGCGAGACCTTCTGCGTCTTACGCATCGTAGCATGCGTCGAGCGCGGTGAGCAGTTCCCTCATCGTCTCCGGGGTCTCATCTCCCATGTTGGAAATGCGGAACGTGTTTCCCTTGAGCTTGCCGTACCCGCCGTCGATGACCATCTGGCTAGACTTCTTGAGCCGGCTGATCCAGGCGGCGACATCCACCTCGAGCGTGTTGGCGACACAAGTCAACGTCTTGGAGCGGTAGCCCTCGGGCGCGAAGAACCCAAAACCTTTCTCCCGGACCCAATCGTGCACAAAGGCGTTGTTCTCCGCGTGCCGGGCGTGCCGGGCGTCGACGCCTTCGCGGAAGATGTCTTCCAGTTTCGATTGCAGCGCGTAGATGTGACCGATGGATGGCGTGCTCGGGGTCATGTCGCCTTCCTGGTTCTTCTTGAACTCGATGAAATCGAAGTAGTACCCGCGATCCTTCGCCTTGGCGGCGCGTTCGAAGGCTCGCTCGGAGACGCTGAAGAGCGCCAAGCCCGGCGGCAGCGCCAGCGCCTTTTGGCTGCCGGTTAAAAGCACGTCGATGCCGAACTCATCCATCGGGATCGGTACGGCCGAAAATGAGGAAACCGTGTCCACGACGAGCAGCACCTCCGGATACGTGCGCATGACCGCGCAGATCTCCGCAAGCGGACTCATGACGCCGGTGGAGGTCTCGTTATGAATCAGCGTGACGACGTCGTAGTCGCCGCCGCGGAGTTTCTCATCCAGCGCCTCGGGCAGGATGGGTTGGCCCCATTCCACCTTGAGCCCATCGGCCTCCTTGCCGCAGCGTTTGCTGACATCGAGCCACTTGTCGGAAAACGCGCCGCACATGCAATTGAGCACGCGTTTCTGCGCGAGGTTGCGGATGGTCCCTTCCATCACGCCCCAGGCGGACGACGTGGAAATGAACACCGGTTGCGTGGTGCCAAACAGCGTCTGCAACTGCGGATGGATGGCGCCGTAGAGCGCTTTGAAATCGGCGCCGCGATGGCCGATCATGGGTCGCGAGAAGGCGGCGAGCGTCTTGGCGGAAACTTCGACCGGACCGGGAATGAATAGCTTCGTGTGGGGGATCATGGATTCACCAAAAAGGCGAACCGCAAAGAAACTGCCGTGGGTCTCTGATTACAAACGGAAAGTTGCGCGATGTGCGCCCGCTCCATCGCCGCCCATTTATCGGATCGGACCGCGGGGCGCCCCAAACGGCAATCCAATATGGGTCATGACGGAGCATGACCCTCCAGTGGGTGGCTCACTCCTCCCAGATGAAATGCTCCAACCGGCGCTGGCGCAGCAAGCCTTCGAACTCGGCTTTCGACGGTCCATCGGCGGCGGCGACTTTCTTGTAGATCGCGATCACGGCCGGCCAATCCGCGCGCGCCTCGAGCAGTTTGGCCGCGTCGAGCCCGGCGCGGTAAAACCAGGTCCATTCGGGTTGCGGCGTCTCGCCGGGTTGCGCTTCGGCATTGAGCGTCTGGTCGTAAGCCACCAGGGCGGCGTCCGGGTCGCCGGCTTTCTCCAGGGCGCGGCCTTTTTTCGTCAACGCCAGCCGGCGCCAGGCGAGGGATGCGCGCGGAGTTTTTGCGAGTTGATCGAACGCCGCGGCGGAGTCCGCGTACTGCCTGGGGTCGTTCGCGGCCATGGCAAAAAGCGTCTCGCCGCGGCCGGCGAGCGCGGTGCAACGGGCATCGAGATCGGCCGGCGCCAAGTTATCCCCCGCGGTAGCCGCGATGACGCCATCGTAGAGGATCAACGCGTCCCGCCCGCGGTCGACGCGGTTCTGCACCTCGGCCTGCCGGAGGCGGGCGGAAAGCTTGAGTGGGCCGTTGCGCGACGCGGCTTGCTCGAAAAGCGCGACCGCCTTGTCCAATCCCGCCGGGCTCATGCTGCTCTCGGCGGACAGGCCCGCCAGGTAGAGCGCCTGTTCGGCCAGCGGGGATTTGGGGGAGCGTTGGACCAGCAGTTCCAGTTGCGTCTGGGCGTCCGAGTAATCCTCGCGCCGGAAATAGATCTCGGAAAGTTTCATGCGCGTCTCGGCCGTTAATGGCGAGTCGGCGCGCCGGGCCAGGAAATTCTTGGCCAGGGTCACCGCTTTTTCCTCGTCGCGGGCCGGCCCGGGCGTGTCCGCGAGCCAGATGGCGAGGTAGTCGGCTCGATCCGCGCCGGCGCCGCCGTCGTTTTGAATCCGTTGGATTTCCGGCGCCGAGATCTCGCGCCAGGCGGCAGGAAGGTTGGGGCGCAGCCGGACGTAATTCAACTCCGCCAGGGCGATACGCACCTCGGCCGCGCGACGATGGAAGGGTTGGTCGCGGATGAAGCTGCGCAGGCGGGCGGCGGCGCGCTGGCGGCCGGTGGGGTCGTCAATCGAGGTATGCGCGGCCTCGGCGAGCGCCTCTTCCAGCGGGAACTCCGGCGCGAGCGCGCTGCCGGGAAATCTGGCTTCAAAGGAGATTTCGGCCGCGGAAAGCGCCGCGGGATTATTGGCCCGCGACCAGGCGAGCACCGCGTCGAAGGCGGCTTGTTCGGCCGCGGCGCCGGTATCCAGGCGGGCCGACAACGCTTCAAATTTCCGCGCCGCGCCCGCCTGCTCCCCCTGCGCCAACTGGATGCGGGCGTCGAGCGCGTCGATCTCGTTGGCGACCGAAGAAACGCCGGCGGCCGGCGCGAGTTGCCGGGCGTTCTCCAAGGCGGCGTGTGCCTCGACCGGCTGGCGATTTGCCAGGCGCACGGCGGCGAGCTCCAGCAACGCCCGCGACCGCAGCGGATGCCCCGGGAACTTCTCGCCAAACTCGCTCAACGACTTCGCCGCGGCGTCGATCCGCCCGGCCTCGCGCTCCCGCTGCGCGAGGCTGATGGTCGCCAGCGCCTGACGCGCCGGTTCTGTCTCATCCTCCGACCAGCGGCGCAGGTCCGCGAGATCATCCGGCGGCGGCTGGCGGGCATACATCGACCCGAGCCACTCGAGCATGGCCGGCATCACGGCGAGACGCGGATACTTGCCGATAAAACTCTCCAGGACATCCTCCGCCCGGCCCATCTGGCCCTGCGCGAGGCAGGCTTGCACCCAGCCGCGGTAATCGTCAACCAGGACGGCTTCGCTGAGTCCCTGCGGATGGGCGACCGCGCCAGCGAAGACCTCCTCGGCCGCCGGCGCCCGGCCCTGCGCAATTCGCAAACGTCCCGTGAGGCAGACCCGTTCGCCGTTCTCCTGCGCCCCCTCGCGCGGGCCGCCCGGCGGCGGGCTCAACAAGGCGGCGGCCTCCGTGAGGCGGCCTTCCCCCAAAG
>CAXUAZ010000118.1:0-9151 GCA_964249195.1 uncultured Chthoniobacterales bacterium
GACCCCTCCCCCCACGGAGGATCCCGCCATGACGGAGCCGGACATCAAGCCAACTCCACCGCCTAAGCCGAAAGCACCCCGCGCCGCCTCCACTCCCGCTCCGGCAAACGCCAAGCGGGGGGCCGTGGCCCAACCCGGCCAGGTAAATGGCAACGTCGATCATGCGGCAAAACTGACCGGCACGCCGGGAGGCTCCAAGATCGGACTGGGCTGGAAAACACCCAAGCCGATCTATCCTTACCAAGCCCGCGCGTCTCACGTTCAAGGCAGCGGCTCCGTCCGGGTGTCCACGAACGCGTCTGGGGATGTCATCAGCGCCGTTATTTCCCAATCCGTCGGCAGTGGGATCCTGGACGCCAACACCGTCGCGTTTGCTCGATCTAATTGGCACGGTCCGCCCAACTCCACGACCACCGTCCCGATCACCTACAAGTTGCAGTAGGATTCCAACTCCGATCGCGGGTCCCGCGTAAACAACTCCTGGAGAGCGTCTAACGGCGCGCGGTCAGCGTAGAGAATTGCGTAAATCTGATCGATGATGGGAGTTTCTACCCCTACGCGCTTGGACTGCTCGAAGGCGCCCAGAGTCGTTGGAACTCCCTCCGCGACCATCCGCATGGATGCCGTGACGGCGCGGAGCGTCTCACCCCGGCCCAGCCGTTCGCCGACCATGCGGTTGCGGCTCAGGCGGCTAAAACACGTCACCATCAAGTCGCCAATCCCGCTCAGCCCCTGAAACGTTTCCCGGCGGCCGCCAAGATGAACGCCCAGGCGGATCAATTCCGCCAGGGAGCGAGTGACTAAGGCGGCCTTGGCGTTATCGCCAAAGCCCAGGCCGTCGCTCATGCCGGCCGCAATTGCGAAGATGTTTTTCAACGCGCCGCCGAGTTCGATGCCGGCGACATCGTCGCTGGTGTAGACGCGCAGGGCGTCGGCGTTGAACAATCGCTGGAGAGCTTTGGCGGTTTGTTCGGCCGCGCAGCCCAGCACAATGGCCGTCGGACCGCCGCGGGCAACCTCCTCGGCATGGCTGGGTCCGGAAAGCACCGCCACCGGCCGGTGGGGCAGGCACTCGGAAATGATCTCGCTCATGCGCAGGCCGCTCCCGTGCTCGATGCCTTTTGTGCACGAAAGCAGGACCGCATCTTCATGCAAATCGACCGATGCCAGCCTGGACGCCACTTCGCGCAAGGCGCGGGAAGGCGTCACCAAAAGCGCCAGGTCGGCCCCGCGGAGATCGGTCAGATCGGCGGTGGGGCGCACGGACGGCGGCAACGGCACTCCGGGCAGGTAGGCTTCGTTGCCGCCGTCGCGTCGCAGGTCTTCGATGTGCTGGCCGTCGTGGCCCCAAAGGGTGACGCCGTGCCCGCGCGCCGCCAGCCATACCGCCAATGCCGTGCCCCAACTCCCGGCGCCGACAACGGCGATCTGGCGGAACGCGCTGGACGCCATGCTCAAGGAGTGGGGGATTCAGGCTTGCGGGCAAACTTGGGTTCGGTCCCGTGAAAGAGTCGCCCAAGGTTCGCGCGATGCCGCCAGAAAATCAGCAGGGCGGCGACGACCGAAAACCAAAACATCGGATCGGGCGCAACGCCGCCGCGGGCGTTCAGCGTCCAAACCGAAATCGGCAGGGCGACGGCCGCCAGGAGGGATGCCAGCGACACGTAGCGAAACGCGAAGAAGACCGCAAACCAGACGATCGTGGAAAGTAACATCGCCTGCGGCATCAGCCCCAGCAGCACGCCAATGGTGGTGGCGACTCCTTTGCCGCCGCGAAACCGCAGCCAGACCGGGTAATTATGACCGAGGATGCACCCCAACGCGGCGGCAACTCCCGTGAAGTGGGAGGCGGCGAGGGGAACCAGGAAGATGGCCAGGCGAACGGCAATCAGGCCCTTGAGCACGTCGAAGATGAACACGAAGGCGCCGGGACGTTTGCCCAGCACGCGGGCGACATTGGTAGCGCCGATGTTCCCGCTGCCGTGCTCACGAATGTCGATCCCGCGTCGGCGGCCGACGAGATAGCCGGTCGGCAAAGAGCCGAAGAGGTAGCCTAGCGCAGCGCCAATCAGGTAATATGCCGCAGCAGAGTGAGCCATTTCGGGACGGATCGTTGACGACGGCGGGCGGAGATCTTGTAGCGCAGATCGAAGGCGGGGTCCAGCGGAGGACTGTCCGGGTTTAGATCAAAGAGGAGGGGTCTTCCTTGAGGCTTTCGGCGTCAAGGTAGGTCTGGAGGATCATCTGGGCGGCAACCTGATCGATGATCTTTCGGCTGTTTTTGACGTTGCGGCCGCTGTCGTGGAGGGCGCGCTGGGCGGCGACCGTGCTCAGGCGTTCGTCGATGAAACGGATCTGGCAGCCCTTGGCGTTTGCGCGGAGAGAGTCGGCAAATTGGCGGGCCTTCACGGCGGCGGGGCCCTCCTGGCCGTTCATGTTTCGCGGGAGGCCGATGACGATCATCGTGACGGCTTCGCGCGAGATGACGGCCATGATGCGCTTTAGGGCGTCGGGGCTGCGGGCGTCGATGGTCTCGCACGGGTGAGCGAGCATCCCGAGGCCGTCCGAGAGGGCCAGCCCGATGCGGGCCTCACCGACATCGATGCCGAGCGCGCGCGGTGGGTGAGGGGGGGGCATTTCGGAGAAGAGGGCTGGTTGATGGGGGCGAGCTTCCAGAAAGGGACATAAGGGACCAAAGGGACACAAAGGACGAAAGGCGGGAGCCCGCTGACGAGATGCCTTTTTATGTCCTTTTCGTCCCTTCTGTCCTTTAGGTCCCTTTCTGGTTCCGGGACAGCCCCCTAAACTACACAGGCGCGGACGGCAGAAAACCCGTCCGCGCCCGCGCGCTTTCATAAAATAGGGTCCCGGCCCGACTACTTCTTCGGGGTCGGCGCCGCCGCGGCCGCGGGCTTGGTCTTGTTGAGCGACGTGATGATGTCGTCGCTGAACTCCATGTTGTCCTTCGAGTACAACACGATCTGGACGCCGTTCAGGCTCTGGCCGCTCTTGTCGAACACCAGGTCGAAATTGTCGCTCTTCACCTTGTCCTGGATGAGCTTCATGATCTCTTCGACAATCTGGTTGCGCATGCGCACCGCCTGCTCCTGGAGCTGCTTTTCGCGGCTGCCCTTGAACTCCTGGATTTCCCGCTCCAAATCGCGCACCTGCGCGATCTTGTCATCGCGCTTCTTGCTCTTGTCGGTCTTGGCGGCGGGGGCCAGCGCCGCGCTGTCCAGATCCTTGTTGAGCTGGTTGATCTCGTCCAAAATCTGCTTGTGGCTCTCCATCCGGTCGTTGAGCTCCTTCTTGGCCACCTCGCGCGCTTCGTTGATCTTGGTCTCGGCGTCCTTGGTCTTGTAGTAGCCGGAGAACACCTTGTTCATGTCGACGATGCCGACTTTGGTTTGAGCCTGAGCCCCCGTCGCGCTCGCCAGGAGCACGCCAGCAGCCAAAACGGTCAGGGCGAGAGTAGTTTTCATATAAGGGAGGTATTGGACTGACAAAGAGGGGTTTCGTTCAAAATTGATAGCCGACGTTGAAATTAAACTTCCCGTACGTCCGCTTGTTGAATCCGTCGCCCAGCAATGGATAGCCGTAATCCAGCCGCAACGGGCCAATGGGGAGGTCCAGCCGCAGGCCCACGCCGATGTCCATGTTCAAGCCGCCGCCAAAGGGCGTGTTCTTGGAGTCGTCGTTCGTCTTGTTGGGGATCGGCGTGCGCGGGTCGGTGTCGATCCGGTTCGGGTCGGAGCGGAAGTCGCTGCGCGAATAGTATGTCTCCGGGGTGAAGGCAAACGCATCCTGATTGACGTAGCCGATGTCGTAAAACGCCGCCCCGCGCGCCCGCTCCACGATGGGGAACGTGTACTCCGCCGTGCCGCGCACCAGCGTGCGGCCGCCGATCGGGTTGCCCTTGTAATCCTTCGGCCCCACCTTGCGGAACCCGAACCCGCGCAAATTCGCCGCGCCGCCCGCATATAGGCGATCGTAAACCGGCACGCGATCTCCGTCGCCGTAGGTGTCCACCGTGGCGATCTCGCCGTTTAAGGTGAGGATCGTGTCGAAGGGAAACAACTGGTAATGCGAGCCGCTCAGGTCGAGACCGAAGATTTCCGTGTTGCCGCCCAGGACGCCGCCCGCGATGTACGGCGAGAAATCCACCCGGCTGCCGCGCCGGGTCAGGAACACGCTGTCGCGCGTGTCGTAAGACAGGCCGGCCTTCACCGCGCTCCGGGTCCGGGAGCCGCTTTCCTGCGCGAGGATCGACGAGTCGTTATTGACGTTGCTGATCTTGATGTCCTCAAAACGATACTCGAGGCTCGTCGACACGTACCGCCCCAGCGCCTTGCGCGCCGTGATGGCAAACCCGACGTTCTGCTGGTCGTAGTCGTTGCTAATGAAATTGCTGTCGCGATAGAAGATTTCGCCGCCGAGCGAGAGCCGGTAATCCAGGAAGTACGGCTCGGTGAACGACGCCGAGAAGTCCTTGCTCACCAGACCGTACTGGAGCAGCAGGCGGAACTTCTGCCCGCCGCCGGTGAAGGACGGCCAATTGAGGATGTCGAAGTTAGTCTGGGTCAATTCGATCTGCCCCAGCAAACTCTCGATCGAGCTGAAACCGGCCCCGAAGCTCAACGACCCCGTGCGTTTTTCCTGCACGACGATGTCCACATCCTTGCGACCGGGAATGGAAGTATCGGTCGGGCTGGCGTCGACCTTCTCGAAGTAACCGAGGTTATCGAGGCGCTTCTTGGCGGCGTCGATGAGCACCGTGTTGGCCACGTCGCCGGGCGCGATCGGGATTTCACGGCGGATAACCTTGTCCTTGGTCAGCGTATTTCCCTCGATGTTGACGCGCTCCACGTAGGATTGGCCGCCTTCTTCGATCTTGTACTTCAGGTTGACCGTGCCCGGGCCGTTGGGGGTGCCGTCGGGCGCGACGCGCACATCGACGTAACCGCGCGAGCCGTAGTAATCGGAGATCGTCTTGACGTCATCCTTCAAGCTCTTGGGCGAGTACACCGAGCCTTCCTTCATCTTGAGGAAGCGGCGGATCTCGGCGTCGGTGAAGATCTGGGTGCCCTCGAAGTTGAGGGTGCCGACGTGATAGGGGATGCCTTCGCGCAGGATGACGGTCAGGTCGACGTCGCCGTTCTTGCGCGTCTCCATGCGGGTGTCGACCACTTCGATGTCGATGTAGCCCTTCTCCTGGTACAGGTCGCGAATCGCGTCGAGATCCTCTTTCAGCTTGCCCTGGTCGAGCCGGCCATCCTTGGTGATGAAGGAGAGGATGGTCTTGCCGCGCGTGCCTTTCATGGTCGAGCGCAGCTTGGAACTCTTGATGTGCTCGTTGCCCTCGAAGCGGACCGAATGGAGCACGCCGCGCGCGCCTTCGTTGATCGCGAACGTCACAACGCCGTTGCCGGCCTGCTCATCCATGGAAATGGACGATTTGACCTCGGTGCTCTGGTAGCCGTGGTCGCTGTAGAGATCGATGATCTTCTGGCGATCCTGCTCGATGACTTCTTCGTTGAGGGAGCCGCCAGCCTTGGAGGTGAGCTTGCGCAGGATGCTTTTGGGCGAAAACTTGGTGGCGCCGGTGACCACGATTTCCTTGATGGATGAGCGGGTTTGCACAATGACGATGACCTTCACGCCGTCGCCGGCGGGCTCGCTGAACATGCGCACGTTGGTGATGTCGCCGGTGCCGTAGAGATTGCGGATGTCTTCCTCGACGTTGGCCTGCGAGAAGGGCTGGCCGACGGCGGTGCGCATGTTGCCGAGGATGCGGTCGCGATTGACGTTGGCGGGGCCGGCGTACTGGATGTCGATCGAACGCACGATGGGGCCGGCGGCGGCGATCTGTTGAGCGGGCGAGGAGGTCGGCGCGGCGAGGATCGCCAGGCAGGCCCAGCCGAGCGGCAACAGGAAAACGGCGCAGCGGGCGGCGCGCAAGCGAAGGAGCAATTTCATAGAGGCGACGCCGCAGGACGGCGAGTGGGGCCAAAAATTGAAAATTCGCGGGGAAAGGTCAAGAAGCGAATTCTCGTGAACGGACGCGGGGAAGGCGAAAACGGTTGCGCGGGAAGGGGAGCGGGCTTTGAATGAGGGCAATCTGCCGGTTTCTTTATGAAAATCACCGCCTCGACAATCGTTGCCACCGCCTTGTTTGCCGCCACCTCGGTTTTTGCCGCCGCGCCGGCGGGGTATCAGGTCACGGGCGCCGTGACCGCGCTGACGGATACCGTAATCACCGTGCAAAAGGGCAAGGAAATCTTCGAATGCGCCCGGACCGCCGACACAAAGCTCACCGGCGGCGAGCCCAAGGTCGGCGACAAGGTGACCGTGCATTACACGATCTCGGCGTCGGCGATCGAGAACAAGGGCGTCGCGCCCGCAAAGGCGCCGGCCGCCGCGGCGTCCCCGGCCAAGCCGTAACGGGTTTCTAGACGTTGAATCCGGCGCGGCGCAGCGCATCTGCGAGGAGGCTTTTGCCGTTTCGCTCGATCACGCTGCCGTGGCCGACGATGATCCGGTCAAAATCCCACGCCATCACGGCGCGGAGGGAGCGTTCGAAGGCGGCACGGTCTTTCAGGGTAAACTTGAACGACCGCGAAACGCCCGGCGCGTGCCGGGCGCCGACCGCGAGGAGCAGGAGCGCGTGGGTCCAGAGGGAGGCTTCGGCGCCGAAGTTAAAGAGCAGGTCCGCCACGATGAGCGTGCGGGACGGCGCGTGGAACACGGCGTGTTCCTCCATGCTCGGCACGCCCTCGAGCCGCACGACTTGGAGTTCATCGCCCCATGGGGCGGGGAGCAGCGGGCTCACTGGGACCTTCACGACCGCTTCGTAGCCCGTGGGCCCGAGGTAAACGATGCCGGGGAAGGCGGCGAGGCCGTCCTTGGCGAAAGTGTCGTGGCGCAGCATGACATCGAGCATCCACTTGGGGTTGCCGAGCGCGCGGATCGCCGCGGCGTCTTCCGAGGTGAACGGCCCGGTGGAGTGGATCATGAGATCGCCTGACTTCAGGCGGATAACCGTGACGTTGCGCCGGAGGTCGGCGCCGAGCAATCGGAGAGGGTAGGGGAGCAGCCAGAGGTTTTCAGCGAGAGCGTGCATGCTGCGCAATCGACGGGAAGCCGGGTTTCGGCTTTCTTTTGTCCTTTATGTCCTTTATGTCCTTTTCGTCCTTTTCGTCATTTAGGTCCCTTTCCGGAAAAGGACAGAAGGGACTAAAGGGACATAAAGTTCCCCTCAGTACGACTTTGCCCAAAGCACCCGCCGCTTGCTTGGCTTGCCGCTCACTACGCAGACACCCTCTTCCTCCGGCGCGTCCAGCGGGATGCACCGGATCGTCACCTTCAAATCTTCCTTGATCTTCGCTTCAGTCTCCGCCGTGCCGTCCCAATGGGCGCGCGCAAAGCCCCCGTGCATCTCGGGCTTGTCCTTGTTCTGCGGCGTGAAGAACGCGTAAAACTCCTCGAGCGTGTCGATGTCGCGCGTGTGGGCGTCGCGATGGGCCAACGCCCGGGCGTACAGCGCGTCCTGAATCGCCTGCAGCGTCGCCGTCACCGTGCCCGCGAGCTCCGCCGCCGGCACGAACGCCTTGTCCTTCGGCGACTGATCGCGCCGCGCCACGGCGACCGTCCCTTTCTCCAGATCGCGCGGCCCGATCTCCACCCGGATCGGCACGCCCTTCTTGATCCATTCCCAATTCTTGACCCCCCCGTTGAGATCGCGGCGATCCACCTCGACCTCGACCGCCCCATCGTGAAACCGTTGCGCGCGCAACTCCGCCGCCAACCGCTCGCACGCTTCCAGCACCGCCGCGCGCGTCTCTTCCTTGGGCGTGATCGGCAAAATGACCACGTGCGTGGGCGCAACCCGCGGCGGCATGATGACGCCGTCGTCATCCGCGTGCGCCATGATGAGCGTGCCGATCAGACGCGTGCTCATGCCCCAGCTTGTCGTCCAGGCAAACGCCTCCTTGCCATCGCGCCCCAGGAACTTGATCCCGCTCGCGTGCGCGAAATTCTGCCCCAGAAAATGCGACGTGCCGGCCTGGATCGCCTTGCGATCCTGCACCATTGCCTCGATGCAAAGCGTCTGCACCGCGCCGGGGAACCGCTCGCTCTCGCTCTTCTCGCCGGCATACGCGGGGATTGCCAGGTGTTCGCGCACGAACGTCTCGTAAACCCCGAGCATTTTCGTGGTCTCCGCGCGCGCCTCGGCCTCGGTCTCGTGCGCGGTATGCCCCTCCTGCCAGAGGAACTCCGCGGTCCGCAGGAAGAGCCGCGTGCGCATCTCCCAACGCATCACGTTGGCCCATTGGTTGATGAGGATCGGCAGGTCGCGGTAGCTCTGCACCCACTTCGCGTAGGCCGCGCCGATGATCGTCTCGCTGGTGGGCCGGATCACGAGCGGCTCGGTCAACTCCGCGGACGGCGCGGGGCGCAATTTGCCATCCGGCCCCGCCTCGAGGCGGTGATGGGTCACGACCGCGCATTCCTTGGCGAAGCCCTCGACGTGCGCCGCCTCTTTCTCCATGTAGGAGAGGGGGATCAGGAGCGGGAAGTAGGCGTTGCGATGGCCGGTGGCGCGGAACATCACGTCGAGCTGGCGCTGCATGTTTTCCCACACGCCGTAGCCCCACGGCTTGATGATCATGCAGCCCCGCACGTCGGAGGGCTCGGCCATGTCGGCAGCGCGGACCACCTGTTGATACCACTCCGGGAAATCCTGATCCCGGCGGGGGTTGATGGCGGTTTTGGGTTGGTCGCTCATGGATTCGGGAAGTGGAATGCCGCCGCGGGGCGGGGGAGTTGCGAAGAGGGAATATGCACCTGTTTCAACTGCTGGCCGACCCGCTCACCGCCATCTTTGCCGGGGGAGGGATTATCTTCCTTCTTCTGGCCGTCGTCACGAGCATTTTCTGGCTCTGGATGCTGATCGACGCCTTGAGCAACTCTGCGCTGAACGGGACGGAGAAGCTGGTGTGGATATTGGTGATCCTCTTTCTGCACTTCGTCGGGGCGCTGATCTACTTCTTCGTGGGCCGCGGGTCCAAAGGCGGCGTGGCCACGTAGGCAGGCGCCGGAATGGGCCTCGGGGGCCAGGGGTCAGAACACGCAAACGGGGGGGATGCGCGGG
>CAXUAZ010000118.1:9161-12468 GCA_964249195.1 uncultured Chthoniobacterales bacterium
ACCTTGGATTTTCCTCCTTTGCGGCTTTGCGACCTTTGCGCGAGGCCATTTTGATTTGTTAGCAGAAGGCGCCCGCTGCCTTACGGAACGCCTCCGCCAGCCGTTCGGTGTTTCGACTCGCCCGGAAGTTTTCTTCGACCCAGGCGCGTCCTGTCTGTCCCATTTGCTCGCGCAACGCCGGGTCGCCGGCGAGGCGTTCGACCGCATTGGCCAACGCGCCGGCGTCGGTGGGATCGACCACCAGCGCGGCCGCCGCTTCCGCCGCCCCGCCCGCGTCGCTCGAGATCACCGGGAGCCCATAGGCAAACGCCTCCGGGATGACGTTGGGCAATCCGTCGCGATCGCCTTGGGAATCGACGATCCCGGTGTGCCAGAAGATGTCGGCCTCCCGATAGGCAGCCGCGACGTGTTCTGGCGCGAGGGCGCCGGCGAGTTCTATCCGCTTTGCAAGCCCTGCCTCGGCAATCTGAAGTTCCAAGGCCGGGCGCAACGGCCCGTCGCCGATGATCCGCAGGCGGAAATCGACGCCGCGCCGGGCTAGTTCCCAGCATGCCTCGATCTGGTGCGCGTGCCCTTTCTTGGCCACCAAACGACCGACCGACAATAACCGCACCGGTCCCGTGTGACCGTCCCGGTTGACCGGCGGCGGGAGTTCCGTCAATCCCCTTCGCGCCAGCACGATCTCCGCACGCCGGTCTGGGAAACGCCGTGCCAAGTCCGCCGCGTTGACCTCGGTGGTGGTGTGGACAAACCGCGCCGCCTGCATTTTGGCCCCGAGCAGCGGATCGCCGCCGTTGCGGTGCAAATCGTAAGCGTGCGCGCCGAAGGAAAACGGGAGGCCGGCCCGCGCGTTCAACACCATGGCCGCCGTCGCCGGCGCCGTGGCCCATGCGCCGTGGATCACCGCCACCCCGCTCCGGCGGAACGTCTCCGCCCGCGCCAACCCAACGAACGTCCCCCAAAACGTCATGAACCAACCTTCCCAATGCCGCGGCCAGTTCGCCCGGAGGAGCCGCCACGCCCGGCGTGCGAGCACCGGGTGGGTCCGCAATTCACGCCATGCGTCCTGAGCCATTTGCCAGACGCTGCCCAGCCGCACCACGCGCAGCGCTTCCGGGGTGATCTGCGTGATCACCGCCGGCCGACGGAAATCCCAGATGGGGTGCACTTCCACTTCGATCCCCTGGGCGACTAACCCGAGCAGGTCCCGCTCGATGAACGTCTGCGACAACGTCGGGTACTTCATCACCAGCACGGCGATCTTCATGCGCGGTCCCTCCCAACCGTCATCCTGAGCGGAGTGAGGAACGAACGCAGCCGAAGGATGACCATTCATTGGCTGGCAACCACCTCGCGCAACCGCGCGACCACGCGCTCCGTCCCGTTAAACGACCCCGCCGTTGCAATTGCAGCCCGATAACCCTCCAGCGCACGCTCGAACGCCTCGAAGACCGCGCGGTCAGGCTGGGCGTCCGTCGAATAATCGCCAAAGCCCAGCGCCCGCACGTGGTGTGCGTTGATGAACTGCTCGAACAACCGCGCAATCGGAAAACACAGCACCGGTTTGCCGTAATACAGCGCCTCCGTGATCAGATTATGCCCCCCGTTGACCACCGCGTACGCGCATCCGGCGAGGTCTTCGAGGATGCCGCGTTCACTGTATGGCTTGAACCGGAGGTTGCCTTCGGTGTGTTCGCCCGCGGTCCCGTAGCCGTAGACGATCACGGGGCGCTTGAGTTCGCGCAGGGGTTTGAGCAACGGGCGAAACGTCGCGCTCGTCTGGTAAACCAGGACGTGCTCCCCGGCGCGGGGCTCGACTTCCGTCACCGCCCGGCGCACGACCGGGGGCAGCAACTCGTTCGTCTCCCCGCGCCGCGGCGCCTTCAGCGGCGGATGAAAAAACGACACGATCAGATGATGCCGCGTCCGGTCAAAAAACAGGTAATCATTCGCCATCGCCAATCCCCACGATACCCGCTCCGAAGCCGGGACCGGATACCGGCACGCCTTCAGCACGTGCGAATGGTCGAGCGACACGCACCGCAACCCCGCCCGCTGGCACGCGTACGGCAGGAAAAACTCCCGGTCGCAAATGGCAATCTCCGGTTGCCACGCCTCGATCACCTGCCGGATCGACCCCACGATGCGCGGCGATTCCACGATGCGGCGCGCGATCTGCCAAATGGTAGACGAAACGGACACCCGCCCCTTGCGATGCACCGTCCGCAGCACGGGAACCTCCAGCAACGGGAACCGCCCGCCGAGCGCCTCCGGCACGCGCCCCCCGCCGACGAAGTAAAACTCGTGCTCGGGCATACAGTGGACGAGCGCCTGGGTGCGCATGACGTGCCCGTAGGTATTGCCCATCACGCCATAGAGGATTTTTGCCATCGCAAGGAGTCAGTGGGAGCAAATTTGCACGGATTTCAGCGGATTGTTACGCAACAGTTCAAAATGAGAGGGCATTAAGGTCGCCGCATCGACACGGATAAACTCCCCATTTCCAGATGTCAATGAAGAAGTTACAGGATTGTGAAGAATCCATGCGAATTGTATTCGCTCGCCCGGCTCCCTAGACTTTCCGCCGGATGGCTTCCTCGCTTCCAATTTCCCGCCGGATCGACCGAAGGTATCGCCTCTTCGCGATTGGCGTGCTCGCGGTAGAGTTTTGCGTGGGGCTTGCGGGAACGCTCACTCCGCGCGGCGAGATCTTCCCATTCGCTTCGTGGTTTTTGTTTTCGCTCCGGCCGGACCGCGTCGTTTCCTACGATCTTCTGCTGCGCGGGACGCAACGCCAGCCGCTCGAACCGCCCAAACCCTTCAACCGGGGCGGCGGGCTCGTGAAATCGCCCCATTCGGTTACCGTTTACCAGCTCACCCAGCAGCTCGGGCGCGCCATCGAGGGAGGACAATCCGCGCAAATCGGCCGGTTGCGGCGTGAAATCGAGGCGCAGTTTTCCGCGCCCGGGATGCGCTACGAGGTGGTCCGCCTTTCCTACGGACTCGCCGACCGCTGGAAAGGTCAGCCGCCCACGAGATCGGAGCCGCTGGCGTCGTTTGTTAACGGCGGGGGAGAGGCGCCATGACGCTGCCGGGGCCCGCAGCTCGCCGGCAGGACGTCTTCACGGGCTCGGCGCGGCGTTTCGCCATCGCGCAGACGACGATCCGGTCGTTCTACGCCTTCGGGCTGTTTTTCCTGGTGGAAACCGTCCTGTCCGAATTCGCCAAGCTCGCGCCGCATCCGCCGCTTGCGCCGTTGTGGCCGCTCGCGTGGATCACCTGGGTAAACCCCACGACCGGCCTGCGC
>CAXUAZ010000119.1:0-12418 GCA_964249195.1 uncultured Chthoniobacterales bacterium
CCGAACTCCGGCGCGTGCAGGAAGCCGCCGAGCCCCAGGAGGATCGCGGCGGCGGCGCCCGGTTCCGCGCGGAGCGTGCGCAAGGAGGCGCGCTGGGCCAGGAGGGCAAACGGGAGTTTGTTTTCTTTGTACCCCAGCGTGATCGCGAGGCTCTGGAAGAGCGCCTCGTCGAAGCCGCGCACGGCGGTGAGACGCCGCCAACGCCGGTTCTTGAGCTCGAGCCGGTACTGCGCGGCGGCGATGAGGATGTCGTGCGTGCGGGCCTCGCCGAGCCCGCGCAGGGGTCCCTTGCAACGGCCGGGCCGGGCAAGCGGCAGGGTGGAGGGCAGCGGCGGGCGTTCCTCGAGCTGGCGGAAGTCCAGTTGCACCTGCGCGACCTGGCGGTGTTGCGACGTGCGGGTAAACGGCTGGCGCAACCCGCGATGGAGGTACAGGTGCAGGACCACCTCATCGAAGGCCGGATTCGACCCGTGCCCGTGGCGTTCCCAATCTTCGGCGTGGACGTCGAGCTCGATCGCGCCGCGCAGCACGGGAGCGTCCGGCCGGTCCGGGAACCGCACGGCGGCATCGCTGAAATCGGGACCGGCCTCGCGATTCCACACGCCGAATTGCACGATCTCGACCCGTTCGCCGGTGGTGGCGGTCAGGAACCCGGAGCCGAAATCGCCCGCGAACCAGTGGGCCTGGAGTTCCAACTCGGAGCGTTCGGCGGGATCGGCGCCGCCCGGCGATTCGCGCAGGACGCTGTCGGGCGAGATGAGCAGGGCGGCGTAACGGCGAGCGGCTTCCATCGCGGCTTTTCAACGGGGGGCGGGCGGCTGGAATTCGGCGGCCATTTCCTCCAATGCGGCGGCGGCCGGAGCGCTGCGCGGGACGCGGCTGCCCCGCAGGAGGGCGAGCGCCTTGTCGGGTTGGCCGGCGTCGGCGAACAGGCGCGCGTCGGTGAGGGTCACGCGCGCGATATCGGCGGGGTCATTGTAATAACGCGCCGCTTGTTCGAGCGAGGCGCGCGCTCCACGGTCGTCGTCGGCGGAGGATTGGAGGAAGCTCAAGCCCTCGAAAATGAAACCGCTGCGCAGTTGGCGGCCGCTTCGTTGCAACGCCTGCGCACCCGCGCCGGGGCCTTTGGCGCGCCATAATTGGGCGCCTTGCAAGTAGGCGCGGCCTTCGGTGGCGAACGGTCCGCCGTCGCCGCGTTTGCCGGGGCCGTCGATCGCGGCATCCTGCCAGCCCCGGGCCGGGCGATAGAGCGGGTCGCCCACGACCACGTTCATCCAGGAGACGCCCGGGTTGCCGGCGTAGGCGCTCTCCGCGAGGGTGAAGCCGTCGAAGAGCCGGTCGGCAAATACGTCGAAATGCGTCGTCAACCCCAGGTAGGGTTCGTAGACGTTCCCCAGGGAAGCGGCGGCGCCTTTTTCGAGCAGCGGGCCGGTCCAGCCCGCCAGCGGGTCGCGCAGCGTTGTGGCGCTGAAGGAGTGGAGATGGAACGCCACGGCCCCGGGTTGAAAATGGAAACCGGCGCGCAGGAAGGGCCCGGTGATGTTCTGCGTGTACCAGCCGAAGTACAGCGCGGCGCCCGTCATGGGGTAGGACTCGGCAAAAAGCCCGGGGCGATCGTCGTGGATGGTGGGCAGGCGCAGCGGCGCGCTGTTGGATTGCGCGATGTGGCGGATCCACGCGTCGCCTTCGGCCATGGGGTCGCCGCCGCCGGGTTTCATCCCGCGCGTGTCCACGTAGCAACGGCCCCAGAGGCCGTTCTTCTCGGCCGCGATGCTGTCGGTGATCATCCGGCGGACGGTCGAGCCGGTGATCGCGTCGAGCCGGCCTACGAGCATCAGGGTCGGCATGGCGGCCTCGGCGATGCGCCGGTACGAGCGAAAATACGGGTTGACCAGCGGGCCGGAGATCGAGTGCGAGAACATTCCCAGCGCGGCGATCTCAGAGTCGACGCTCGCCTCGTTGTGATCGCGCAACGGGGCGATCTGTTTGCTAAAATCGCCGGGGTAATTGGCTTCGGAGCGAATTTTGAGCGGCATCCCGCGGATCAACGCCACGAAGCGAATCTGGTTGACCGAGACGATGCTGGAGGGCTCGTCCTCGGGCCGGGAGGAGGTGCGCATCCACCAACGGCGATCGTCGAAGAGCTGGCGCAGCGGGGCGGCGATCGTCTCGTCGTACTGCGAGCGGGAGATTTCTTCGGCGAGGGGGCAATTGAGGCCGGTGACGTGGTCGAGGGCGATGCCGCGTTGGGCGGCGTAGAAATCGGCGAGGTCGCGCGAGAGGGGGTCGTTTTCGTTGAAGACGACGAGGGTGCGCGTCGCGTCGTCGCTGGCTCTCGCGGAGGAGGGGGCTCCCTGGGGCAGGCAGCGGGTGACCCCGAAGCCGGCCCCGAGCAACAAGGCGCCGGCGGCC
Source organism: uncultured Chthoniobacterales bacterium (assembly GCA_964249195.1). Lineage (GTDB taxonomy): Bacteria > Verrucomicrobiota > Verrucomicrobiia > Chthoniobacterales > SZAS-18 > CAXUAZ01. Next base: position 2,413 of record CAXUAZ010000119.1, read on the forward strand.
CAGAGGAGAAGGGCGCGCCCGGAGCGGCGATGTCTGCGGTATTCGCCCATGGCTTTCTTTAGAGATGGAGCCGAAGACCGTCGAAGGCGATCCGGACGCCGGGCGGCAGATCCGACTCGGTCTCCGCATGCCCGAGGTCGTGGCAAAGATGGGTCAGGAGCGTGCGGCCAGGGCGGATGGCCTCGGCGGCGGCGAGCGCTTCCTCGAGGTTCATGTGGGTGGGGTGCGGCTTGTGGCGCAGGGCGTCGAGCACGAGGATTTCCACGCCGGCGATCAGCTCGCGCACGGGGTCCGGCACGGCCTTGCAATCGCTCAGGTACGCCAGAAGCGGCCGCCCCTCGCGGCGGAAAAGGTAGCCGTTGACGATGGCCCGCCCGTGGGGCGCCGGCAGCGGCGTGATCTCCAAACCGCCGAGGGAGAACGGGCCGTCGACCAGGTGCGGGATGGGGTTGAGGTAGCCGGGAAAGCGGTTCTTGCCGTCGAAGGCGAAGCTGAAGACGCGCTGGATGTCGGCCATCGTCGGCGAGGACGCGTAGATGGGGATGGTGCGGCTCGGGCGGGCGTCGCAGAAGCGGCGCAGGTCGTCGAAGCCCATGATGTGATCGGTGTGCGAATGGGTAAAAATCACCGCGTCGCACACGCTGATGCCCTCGCGCAGGCATTGGGTGCGGAGGTCCGGGCCCGTGTCGACGAGGAGGCCAAAGTCGCCGTGGCGCAGGTAAATGGAGGACCGCGTGCGGTTGTCGCGCGGATCGGCCGAGCGGCACACCGGGCAGTCGCAACCGATCATCGGCACCCCCTGGGAGGTGCCGGTGCCGAGGAAAATGATCTCCAGGTCCGCCATGGCGCGCGAGCGTCAAATTGCGATGTCCGCCACTCGACACAAGCATTAATGCGCGGCCGGCGCGCGATTGTTGTGGAACCGGGTTTCCGCTCGCGGAATTTGGGGCTACGATGCCGGGCCGTGCTGGCCACCCTCGCTTCCCTGCGGATCAAGAACCTGGCGCTCGTCGAAGAACTCGACTGGCAACTGGCGTCGGGCTTCATTGCGGTCACGGGCGAGACGGGTGCGGGCAAGAGCGTGATCATCGGCGCGTTGAATCTGCTGCTCGGCGAACGGGCGGAGAAGGGGCTCATCCGCACCGGGGCCGACTCGTGCGCGGTGGAGGCGGCGTTCGACGTGCCGGCGCCGGCGGAACTCGACGCGCTCCTGGAAAAGAACGGCATCGAGCCTTGCGCGGATCAGCAGCTTCTCCTGCGGCGGGCGTTCACCGCGGCGGGGGGCAACCGGCAGTTCGTCAACGGCTCGCCGACGACGCTCAACGTGCTCAAAAGCCTGGGCGACCGACTGGTGGATCTGCACGGTCCGCACGATCACCAATCGCTCTTGATCGCGGAGCGGCAGCTCGAGTTGCTGGACGCGTACAGCCGCGCGGACGCGGCGCGCCGGGCGTACGGCGAAGCGTGGCGCAAACTGGGCGCGTTGCGGACCGAGCGCGACGGCCTCAGCGCGGACGACGCGGCGCTGGAGCGCGAGATCGAACTGTTGCGTCATCAATCCGACGAGATCGCCGCGGCGGAACTGCGGCCGGGCGAAGAGGAGACGCTGCAGGCGCGGTACACGCTGGGCGCGAACAGCCGGCGCCTGATCGAGTTATCGGCCGGCGTCGCGCAGGAGCTGACCGAGAGCGAGCCGTCCATCCTGAGCCGGCTGGCGGAGACGGCGCGGCTGCTGCGGGAACTCGAGAAGATCGATCCCGCCGCCGCGCCCCTGGCCGCGTCGCACAACTCGGCCGTGGTAGAGTTGGAAGAACTCGCGCGGGAATTAACCCATTACGCGGATAAGCTGGAGCTCGATCCGGCCGAACTCGCGGCCATGGAAGAGCGCATCAACCTTTTCCAATCGCTGCGGCGCAAGTATGGGGCGACGATCGAGGAGGTGATCGCGTTTGGCGAGGAGGCGGCAGCGCGATTGCAAAAGATCGAGCGGCGCGGGGACGAGTTGGATCGTCTGAACCGGGCGATTTCCGCGGCGGAAACGGACCTCGGGCGGGCCGGTGCGGCGCTGACGAAACTGCGGCAGGCGGCCGCGCCGAAGCTCTCGGCGGCCGTGCGGGCGCAACTGCGCGACCTGGGGTTCAAGAAGAGCGAGTTGGACATCCGTCTCCTCGCGCTGGAGGCGCCGGCGGCGAGCGGATTTGAAACGGTGGAGTTCTTGTTTGCCCCCAATCCGGGTGAGCCGCCGAAGCCGCTGCGGGCGGTGGCGTCGAGCGGGGAGATGAGCCGGGTGATGCTGGCGGTCAAGAGCGCCCTGGCCGATCAGGACGCCATCCCGCTGCTGGTGTTCGACGAGATCGACGCAAACGTGGGCGGCGAGATCGCGAATGCGGTCGCGGGCAAGATGCGGTCGCTGGGGGCGAAGCGGCAGGTGCTTTGCATCACGCATTTGCCGCAGGTGGCGGCGTCGGCGAACGCGCAGTACGTGGTGAACAAAGAGTTCGCGGGCGAGCGGACCTATTCGCGGTTGACGGAGGTCAAGGGCAAGGAGCGGGTGCGCGAGATCGCGCGGATGCTGGGCGGCCAGAGCGAGTCGGCGCTGGCGCTGGCGAAGTCGATGCTGCCGGGCAGTTGATCCTTATTATTTTAGATAAAGGCGATGCTGATGCCGGCGTTGTTGCGCGGGCGACAAGGGCGGGAACACCGGCAACGCGCCCCCGGCGTGGGTTGCGCCCGCCATTCGGCGCGCGGCGTCCTGAAATTCCCGCCAGCGATCCCACTCGCAATCCGGCGCGGCCGCCGCGTGGGTGAGCAGACTGCGCCATTCGGTGAGGGCGCGTTCCAGGTCGCCGAGGCGCAGCGAGTCGGTGAGCAATCGCCGGCGGTCGGCCGGGCGGCGGGTCAACTCGGCCACCGCTTCCGCGGCGCCGTTGCCGTAGTCGATCGGCACGCCCATTTCCAGGTAACCCGGGTAATCGCCGCGCCCGTAAACGCGCTGGCACAGGTTCCCCAGGCGCCCGCCATAGGGGCTGTCGGTCTCGCCCGCAAACCGATGGCCGGCGCGGAGGTTTGCCAGGTCGAAGATTAGATCGTCAATCGCGTATTCTGCGTGCTCGAGCGCTGCGGCGACGGCGAGACCTTCGCCGTGGTGGAAGAAGCTGAACACCATCCCGCGGCGCGTGGGCGTGCCGTCGGGTTCGATCAAGCCGAGGCGACGCCACGCCAGGGCGGGGGTCATGGCCGGGTCGCCCGCTTCGCAGACCGGGAGTTGCGGGCAGGACTGGCAGCAGGCCGGGTAGTTCTTGCGCATGACGGGTTCGTGCAAGGCGCGCCCGAGGGAGTCGACGATCGCGGGCGCGGTGATCGAGCCCAGGTCGATCTGCGCGTTCCAAACTGGCCCGCGCCGCACGAAGCCGGCAAAGGCGCCGCCGCCCGCGAGCGCGGCGGCGAAGGGGGCGAGACGTTCTTCGAAGACGCGCACGCCGAGGCGCCCATCTACCGGAAAATTGAGGCCGCCCCATTCGACCAGGTCCAGCGCTTCGAGGCGCTGACGCATTCCCTTGATCAGACGCACCTCGTGGTCGCTGATGGCGGTCGCCACTGGGATCTCGCGACCGTAGTTCCAATCGTCGCGGTCCGGGCGGCGAAGTTTCACCAGGTTGCCGTGTCCCACGCCCGCGAGGAACTTTGCGGATTGCAGCGCCGGCTTTCCGTCGACCCACAAATCTCGCAGCGGCGTCGGCTGCGGGTCTCCGGCGGGCTCCCAATCGCCGGCGGAGTTCTGGATTTCCACGCTTTGGGGACGGGCGAGGCGGGAGCGTTCGGCGTCGACCCAGAGCCCGCAGGGGCGGGGGCCGTCGGCCACGGAGCGTTCGACGCCAAGCGGGACCTCCTGCGGGCTGAACAACCTCCGGCAAAGCTCCACCGCGGCGCCCAGCGGCGGCTCCTGGCAGCCCGCGGCCATCACGGCGATGAGCGTCGGCCAATCGATCTGGTTGGCGCGCCGCAACGCCTTCGGGCGCGCATCGTCGAGGCGGGGTTTGCCGGGCGCGACCAGGACGTAGCCGCAATCATCCAACCCGCGCCGGCCCGCGCGGCCGAACATCTGGAGCAGTTCCTCCGGCAGGAGATGACGCTCGAAGTGCCGCACGGAATAACGGGTGTCGGTGACGAGCACCGAGCGCAGGCTGAAGTTGACGCCGGCGGCTAGGCCGGTGGTCGCGATGACCGCGCGGAGTTGGCCGGCCTTGGCGAGCGGCTCGATTAATCCAGCGCGCGCCGCGTAGCTCAGGCCGCTATGATGGTAGGCGATGCGCCGGCGCAACATGCGCGCGAGGGTTTCGCCCGCGAGGGCGGCCTGCTCGGGCGAAAGCGGGAGCGGGTCGTCGACGGGAAGGGCGGCGGAAAGGTCGCGCGCGAGATCCTCGGCCGCCTGGCGGCGCGGTGCGAACACCAGGATGGGGCCGAGTTCCGCCATGAGCGCCTTGGCGATCAGCCGCGGCCAGTAGCCGAAGGTGCGGGCGTCGATGCGGTAGGGGAGCGCGTCGAGGACGGATTCTTCCAACGGGACCGGGCGCTCGCCGTGGGAGATGAGTTCCACGTCGCGGCCTAGCCGGCGCAACCACGCGGCGACATCGCCGGGGTTGGCCACGCTCCCGCTCAAGAGCAGGAGTTGCGTGCCGGGAGGCGCCAGCGCCAGGGCAAGCTCGTAATTGGCGCCGCGATGCGGGTCGGCCAGCATCTGGTATTCGTCGATGACCAGCACCCGCGGGCCACGCCGGCGCAGGAGATGGCCGCGTTGCGTCTCCAGGGTGGCGACCACGACGCGCGCGTCGAGCCGCTCGGCCACGTCGCCCGTGCAAATGCCGACGTCCCACCCGGCGGCGCGCCACTCGGTGAACTTGTCGTTGGCCAACGCGCGGGTCGGCGTCGTGTAGACGGCCTGACCCTTGAGCGTCGGGTACAGCAGCTCGAAAATGTACGTCTTGCCCGCGCCGGTGGGGGCGTGGACCACCGCATCCCGGCCCGCGCGCAGGGCGGCGACCGCCTGTTGCTGCCAGAGATCGGGGATGCGCAAGCCGATCTCCAGGTTCATACGGGAAGGTGTCACCCTGAGCAGCGAGCTTGCGAGCGTCGCCGAAGGGCCCTACTGACTTTTCCGGAGACGGTCGGCTCCGCTCGGAGTCTACCGTCCCCAATCCGAAGTCAGTAGGGTGTTTCGACTGCGCTCGTTCCTCGCTGCGCTCAACATGACAATTTTTGGAGGAAGGCCTGTGGCCTTTTCTCGCCCGGCGAAGGATCAATCCTTGACCTTGGCGATATGCACCCGGCGCTGCTCGTCAATCAAGTCGGCGAGGATGTTCAACGACTCGGTCTTGATTGGGTCGACGGCGTCTTTCGTCGTGCCGCTTAGGTCGTCGGCCAGGGCGTCCGCGCCGTCGTCGTCCGGGGCGGGGTCGGCAGTTTTTGCATCCGCTTTGGGCTTGGCCTTGTCCTTCTTATCCGCTTTGTCCTTCTTGTCGTTGGAAACGAGCTGGAGCTTCGCCTTGTCGACGTCGGCCAGCGCGAGATCGTAGGTCGGCGGGAGCGCCTGATGGCGGGCGACGCGCTCGGATTTGATGGTCTCCGCGCGCTTCTTGTCGGCTTCCGTTTCGGCCAGGCGCGCAGCCTTGTTGAGCGAGAGCTTGTTGTTCGCGATGCGCGACTCCATGCGGTCGATGTCCTGCTGCAGATAGGTAAACTCAGGCTCGGCTTTGACGCGCGTCGCCGACCGGGCGCGGAGGTCGGCCAGGTCAAACCCCGGGCCGGGCCACTTCTCGTAATCGGCCGGTTTCACCTCGTCCCACGGCAGCGGGAATTTCAGGGCATCCTCGCCGACGGAGTCGAGATGGGCGTAACGCGAGGGGATCACGACGTCGCTCTCGACGCCCTTGAGCTGCGTCGAGGCGCCAGAGGGCCGGTAGAACTTTTGGATCGTCAACTTGAGCGCGCCCGCGTCACCCAGGCGGAAGTTGAACGGCGACATGAAGCGATTCATCTCGAGCATCGTCTGCACGGTGCCTTTGCCAAACGTGTTCTTGTCGCCCACGATCAAGGCGCGCCCGTAATCCTGCAGGGCGCCCGCAAAGATCTCGCTCGCCGATGCGCTGATGTGGCTCGTGAGCACCACCATGGGGCCGCTGTAGGCGATGGACGGGTCCTTGTCGCTCGAGACGGTCACCTGGCGGTTGTAATCCTTCGCCTGCACGACCGGCCCCTTCTTGATGAAGAGCCCGGTCAGATTAATCGCTTCTTCGAGCGAACCGCCGCCGTTGCGCCGCAGGTCCATCACGAGGCCGCTGATGCCTTCCTTATTGAGCCGGCCGAGGAGCGCCGCCACGTCGCGGGTGGTGCTCTTGGGGGCGCCTTTGCCGGTGTGGGCGCGATCCATCTCCGCGTAGAAACTCGGCAGCGTGATCCAGCCGAGCCGCTCCATGCCGCGCTCGGTCTTTTGCTCGATGATCTCCGCGTGCGCCTCGCCCTCGGTGAGCTTCACCTCGTCGCGGATAATGGAGATGATCTTGCGCTTGGAACTATCCGTCACGCCTGCCGGGATGACCTGGAGACGAACGGTCGTGCCCTTCTTGCCGCGGATCATCTCGACCACCTTGTCGAGTTTCATGTCGATCACGTCGACGAACGGCTCACTGCCTTGGGCGACCGACACAATTTTGTCGTCGATCTTGATCTCGCCCTCGGTGGCCGCGGGGCCGCCGGGGATCAGCTCCATGATTTTCGAATACCCGTCCTCGCTGCGCAGCATCGCGCCGATGCCGACCAATGAGAGGCGCATGTTGATGGAAAAATTCTCGAGTTCCTCCGGGCTCATGTACTCGCTGTGCGGATCGTAACATTGCGCGAGCGTGCTCAGGAAAAACTTGGCGGCGTCCTCGTGGGTTTGTTCGTGCAGGCTGCGCAGGAGGCGGTCGTAACGCTTGGTGACGACTATCTCGGGCGTGTCGACGGGATGCGCCTGGGGGTCTTTGGGATCGACGAGGACGGCCTTCTTTTCGCCGGTGGCGTCGTCTTTTTTATCGGCGGGATGTTGGTTGAGGCTCTCGGTGAGCATCTCGTTTTCAATCCGGTCGTGCCAGAGGGCGTCGGCCTCGGCGTCGTCGGCGGGCCAGGGGGATTTCTGGCGGCTGATCTCGATGGAGCGGTTGCTGGCGAAGTCGAACTTTTCGTTCTTGATGAGCTCCTTGTTCCGGGCGACGCGCGCCTCGACCCGCTTCACGTAGGCGTCGTAAATCACATACGCGGGCGAGAGATCGCCGGAGAGGATGGCGTCGGTCATGTCCGGGTATTTTTTCTCGAATTCGGCGATGTCCTTCTGCGTAAAGAAGAGCCGGCTGTAGTCGAGCGTCTCGATGTACGTGTGCAGGAGGCGGTCGGAGATGGATTTGTCGAGATCGTGCCGCGTGTAATGGAGTTGCTCGAGCGCCTTGGCGACCGAACGCTCGATTTCGCCGGGTTCCGGGTCGGAGGCGCGGACGCTCAAAGGGGTCGAGAGGAGCAAGGCGCCGCCCAGAAGAGCGGGAAACACGGAGCGAATCATGAGGAGAAAAGGTAGCTGGTTTCGTGCGATCTGCAGCTTTAAACGCAACATTGAGACAACGCAAAGGGGGGAATGCTCAATTGGCGGCGCGAGGAGCTCAGTCAGGACGAGAGAGGGTGACGGATCCCGTCACGCCATTGTACACCATGGTGTATCGCCGCAGAAATGTTCTCCCGATCAAAGCCCGGTGCCGCTGTCCTCCCTCCGAAAGGTTCACTCCGGCAAAAAGTCCATATTGGGTGAAGTCAAGCGAGGGCACGCGCACCTGCGCCAGATACATGTTCGCTTCATGGACTCCGCCCACGCCTCCAATTGGGCGACGATCAACGACGGGCAGGTTGAGGGTGGCGGCAAGCAGGTTATCGATGCAGCTCTCGGTGGCGCCGGTATCTACCAGCGCCCATTGACTCTTGATCCCCGGGACCGGCGGGCCCGGCGCCGCCGGATTAAAGTTAGGGTCAAATCCGATATCGACAAAAAGCGTCGGTCCGTTGGCCACCAGGAGTAACGATCCGGAGGTTCCAGGGGAATCTTTAAAACCGCAATTCGTCTCAGGCATGGACCGGGCGATACATCACTGAAGCAGGCAAAACGATCGGCGGAGCGCCCACCTGTCGAATCAGGTAGGGTCCTCGACCGAATTTGCTCACCGCCTCTTGCGCAGCGGCTTCGAAAGATTCGAAGACCGCAATCAATCGCTGGTCAAAAAACAGAACCCATTTACCCATGTGTTCGGCTTCAAGCGCAGGCTGTATGCGGGTAAAAGCAGCAATTTCACGTTCTACATCTGGCACAGAACGACCTTGGGGCTCAGGCGTAACGTTGTCAATAATGATGGGCGTCGAGACGCGCGCCAGCTTTCCCTCGTACAGAAGTGTGGGTGCGATGTATATAGTGACTCCCGTTTAAAAAAACGCGGCTTAAGTTCTTTCCCGTGACTTCTGAAATCTATACCGGCGGCTACTTCCAGACCAACGCCTACGCCCTCTCGACCCCCTCCGGCCACGTGCTGATCGATGCGCCGGAAGGCAGCCTCGCCTGGACCGTCGGGAAGGGGTGGAAGGTCGAAGCCCTGCTCCTTACGCACGCGCACATCGATCACGTGCACGACGCGGCGGCAGTCGCGCGCACACATGGGTGCCCGGTTTACCATCACTCGGACGGGTTGCCGCTGCTGCTGGACAAAGATGCCTACAAGCGCTTTGGGTTGAGCATCGAGCTGGAACCGGTGCTCGATGGCATCCCGATTGATGAGGGCACGCGCCTGGAGTACGGAGAGATCAAATTCCAATTGTCGCTCGTGCCGGGGCATTGCCCGGGAAGCATTTGCTTCTATGATGCGACGGCCGGCCGGGTTTATGCGGGGGACACGCTCTTTGCCGGGTCGGTGGGCCGGAGCGACCTGCCCGGCGGGGATGGGCCGCTGCTGATCCGCAAGATCCGCGAGAAGCTCTTGACGCTGCCGGACGACACGATCGTGCATCCCGGGCACGGACCGGCTACGACGATCGGCGCCGAGCGCAAGAGCAATCCCTTCCTGCGCGGCTAGGGCGAGCGCATGATTTTCCTCTACGTCTGCAAACGGGACTGGCGACACCCGGGGCCGATCGTCAATTTCGTCACGCACAACGCGCATAGCGTCGCGCAGGCGGGGTTTGAAACGCACCTCGTGCTGGGGCGCGGGCCGGAGTCCGACACCGGGCACGACCTGGGTGACTTCTATGGGTTGGCGCCGGCGGAGACCCTGCGCATTCACCGGATCGAACGCCGCCGGATGATCGGGGGATCGACCAGCAGCCTCTCGATTTTCTTCCGGGCGTGGCGCCTGGCGCACGAACTCGCGCGGCGGGACCAGGTCGTCATCGTGACCCGGGAGGCGGCTTTTTTGCCGTACCTGGCGTTTTTGCGCCGGCGGGGGCGGATCAGCGGGTATTACGAGGCGCACGATCTTTACGCCGACCTGTCCTGGCGGCCGACCAAGCCGCGGGTGCAGGATCGGCGGCAGCAACTCATCGAACGGCTGGTCCTGCCGGGAATCGATGGGCTCGTTTGCATCACCGAAGCCCAGCGTGAGTTGTACGCACGCCTCTTTCCGCGACTGCCGGCGCGGACGTTGACGCTGGGCGTGCGGCCCCTGCCCCCCGCCGCGGATGCGGAGCAGCGGCGGGCGTTGCGGACGGTGGTTTACATCGGGCACCTGAGCCCGAAGAAGGGGCTCGATTTGATCCTGGAGATCGCGCCGCGGCTCGTGGCCGCCCGGGTGCGGCTGGCGCTCTGGGGCGGGGCGGCGCGGGAAATTGCTACCTTGCGGGCGCGGCTCCGCGCAGGGGGCGTGGGCGATGAGTGGGTGAAAATCGTCGGGTTTCAATCGCCACGGGTGCTCCACGAGGCGCTCGAGGCGGAGGCCAGCGTGGG
>CAXUAZ010000120.1:0-12355 GCA_964249195.1 uncultured Chthoniobacterales bacterium
CCCGCGCCCAAGCCGCAGGATCTCCCCTACGGCGTGCCTGTGCAGGGCAAGGCCGGTTTTGTGACGAGCCCCTACGCGCCGGATTCCGGGTACGTGGATGTCCGCGGCTTTGCGCCCGGCCAGGAAGTGCGCGACCCGTACACGAACAAGGTGTTCCTCGTTCCTTAAAGCTCGCGCGGATCCAACCGTGCAGCTCGCCATCTTCGGCCCCGGCCTTATCGGCGGCTCCATCGCCCTCGCGGCGCGCGAGCGCGCGGTGTGCTCGCGCCTCGTCGTCTGGAGCCCGGACGCGGCGGAACGGCAGTTGGCCTCTGTCTTCGCAGACCTCGTGCCGGATGATCCCGCGCTAGCCGCCGAGGGAACGGACCTCGCCATCCTGTGCACGCCTCCGGCCGCCATGCCGGCTCTCGCGCGCCTGATCGTTCCGCATTTGTCGGCGGGGGCCGTGTTGAGCGAGGTCGCCAGCGTCAAAGGCGACATCGCGCGGGCGCTGGAGGAAATTGCCGGGAGCCGTTACGTGGGTGCGCACCCCATGGCGGGCTCGGATGCGACGGGAATCAACGCCGCGCGCGCGGATTTGTTCGAAGGCTGTGTCTGCCTGGTGACTCCGCATCCCGGCGCGGCGGCGGAGGCGATCGAGCGCGTGGAAAAGTTCTGGGAGCGCCTGGGCGCGCACCCGCGCCGGATGACCGCCATCGCGCACGACGAGGCGGTGGCGGTCGTCAGCCATCTCCCGCATCTGGCGGCGGCGGCGCTGGTGAACTTCGCGGCGGCGCAACCCGACGACCCGCTTCTCTGCGCCGGCCCCGGCTGGCGCGATGCGACGCGCATGGCGGGCGGTCCCGCAGAACTTTGGACAGAAATCTTGAGTCACAATCGCGCGCCGGTTACAAGAGCCCTCCACGGCGCCATTGCCAAACTGCGCGAGGCGGTCGAATACCTTGAAGAAGGGCGCGAGGCCGACCTCCGACGCTTCCTGACGCAAGCGCGGGAACGCCGGCTGACAGAGACTACGGAAGGATCGAAATCTTGAAGAAAGAGACTGAGACAACATCGGAATTGACCGTGCGGCGCGCGCCGCAGATCCACGCGGAGATCCGCGTGCCGGGCGACAAGAGCATCTCCCATCGCGCGGCCATGCTCGCCAGCCTGAGCAACGGCGTCTGCCTGCTCACCGGCTACTCGTTGGGCGAGGATTGCCAGAATACGATTGCCGCCATGCGCCAGCTCGGCGTCAAGATCGAGCAATCGGAGGCTGACCCCACCACATTTGCCGTCCACGGCCGTTACCGCAAGCTGACCGCGCCCAAGGGCGACATCGATTGCGGCAACTCCGGCACCACCATGCGCCTGCTGGCGGGCCTGCTTGCCGGGCAGCCGTTTCGCAGCCGGCTCATCGGGGACGCGTCGCTTTCCGGGCGGCCCATGAACCGCGTGATCGCCCCGTTGACCGAGATGGGCGCGCGCATCACGGCCGAGGGCGACGGGGGCCGCGCGCCGCTCGTGATCGAGGGCGGGCCGTTGCGCGCAATCGATTATTTTACCCCCGTGGCCAGCGCGCAGGTGAAAAGCGCGGTGTTGCTTGCGGGGTTGTTTGCCGAAGGCGTCACCAGCGTGACGGAGCCCGTGCAAAGCCGGGATCACACCGAGCGGATGCTCGATTACTTCCTCGTCAACGTGAAGCGCGGGGAAGGGGAGGAAGCCAACCGCGTAGCGATTGACGGCGGGCTCATGCCGGAGTCGCGCAACTTCGTGGTGCCGGGCGACCTCTCCAGCGCGGCGTTCTGGCTCGCGGCGGCGGCGGCGCAACCGGGCGCGCGTTTGCTGGTCGAGAACCTCGGGCTTAACCCCACCCGCACCGGCGCCCTGGCCGTGCTCGTGCGGATGGGAGCGCACGTGCATGAGGTCGTCGAGACCATCGACCAGATCGAGCCCAGCGGCACCGTGGAGGTGCAGGGCGCGCGGTTGCACGGGACGATCATCGAGGGGCGCGAAATTCCGAACGTCATCGACGAGATCCCGATCCTCGCGGTGCTCGGGGCGCTCGCTTCGGGGCAGACGATCATTCGCGACGCCGCCGAGTTGCGGGTCAAGGAAACCGACCGTTTGGCGGCGCTCGCCCGGAATCTGCGCGCAATCGGCGCGGCGGTGGAGGAGTTCCACGACGGATTGATCATCACGGGCGGCCACCCGCTCCACGGCGCGCGGCTGCCGAGCTACGGCGACCACCGGATCGCAATGGCATTTGCCATCGCCGGGATGTTTGCCGAGGGCGAGATGGTCATCGAAGGCGCCGGCTGCATCGAGACGTCCTATCCGGGATTTGCGGAGACAATGGAAAAAATCATCGCGTCGTCGACCAGCGGCGCGGCTCCGACCCCGGTGCTCTCCGACGCGCGGCAATTTCTCTCCGTCGACGCCGCCAGCCCGGCCCGGCGGGTGCGCGCGGCGCGCCGCCGCAAATCGGCCGGCGAATGACTACCCGCGTGGAAACTCGATTGATCATCGCCATTGACGGTCCCGCGGCTTCGGGCAAGAGCAGCGTCGCGCGGACGCTCGCGCGCCGGCTGGGTTACGCGTACGTCAACTCCGGCGCACTCTACCGGGCGGCGGCCTGGTTTGCCTTGGAGCGCAAGGTGGATCCTGCGGACCCGGACGCCGTCGCCGACATCCTGCACAGCGCGGAGATCGTCTGCGGATTGAAGGATGGCGACTCGTTCATCCGCATCAACGGCGTGGACCCGGAGCCGTTCCTGCGCGACGCGGCGATCAACGCGCACGTGTCGGCGGTGGCCAGCGTGGCGTCGGTGCGCGCGCTGCTGACCGCGCGCCTGCGCGCCTTCGCGAGCCAGGCCCACGTGGTCATGGAAGGGCGCGACATCGGCTCGGCGGTTTTCCCGCAGACGCCGTACAAATTTTACATCGACGCCTCGCCCGAGGTCCGCATGCAACGCCGCGCGGCGCAGGAAGGCGGCGGGCAGGATGAAATCGCCGCGCGCGACCGGACGGACTCGACGCGCCGCACCTCGCCGCTCGTGATCGCCGAAGACGCGCACGTGATCGACAGCTCGCGGTTGACGATCGACGGCGTGGTCGGCGAGATCATTGGCCGGTTGAAGCTCAAGGGCTTTCCGATGCCGGCATGAACCCGACGTACTGGTTTTTCCTGCGGCTCGCGGGCTTGATCGCGAAGTCGTGTTACTCGCTGCGGATCATCGGGCAGGAGAACATGCCGGGGCCGGGCGGGCAGATCCTGGCGATGAATCACCAGAGTTATCTGGACCCGCCGATCGCGGCGCTGGCGGCGCGGTTTCCGATCTATTTCCTCGCCCGCAAAACGCTGCTCAAATGGCCGATCCTCGGGCCGCTTTTTCCGGATTTGAACGTGATCCCGGTCGACCAGGAACGTCCCGACATGGGCGCGCTCAAGAGCGTGATCCGGCTGGTGCGTTCCGGGAAAACGACGCTGGTTTTCCCCGAAGGCGCGCGCACCCTGGACGGCCATATGCAACCCGCGGCGCCGGGGGTGGGATTGATCATCGCCAAGACGCTCGCGCCGGTGGTGCCGATGCGGGTGTTTGGGGCGTTTGAAGCGATGCCGCGCGAGGGAAAACGGATGCGGATGGTCCCGATCACGCTGAAGATCGGCAAACCGTTGACGTTCACCGAAGCGGACGCGCCGGCCAAGGGCGAAGACGCGCGGGCCGCCTATCAGCGCCTGAGCGACCGGGTGATGGCGGCGATTGCGGCGATCGAATTGACGGCAGCGGAACGGCGTTAACAGGCGGCTATTCTGCCGCGTCCGGAGAGCCAGGGAATACGACCCGCTCGTAGATTTCGGCGAGCGGCAATTCACATCCGAGGCTCGAAAGGGGCACAGCGTGCTCGGGCTGGCTGTATTCGGTCATCGTCCAGGCGCCGTTCGGTTGTCGCACGAAATGCTCAACTTGCATCCGCTCGGAAGCGACAAGCACGTAGTCGCGCAAGGAATTTAACTTCCGATAACGCGTGAATTTATCGCCTCGATCAAAGGCTTCCGTGCTGGGAGACAGCACTTCGAATATCACCTGCGGATTCAGGAGGCTTTGTGGATTGGCATTCGTCTCAAACCGCGGCGTTCCACAAAGCGCCGATATGTCCGGGTACGTGTAAATATCCGCTGCTTCCACCCGGACCCTCATGTCCGCTGAAAACGATTCGCAAGGACGACCGCGCAAGCGATTGTTCAGCATCACCGTCAAGTTGTCTGCCACCCTGACGTGCCAGGGCTGTGCGCCGGCCATCGCGTAAATCTCGCCCGCCACGTACTGGCTCTTGTACTCGGCCTTCAATTCCAGTTCCAGGTACTCCTCCGGGGTGAAGTAGCGTTTTGGCAGAGCGCTCATGGATAGCCATTAAACGCCAACCGGCGCGAATTGGCAACGCGCATCAAAAAGCCATGGCTGGCGCGGCCCGCCGGGCGTAAACTTCCCGTGATGCCTGCCGCCGCCGATCCGTCGTTCGTTCACCTCCACCTGCACACGCAGTATTCGCTCCTCGATGGCGCCGTGCGGATCAAGGATTTGATGAACAAAGCGATCGGCTTCGGCATGCCCGCGGTGGCGATGACCGACCATGGCAATCTCTTCGGCGCGATCGAGTTTTACCAGACCGCGAAGAAGATGGGGATCAAGCCCATTGTCGGTTGCGAAGTGTACCTCGCGCCCGGTGCGATGACCGACAAAAAAGCGTCGTCCGCGCGCGACGCGGCGAGCCATTTTACGCTGCTGGCGAAGGACGCCGTCGGTTATCATAACCTCATCAAACTCGTCAGCGCCGGGTACCTCGACGGCTATTACTACAAGCCGCGCGTCGACAAGGAACTCCTCGCCAAACACGCGGAAGGACTGATTGCGCTCAGCGGCTGTCTCAAGGGCGAGGTCAACGGGCACCTCCTGGCGGATCAGCCGGCGAAAGCGCGGGAATCCATGGCGCAATTCCGCGACATTTTCGCGCCGGGCGATTTCTACGTGGAGTTGCACAACCACGGCATGGATGCCCAGCGCAAGTGCAACCGCGCGTTGATCGAAATGGCGCGCGATTTCAGCCTGCCGCTGGTCGCCGCGAACGACGTCCATTTTCTCGAACGCGCGCACCACGAAGCGCACGATGTCATGATCTGCATCGGCACGGGCGCGATGGTGCACGACGAGAAGCGGATGAAGTACACGCCCGAGCTGTACTTCAAATCGCCCGCCGAGATGAGCGCCCTCTTCACGGAGACGCCGGAAGCCATTTCCAACACCCTCCTGGTCGCCGAGAAGTGCAATCTCGAGATCGAATTCGGCGTTTCCAAATACCCCGCCTACCCGCTCGACAACGGCCTCACCCGCGAGGCGTACCTGCGCGAACTTTGCGCAAAAGGTCTCCGCCAACGCTACGGCGAACGCGCGGAGAGCGACCCAACGCTGACTCAGCGCATGGAGTACGAGCTGAGCGTGATGGAGAAGGCGGGTTTCGTCAGTTATTTCCTCATCGTCTGGGACTTCATCGCGTATGCGCGATCCAAGGGCATCCCGGTGGGACCCGGCCGCGGGTCGGCGGCCGGATCGCTCGTCGCGTACGTGCTCGGGATCACCGATCTCGACCCGATCCGTTTCGGGCTCATCTTCGAGCGATTTCTCAACCCGGAGCGCGTCAGCCCGCCGGACATCGACATCGACTTTTGCATGGATCGCCGCGGCGAAGTGATCGAGTACGTGCGGCAAAAGTACGGCGCGCGTTCGGTCAGCCAGATCGTGACCTTTGGGAGCCTATCTTCCAAGGCGGTGCTCAAGGATGTGACGCGCGTGCTCGGCATGAGCTACTCCGAGGGCGACCGGCTCTCGAAGATGATTCCCATCGAAGCGGCCAAGCCCATGGGCCTCGCGCAGGCCGCCGAGAAAAACCCGGATCTCAAACGCGCGATCGAAACGGAGCCCGGCACGCGCCAGGTGTGGGATCATGCGTTGATCCTAGAGGGCCTAACGCGCGGAACGGGCGTGCACGCGGCGGGCGTCGTGATCGGCGACCGCGACCTGTCCGATTACATCCCGCTGGCGCGTGACAAGGAGGAGCAGGTCATCACCCAATACTCGGGCAATCCGCTGAACGATCTTGGGTTGCTCAAGATGGACTTCCTGGGCCTGAAAACGCTCACGCTCATCGAGGATGCGATCAACCTGATCCGCGTGCGCGAGCCGAAGTTCGACCTGGAAGCCATCGCGCTCGACGACGCGCCCACCGCCGCCATGCTCAACCGCGGCGAGACGGTCGGCGTGTTCCAGTTGGAGAGCGGCGGCATGACCAGCGTCTGCAAACAATTCGAGATCGCGGGCATCGACGACATTACGGCCATTCTCTCGTTGTACCGTCCCGGTCCGATGGACCTGATCCCGGACTACATCCGCCGCAAGACCGGCAAGACGAAGATCAAATACGAGCACCCGCTGCTGAAAGAAGTCTGCGCCGACACGTACGGCATCATGATCTACCAGGAGCAGGTGCAGCGCGCCGCCAACGTGCTCGCCGGATACTCCCTTGGGCAAGCCGATCTCCTCCGTCGCGCGATGGGCAAGAAGGACAAGGAGAAGATGGCCAAAGAGCGCGAAAATTTCACGGCCGGCTGCGCGCGCACGAACGGGATCGACGAAAAAAAGGCGAACTCCATTTTCGATCTTCTCGAGAAATTCGCCGGTTACGGGTTTAACAAGAGCCACGCCGCGGCCTATGCGTTGATCACCTGGCGCACGGGATTTCTGAAGGCAAACTACCCCGTGGAGTTCATGGCCGCGCTCCTCAGCAACGCGGTGAACGACACCGAAAAGATCGCTGTCTTCGTGGCCGAGTGTCAACGCCTCGGGATCGCGATCCTGCCGCCGGACGTCAATCACAGCTACCTCAAGTTTGCCCCCGAGCAATCGGCCGGCGCGACCGGCATTCGCTTTGGGCTGGCGGCGGTCAAGAACGTTGGCGAGGCCGCGATGGGCACCGTTGTCGAGGAACGCCAAGCGAATGGGCGCTACCGCTCACTGGAAGATTTCTGCGCGCGCCTGGACAACCGCGCGGTCAATAAAAAAATCCTCGAAAATCTGATCCGCTGCGGCGCGTTCGACAGCTTCGGATTCGATCGCGCGGAAATCTTCGCGCAGATCGACAGCGTGGTGGCCAGCGCGCTCAGCGCCCATCGGGACCGGGCGAGCGGGCAGGTCTCGATGTTCGATGATTTCCTCGCGCCGGCCCCCGCCGAGAAGAAGACGCGCGGTCCCGCCTGGACGCCGTGGTCCACCGCGGAAAAGCTGGCGTTTGAAAAAGAACTGCTGGGGTTCTACGTCACCGGCCACCCGCTCAATCCGTACCGCAGCGTGCTGGCGAATCCGAAGTACACGCCCATCGTCGGGTTAGCGGAAATGGAGGATCGCACCGACTTTCAGGCGGCGGGTTCGTTGACCGAGGTCACCAAGAAATTCACGAAGAAGGACGGCAAGCCGTTTGCGATCATCCGGCTGGAGGATCTCACCGGCAGCGTGGAGGCGATGGTGTGGAACGACGTGTTCACGAAGGCGGCCAGGCACCTCGAGGTGGGGCAGATCGTGGCGATCAGCGGCCGCGTCGACAAGCGCCAGGAAGAATTGCGCGTCAGCGTGAGCGAGGTGTCGCCGCTCAAGGCGCCAAAGGCCCAACCCGCGAGTGAACCGGTCCGGTTGCAGTTCCAATTGGAATCACTGCTGACCGAGCGCCTGGGCCGCGTGCGCGAATTGCTCTCCGCCTCGCCCGGGGAGCAACCGGTGGAGTTGGAGTTCCGCCGCGCGGACGGTCTGCGTCTGGTCATGCACGCCGGCCCCGGTTGGCGCGTGCGTTGGACGCCCGAGCTCCAGTCGCGCATCGCGGAGACCGTGGAGTAGGACTTGGTGGATCGTGCTCTCCGAGCGCGATGGCAACTGTTAGAGCGTATTAAATTGAATTGTAGCCGTCAGCAACTCACGGGGACGGCCATTAAAAAGTATACGGGGCGGAGCCCATCCCTCCAAATATTTGGAGGGACGACCTCTGTGTCGTCCCTGACTTCGGATGGTCGAGCGGCTATAGCTTACTTTATATGCTCTAGCGGCGAAGCCGCTCTCGAAATCCGAGAAGTGAGCAGCGTGCCGCTGCGATTGGTTACTCATCGCGCTCGGAGAGCACGATCCACCTTAGAACAACGAGTCCTTCGTCGCCTCCAGGCTGCGCCGGAATTCGTCCAACGCCTCGCGCAACTGCGCCGGCGTGTACGCGCGACGGATCTTCGCCATTTCTTCGTTCGCCAGCGCATCGCAACGCTCGTTGAATTCGTGTCCGACGTGCCCTTTCAACCAATGCCAGCGGATTTGGTGACCCGCCGCGAGTTCGTCGATGCGCCGCCAGAGGTCCTCGTTTTTGACGGGTTGTTTGCTCGACGTTCTCCACCCCTTGCGCTTCCAACCGGCGAGCCACTGCGTGACGCCGAGCCGCAGGTACTGCGAGTCGGTGTACATCTCCACCGCGCAGGGCGTCTTCAACGCAGCCAATGCCTCGATGGCCGCCTGGAGTTCCATGCGGTTGTTGGTCGTGGCCGGGTTGCCGCCGCTGAGTTCGCGCCGTTTGCCGCCGCTCTCCAGCACCGCCGCCCAACCGCCCGGTCCCGGGTTGCCATGGCAGCCGCCGTCGGTGTGGATGGTGACGCGACTCGCCCCCTCGGCGGCGATCATCCCGCGACGATTTCCTGCAGGCAACGCTCCACCGGCGGAGTGCCCGCGGGGTCGAGCCAATCGCGCCGCAGGTAAAAACCAGCCACCGCGCGTGAATCGATGCGCTCGGCCCCGGCGCCAAATTCCACGAGTAATTCCCCCTCGCGAGCAAAGAAGCGGTGGTCGAGATGGTTGGGATCCAGAATCCAGTACTCGAGCACGCCATACCGCTCGTACGCCGCAAATTTCAGCCCCAGATCACGATGAGCGGTGCGACGCGAGAGCGCCTCCACCACGAGTGTCGGCGCGCACGCCGCGTGGGACGGCAGCAGCCCTGCGACCTGCTCGCCCGTGAAGAAGCAAAGGTCTGGCATGAAAACGTCGCGCGGCCCGAGGCGCACCGCGATGCTCTCGCGATGCAGCTTGCCGAGGTCTTTTCGCTCGATGTAGAGGGCCAGCAGGCGATCGACGAAGTTGAGAAGATCGCCGTGGCGGAGACTTACCGGGGAATGCATGTGTATCTTTCCGCCGATCAAGTCGGCGTATACCTTCGGCTCCAGCCAGTCGAGGAATTCATCGTCCGTCAGCAAAGGCCGGTGAACGGCCTTTTTAGCGGGATGGGGAGCAAGCGCCGGCATGCCATTCTCTTATCGCCAATTGCCCCCGGAGGCAAGCAAACGGCGCCCCACAGCCGAACTCGTAATCATCCATGGCCACCCCCCGCACCGAACTCCAGATCGGCGACCGCACCGTTTCCGTCAGCAACCTGCAAAAGGTGCTCTATCCCAAGGCGGGTTTCACCAAGGCGGACGTCATCGATTATTATGTCAAGATTGGCCCGACCGTCCTGCCGCACCTCCGGATGCGGCCGCTGACGTTAAAGCGGTACCCCGACGGCGTGGATCACCCGTTCTTTTACGAAAAGAAGTGCCCGTCCTCGCGACCGAAGTGGCTCACCACCACCGCCGTCTGGAGCGAAGGCAACCAGGCCGACATCCATTATTGCACGCTTGGCGACATCGCCGGGTTGGTCTGGGCCGCGAATCTGGCCGACCTCGAGTTGCACACCTTCATGGCCTGCGCGCCGAACGTGCAACGGCCCACCATGATGGTCTTCGACCTCGATCCCGGCGCCCCGGCGGATATCGTCCTTTGCTGCCGGGTGGGTCTCCGCTTGCGCGATCTGCTCAAGAGCGTGGACCTCGAATCGTTCCCGAAGACCTCCGGCTCCAAGGGGCTGCAAGTGTACGTTCCGTTCAACCAGCCGAAGTTGACGTACGAACAAACCAAATCCTTCGCCAGGGGGCTCGCACAACATTTCGAGACGCTTTATCCGACGGAGGTGGTCTCCTCCATGCTCAAAGCGCGCCGGGTGGGGAAGGTGCTCGTCGACTGGAGCCAGAACGACGAACACAAGACGACGATTTGCGCATATTCGCTGCGCGCCAAGGATCAGCCCACGGTATCCACTCCGGTGAGTTGGGAGGAGGTCGCGGCGGTCGCGAAAAGCGGGAAGGGCGCCGCGCTGGTGTTCACCTCCGCGGATGTTTTGCAGCGCGTCGCGAAACTGGGCGATCTCTTCGCGCCGGTGCTGGAGCTGAAGCAAAAGTGGCCCAAGAAGTTGCCGTGGTAGATCTCAGCGAAGAGCAGATTCGTTGGTTCCGACAGGTCCGTTCCGGTCTCGCCGCTCCGGCCTACGCCGATCCGGAAACCGCCGCCGTCGCCCTTGCGGGCGTGCAGGCGCAAATCCTCTCCGCGAGCGCCATCGCCATCTGGAACCGCGTTGCCGCCGGCGCCGATACCTACCTGGAATTTGCCCACCGGCTGCACGAACGCCGCACGTTGATCCGCCTCTGGGGCCAACGCCACACGCTCCACCTGTTTGCCAGCGCGGATTGGCCGCTCCTTTACGCCGCCTTTGCCGACCGCCGCACCTGGTGGGAACGCGAAGCCGCCAAGCCGGGCAGCGGCATTGACCTCGGGGAATATCGCGCCGCCGTGCACCGTGTGGGCGAAGTCCTGCGCGAGCGCGGAACGCTCGGCCGCAGCGACCTGCGTCGATTGCCGTTTATTTTGCCCGAAGGATTGATGTCCCCCTGGGGCGGCGTGTTTGCGGAGCTCGTCCGCGCCGGGCAGGCGGTTCACGCGCGTTGGGAGGACGGCGAGGCCCGGTACGCCCACCGCGAGCACTGGCTGCCGACCCTCGATTGGGCGCCGCCCACCGCGCTCCAGGCCAACGTCGAGCTCGCGCGCCGTTACTTCGCGGTCTACGGCCCTTCGACTATCAACGATCTCGCCTATTGGCGCGGCGGCACGGCCCGCGCCGCCCGCACGTGGGGCGCCGCGCTCGGCGCTGCGGTCAGTGCGATCGACGCCGCCGGCCGCCTTGCCTTGACCGCCGATCTCCCGCTTCTCGCCGCCGAGCCCCCGCCGCGCGGCGATTGGCCCGTGCGGATGCTGGGGCGATTCGACCCGATCCTGCTCGGGCACCGGGAGAAGGATTGGATCGTGCCCGCAAAATATTACGACCGCGTCTGGCGCCCGGCCGGGCACATCGAGGGCATCGTGCTGGAGCACGGAAGGGCGGTGGCGACGTGGCGCTATGATCGCGTGGGCGCGGAGAGGCTGTCGGTCACCGTCTATCCCTTCAAGGCGCTGCCGCTCGGAGTGCGCGGTCGGTTGCGGCAGCGGGCGCGGGAGATTGGGCGATTCTTCGGCCGGCGGAAGGTGGAGTTCCGGGTGGAGACCGCCGCTACGGCAGCGGCTTGAAACGCTTGCTGACGAACGGGCTGCCTTTGTGCGTAAACCGCCACGGCAGGTCCGCCGCGCGCGAGATTCCGATCCGCGCATCCGCGACCACGTCCAGCTCCGCCTTTCCCGCATGAAACGCCTTCGTTGGATCCCGGCACAAGCTAGACCCATGAAAAGTCGCCGGCACGCCGAGCGCCTGTGTCAGCTTGCCCGGCCCTGAGCAAAGTTGGCGCGGATCGACCAGCCCGCGCCGCTTTTGCATCGCAGCGATTCCTTCCAGCGGCTCCAGCGCGCGGATCAACACGAACCCCTCATCGGCGCCGCCTTTGATCAACACGTTGAGCAGCCAATGCACGCCGTAATTGAGGTAGATGTAAGCCGTCCCCGGCGGATGCTTCTCCACAAAATCCCGCGCCCCGCGCCGCATGAAGGTATGGCACGCCTCGTCTCCGAGCGCGTTGTAAGCCTCCGTCTCGACGATCCGCCCCCGGCAACGCCCCCACACCAGATCGCACCCGATCAAGGCGTGGGCGCAGGCGAGCGGCGTCTGGGTGAAGAAGTCGGCGTCGAGCAAAGCAGCCAAACCGTTGCCCGCCCGAATCGCGAGTCAAGGCTGAAGCCATCAACACGGAAATACGAAATAATCATTGACATGAAGACTAGTTTCTGATTGGATTCATCTCGAAGATCATGAACTTCCAAACCGAACCTTTCGATCCGCAACGTCGCACGGCGTTTACTCTGGAGAGCGGCGTACGATGCGCATCATAGCGGCCATTTTTTCGGGAATCTTGACCCTTGGCCCTTGCCCTCAAACCGCCGCGACGGCGAAGGATGAAGGATGAAGGATGAAGGATGAAGGATGAAGGATGAAGGATGAA
>CAXUAZ010000121.1:0-12281 GCA_964249195.1 uncultured Chthoniobacterales bacterium
GCTGATGGGCGTCGGCAGTAGCGAACCCGCCCGCCCGCGCTGATTGCCGCCCCCGACCAAGTACAGCTCAGGAAGTTGGGCGTTGTAATAGTCGGTCGGGTCAGTGCCATTGATGAACTCCTCCCAGTTGGTAAGGCCATCAACATCGCCGTCCGCCTCAGGATCGACATTCGCGACGCCGGGGAAATACTTTTGCAGCCAGTCCGAGGGGAGGACGTGTCCCTCGAAAACTCGCAACCGCATGAAGAGGCCGCCGGGGTTTTGTGCAACAGGGCTGAGCACCTTGTATTGAAAGAAAAAATGGCTGTCGGGAATCGCCGAATATTCCTCGTCAAAATACCCAATGACATTCGAACCGCGCATCCAGGGACCCGCTTGCAGATTGGGTGAGACCTCGGGCACGTAAGTGATGTTCTCAGGGTAATAGCTGTACGGATATCGATAGGAGATGGTGAAAAACGGTTCCTGTTCGCCGGTGAGGTCATTGTAATTAAGGACCGTGCCGCCAGTGGGCCGCCCTCAAGCGCCGTTCTGGTGGGGATCGAGATCAAAGGCAAATTTTTCGAGGTTGGTGACGCCATCTTTCGCGGGAATCGCGCTTTCATCGGAAATGGCCGGATTGCCCTGCTCGGCCGTCGTGAACACGCGGGCTTTCCACTGAGCATAGGTGTCGGCGGAGGCCGAAGCGATCGTCAGCACCCAGGCGGCGAAGGCCAGCATTGCGACAACATGGAGGCGGGAGACGGTCGAATTCACGATGAAGGTTCTAAGTTTCCTCAGGCGGGGTTGTTTCTAATCTTTTAGCAGACCGGCGAGAAGCCAATAAAGCGACCGATCTTGCAGGCCAAACTCACCGCGTTCACCGACGCCATTGCCGGGCAAGCGCAAGGCGGCACCGCGGCGACGGCCGCCAAGAACGATGCGCTCACCGACCTGATCGGCTCCCTGCGCCTGCTCGCGCTCTACGTGCAGCAAACGATTGACGCCAATGACGCGTACGGCCTGGCCGAGTTGCTCCTGAGCGGGTTTGACGCCGTGAGCACCAATCGCGCGCAGCAGCCGCTTGATACGCCAGTCATCACCAGCATCGACAACGCCGGGGTGGGGATTCTCGGCGTGCACGTCCGGGCGTTGCGCAACGTCGGCGCCTACGAACTCCAGGGCAAGGCGGACGGGGATACGGCGTACAAAATCGTTCGGGTTGTTCCGCAGCACGCGCGGCATGCAGGCCACCAGGTTGACGCCCGGAGTTAACTACACGTTTCAGGTGCGCGGCGTCGGCGGCAGCACGGGTTACTCGCAGTGGGGCGACCCGGTGAGCCATCGGAGCCTGTAAGGGGATGAGGTAGCGGCTATGCCGACCGCTGCTCTATCGTTGCACCCTCCGCCGCTGCTTACGCCCGCACCTGACCGGTGCCGCGGATCACGTATTTGTAGGTCGTCAATTCCTCCAGCGCCATCGGACCGCGGGCGTGCAGCTTGTCCGTGCTGATGCCGATCTCCGCGCCGAAGCCAAACTCGGCTCCGTCCGTGAACCGCGTGCTGGCGTTCCAATAAACGGTGGCGGAATCCACTTCGTTGAGGAAGCGCTCAGCCGCTTGCGCGTCTTCGGTGACAATCGCGTCGCTGTGGTGCGAGCCGTGACGTTCGATGTGCGCCACGGCCGCGTCGAAGTCATCCACCACCTTCACCGCCAGGATCAGGTCGAGAAACTCGGTGTCCCAATCCTCCTCCGTCGCGGCTACGGCCCCGCCTTCGCCGAGAATACGCCGGGTTTCGGGATCGCCGCGCAACTCCACCCCCTCGGCGCGCAATGCCGCCGCGATCTCCGGCAAATACTGCTCGGCAACGGCGCGATGGATGAGCAGCGTCTCCACGGCGTTGCACACTCCCGGACGTTGCGCCTTGGCGTTCACCGCGAGGTCGATCGCCATCTCCAAACTGGCCGCGCGGTCCACGTACAAAATGCACAACCCGTGATAATGTTTGATCACCGGCATTCGCGCGGCTTTCACCACGGCTTCGATCAACGATTTACCGCCGCGTGGGACGATCATGTCCACGTACTGATCGCTCTCCGCCAAGAGCCGCACCGCGTCGCGGTCGGGGTTTGGAATGAGGAGAATGCAGTCCGCCGGGAGTCCAGCCTTCGACGCGCCGTCCCGCAAGGCGGTTTCAATCGCGAGGTTCGACCGGAGCGACTCGCTGCCGCCGCGCAGGATCGTGGCGTTGCCCGTCTTGGTGCACAACACCGCCGCATCGCTGGTGACGTTCGGGCGCGACTCGTAGATAATTCCGACCACGCCGATCGGCACGCGCACCTTGCTGATCTCGATGCCGTTGGGCCGCGTCCACTGCTTGATGACCTCACTGGCCGGGTCGGGCAACGCGGCGACGGCTCGGACGCCTTCCGCCATGGCGACGAGCCGTTTGGAATCGAGCCGCAGGCGGTCGATCATCGCGGCGGCGAGTCCGTTCCCCTTCGCGGCTGCCACGTCCGCAGCATTCGCCTCGAGGATGACGGCTTCGTGCGCGAGCAAGGCATCGGCCATTGCGAGCAGCCCGGCATTCTTTTGCTCGCTGGAAAACCGCGCGAGCACCCGCGACGCGGCTTTGGCGCGCTGGCAGAGATCGAGGATTTCGTGGGCGAGGTCCATGCGGTCAAATTCTAAAAATTTCGATGGCCGGTAACGTATCCTAACGCGTTGTAACGTCTAACGCGCCCCGCTTGGGGAGCGGAGGAAATCGACCGATCAATGGGCACTCTATCAGAGATATGTTCGCATGTCAATGAAAAACCGTCACCCGCGTGCAGCTTCACTCCGTCCGGTTCGCGGGGAACCGCGTCCCTACCTGCTCCCCGGCGACGATCCGCTCGATCAGACCCGGCGTCCTCCCGTTGGCAATGACAGCCGGTATCCCCGCCTCGACGGCCAGCTTCACCGCCTGCAGCTTCGATCCCATCCCGCCGGTCGAGAGCCGGCCGCGCTGCTCGCCGGCCAGGTGCATAACGGCGTCCACGTCGTCGACGAGCGGAATGGGGACGCCGTGTCCGTCGCCGTCGCGGGTCAGACCCTCGGCGCTGGTCAGGATGATTAAGAGGTCCGCGCCCGCGAGGATCGCCACCTCGGCCGAGAGCCGGTCGTTATCGCCAAAACGCAGTTCTTCGATGGCGACGCTGTCGTTCTCGTTGATGATAGGCACGACGACGCGGTGTTCGAGGAGGCGGTTAAGCGTGTTGCGGGCGTTGGCATAGCGCGCCCGGCTGTCGAGATCGCCGTGGGTGAGAAGCAACTGGGCGACGGCCAGGCTGTGCGCTGCGAAACAAGTCTCGTATTGGCGCATGAGCCGGGATTGGCCGATGGCGGCGCAGGCCTGTTTGGTAGGCATGTCGTTGGAGCGTTCGGTGAGTCCGAGCACCATCATCCCGGCGCCGACGGCGCCGCTGCTGACGACCAGGCACTCCGCGCCGGTGGCGATCAGGGCGGCGATCTCCGCGCAGAGGCGCTCGAACTGGGCAGCATCGAGCGCGGCGCCATCGGGCTCGGTGAGGAGGCCGGTGCCGAGTTTGATGACGATGCGGGAGAGTTTCACGGCGGGAGGATCATGTAGAGCGCGGGCAATCGGGAGTTGCAAACCAATCCGGCGTCTTTTATAATCAGCATTCCCGGCGCTCACAAGCGCACTCGTAGCTCAATTGGATAGAGCGTTGGCCTCCGAAGCCAAAGGTTGCAGGTTCGATCCCCGCCGAGTGCAATCCGAAAAATTGGATCTAAAAGCTGACGGCGCAAAATGCTTCCCCGCTTAAACCCCGTCCATCCCTCGGACTTCGTGATGAAACAAGCATGCGATCTCGGTTTTTTCTCGCCTTCGCATCCACCGGCCCCACATTGGTACGCCGCCGTCGTTTTTTCCTTCGTGGCACGCAAAGCGCTCTGGCTAACGATAGCGCAGTCAGCCATGCCATCGATTTGCAATTGCAGTTCCTTCGAAAAAGTCGCATTTCCGACCGCTCATGGCCGATCATCCCGACGTAGGATTAATCAAATTCATTATCGATTTGCTCCAGCAGAGCCGCTAGAAAGAATTGCTGGCAACGCTTTTGGTTCTGTATGGGCCAGCTTGGAGGCGCGCTGATCATCTCCTTGCTGAGACGCGACAGGTCCTCCAAACTCTATGAACGGAATATTGAAATGTGCGAAGACGAAATAAAGAGGCTGCACACGCTCTTTGAGCCTATGCGCGAAGAATTGGCCTCAAGGAACCAGATGATAACTGATTTGCATCAAGTTTTATTGGAGGTTCGAGAGAATTTTAGACGATGAAATCGTTCATATTCATCACCCTGTGGGCTTCTATTCCGTTTGTGCCTCTGGCGCGGATTTTGTTTAGAGAGAGGAAGATTTTGCGCCAAGGTCGAGATCTTGAAATCCGCTTGAGACAGGCAACAGGGTCGGCAGAAATCCCGGCAAGTGCCATCTCGCGTGACAGATTGAATAGGGATATGGAAGAGGTTCGCCGGATTGCGCAACAGCGCAAGCAGTCGAAACGGTATCATTCCCAGGCGGCGTAGGGTTGTCAAAAAAGTCGCCGGCCGGAGAAGATCAGAAATCCGAAGCAGACGGCGTGAATGGTCACGAGCGCGGCGGCGAACTGGGCCAGGCGCGAATCGCCCCACCAACGGGCCGGCTGGTCCGGGTGTGGCTTGTTCCAGCGCGCGAAGAGATCGTGGCCGGTCACCAGGCACGCGTGGTAGACGCCGTAAATCAGATAATGCCGCGCCGTCCCGTGCCAGAGGCCCATCGCGCCGAAGGTCAGGAAGTTCGCGACGTATGCGGCCGTGTATTTGCTGCGAAACCACTTGCCCTTGATCGCCGCCAGCAAAAACCGCATGTAGATAAAATCGCGGAACCAATACGACAACGTGATGTGCCAGCGCGTCCAGAATTCCTTGATGTTGCGAGAGAGGAACGGCTTGTTGAAGTTCTCCGGGGTGCGGACCCCAAACAAATAACTGAACCCGATCGCAAACGCGCTGTATCCCGCAAAATCGAAGAACAGGTACGCGCTATAGGCATACATGTACGAGATGTCGTGCCGCAGGGTGGGAATCGCGGATATCTTGTCCAGCCATTGCGTCTTGATTAAATAGGCGAGAATGAATTTATAGAGAAAACCGGTGAAGATGTGATGCACCGCCTGGTCGAGATCGTCCAGGAAGTCGGCGCGGGAAGACGTCCGCTCCCAATCGACGCTGAACCGGCGCCAGCGGTCGATCGGGCCGGAGGAAATCGTCGGGAAGAAGACCAGGAACGCAAAGAATTGCCCGGCTGGGAGCGATTTAATCAGCCCATCGTGAATGCCGACCAGCACGTCGATGGCGCGCAGCGTCGCATAGGACAGCCCGACAAATTCCACGATGCCGCCTACGTTCGTGAACTTCGCCGCGGCGAGCGGCGAGAGGGAAAGCAGAATTGCGGCGTAACCAGGCCAGCGCGACTTCGTCTTTCGCCGAATGGAGATCAGCGTCGCGGCGATGAGATATTGCGCGAGCGCAAAGGCGCCGAGCATCTCCAGTTGGTGGATCAGCCCGGGGGTCTGATCGTCCAGCACATTGGAGTATTGGATGGCGAGCATCACGGCGGTTGCGGCCACGATGCACGACCGCGTGATCCACGGCGGGATGGTCCGGAAGCAGGCGCGCAGGATCGTGGCCGGCAGGAGCGCATAGAAGCCCGCGACGGCGAAATAGAGGAAGCTCGCGTAGGGAGTCATTTGGAATTTGCCAGCTCGCGGAGTTTACGGCGGTCGGCTTTGCCGTTGGACGTCAACGGCAGGAACGGCAGGACAACAATCTTGCGCGGCAGCATGTAGGCCGGCACCCGCTGGGCGAGTTCGGCGCGCAAGCCAGCGGCGGAAGCAGCTTCTCCATTCAGCACGATAAACGCCGTCAGGCTGAGGACCGTCTCTCCTTTGCAGACGGGCGCCACGGCACAATCCCGCACCGCCGGCAGCGCGCACATATTTGACTCGATGTCGGCCAGTTCGATGCGGTGCCCGTTGAGTTTCAACTGGAGATCCTTGCGGCCTTCGCAAAACAAGACACCGTTGCGCCGGCGACCCCAGTCGCCCGTGCGATAGGCCCGCACACCGTTAATAGAATAGAACGCCTGCGAGGTAAGATCAGGCCGGCCGAGGTAGCCGGGACTGACGTTCGGACCGCAGACCACGATCTCGCCGCGCTCGCCGTCCGGGACGGGCGACCCATCTTCGTCTAGCGGGAGAACCGAGGCGCCGGGCTGCTCGTAGCCGATGGGCAACGAACCGCCCGCGACCAGAATGGCAAGCGTGATGCGGATCGAGGTGGTGGCCACGGTTGCCTCCGTGGGTCCGTAGGTGTTCCACACTTCCGCGTCGGGAAAACGCTCCAGCAATTGCGCGGCGGTCTCGGCGGGAAGGGTTTCGCCGCAAAACAAAAAGCGCCGGACCGCGGGCATGCGAGCGGCGTTAAACGTTTTCTCCGCGAGACACATTTGCGCGAAGGATGGCGTCGATACCCACACGCTTACGCCGCATTCGGAAAAGGCCTGGTACAGCGCACGGAAGTCTGCCACCTCGCGGCGCGTAATGCTATAGAGCGTACCTCCCGTTACCAAGCTTAAGTAGAGATCCATTACCGAGAGATCGAACGAGAAGGGCGCCTGATTGAGGAACGTCTCGCCGCTAGGAATCAAACGCTGTTCGTCGAGCATCCACGTCACGAAGGCATCGAGGCAACCTGCCGTGATGGTCACGCCTTTCGGCTCTCCGGTGCTGCCGGACGTAAAGATAATGTAGAACGGATCTTCCCGCTCCATGACGCGCTGCAAACGCAAGCCATCGCGCGGCGGTGACATCTGGGCAATTTGCGAGGGGGTGAGGATCGTCCTCGCGCCGGAAGCCCGCGCCACCGTCTCCACGCGATGAGCCGGCAAGCTGTCATCGAGCGGGATATAGGGCCGGCCGCTTTCCAGAACCCCGAGGAAGCCGACCAGCATCTCCGGCTCCTTGTGGCCGAGCACGATGACCGGCTCGCTGCCGGGCCCGAGATGCGCGGCGAGCGCGACCGCGCGCGAGACGAGTTCGCGATACGTGAGCGCGCCGCTCGCGGAGGCTGCACGATGCGCCACGCGGTCGGGCGTCGCGTCCGCCCAATGCTGCACTTGTTCGAGAACTTGCAGCATTTAGAAACCTTGATAAATAAATTTCTCCGTCGCGAAGTCACCGCGCCCATAGATCACGAGAAGGGCAAGGAGGATCGCCAGATAATAGAGAAACAATCCAACCGCGCGCGGCCATCCGCGCAAGGGCACTATCAGCACGGGTTCCGAAGGCGGCGGATTAACGGTGTTTTGCATAAAAATCGGCCAGGGCATGATCGTAATAGATCCACGCCTTGCTGCTCGGGTGGCCGGTGTCGTTAAAGAAGTACCGGTCTTCCTCGTGTTCCGAAAAATCGAGTAATGGGATACCGGTTGGATCGATGAAAGCATGCAGCTTATCGTAGTAGGCGCGGCGAGCGCCGGCGGTGTTGCCGTTCATATCGCGGTACATACCGTTGAATGGTTGGCTGATGATGAGCGGCTGCGCCCCCAATTCTTTTAGAACGGATAACAGAAGATTGAGATCGGTCCATTCCTTGGCGTGGGCGAGTTCGTTGAAGAAATCGGCGTCGCGGTTGCGGGGGGATTTTTGCTGTTGTTTTAGAATGACCGCGGCCGTCATCGCATCCTCATCGACTTCTGCGCTGAGGGTCCCTTTCTTTTTGCCGTGTTCCTTCGGCGGCTTTTGGCCCACCTCCATGGTGGGGGCGCCGACGCTGTATTGGTTCCCGTTGCCGCGCTCGCGGTCGCGCTCTTCGGCCCGTTGGGCCAGCACGTCCCATTGAATGGGCTCGCCGGCGCCGGGACCGCTGATGCGCTCCTCCCGGCGCAATGCCCGCCGATTCTGGAACAGGAGGATCTCGCGCAGCAGAGCGCAGTAATCGATGCGCTCCAGAAACACGTTTTGCGCGACGCCCATCGGCGTCAACGCGGCGAGGCGCAGCCGGTCCGAAGGGGCGCCTTGCGCGAGGCATTCGAGCGCCATGGTGATGAGCGGCTGCCGTTCGAGCGCTTGCGGATAATCCAGCAGGCGACGCGCGATCCGCTGTTTGAGGGCGTCGCTCAGATAGTCGCCAAAGATCCAGGAGCCGAGCTGCAACGGCGCCAGGTTGCCCCTGACCGCGTCGAGGGTCACCTGATCTTTGAGGAACCAGCTCGGTGACAAGATAATGACGACCTTCTGGCCGCGGGCGGCGGAGGCCACGGCGGCGATTTTTTGGGTGATAATGAGACAGCTCGTGCCGCCGCGGCCGATGGTGAAGGCGTCGAATCCGGTCGGGCGGCGGCGGAAAAATTCATCGGGCCGGTTGAGCGCGGGCCGGTTCAACTCCGAGCTGCCGAAGACGGGCAAGACTCCCGGGGTGTCGAAGGCGCGGCTGTCGAGCACGTTGCCGGAGAGCTTCGCGGGCGACATCCGGTCGCCGAAGGCGTCCAGATGGGTGCGCAGCCGCATGCGGACGCTGACCTCGACGGCCAGGATGAGGCCGACCACGACGAGCAGCGCCGCCGCCGCCAGCAGCGCCTGGCGCCGCGGCCCGGTTGCCAAAGCGGTGCTCACGGTCCGACGCGACGCTGCATGTCGGCGGCCAGCAGCGCCGGCGTTGCCCAGGTCTCGCGGTCGAACTCAGCCGGCGAAATGTCGACGCCGAAGTCCTCTGAGAGGCGGGCGATCAAAGTCACGGCGCCGAGGGAATCGAGGAGGCCCTCGTCGAAGAGTCGCAGATCGGGTTCGGCTCGAACGCGCTCGGTTTCGGTGACTTCAGCGAGGATGTTGAGGGTCTTGGCGGCGGTGGACATCAGGGGTTACGCCCGGAAGGAGTCGGCAACAAGGGCGGGAAGATGGTGTCATCGGCGCCCTCGCGCGTCAAACGCTCCGCGGAAACGATGGCGTCGCTCTGACCGCGCCCGAAGCTGAACCGCTGGCCGGTGAGCCCGTGGTCGGTCACGGCGTACACGGCGAGGGCGGGATTGGCCCCGAAGCTCCACGCGACGAGCAGACGGTCGCCATCGACCACGCCGATGCCTCGGTAGAGTTGCACGCCGTCGGCGCTGGTGAAGTTGAGGGCGAGGGCGCTGCCGCGCGGGGTGATGTTCACGCTGCCCGCGAAGGCGCCGGCGCGTCCGCGGCCGGAGAAGCGGCGCCGGCCGGGGAGCGCGTCGCCGTCGATGGTCATATCGCCGATCGTGCTCCCGCCGTCGATGCTGGTGATCCAATGGCCGCTCCAGCCTGCGGGTGCGCGGCGGAGCATCACGAGGCCATACGCGGCGCCGCCGGTGTTGAGCGACGCGGCGAGGAGGTTGCCGGCATCGCTGAGCCCGAGGGCGCGCGGGCGTTTCCCCGAGTCGAGCCGCCAGTTGAGGTTGCAGACAAAATCAGGGCGCGCCTTCACCTCCAGCACGCCTCCGGGGGAACCTTCCGCCAGGTAGTACCGGCCGGGAATCTCCGCGGCGTGCACCCGAATGGCCGCCAGCAGGAGCCAGACGGCAAGACTACGGGTTAGGATTGAGGCGTTTGCCCGCCGCGGCCGGACTGGACTCGCCGGGAGCGGCGCCTGTTTTGCCCTCCGCCTGGACGCCCGCGGAATCGGAGAAATGGCGCGAACCGCTGGAGCTGTCGATCTCGTGACTGGTATAACTCTTCGCGCGGCTCGAGCCATGGCCATAAGCCTCGGGCGGTTCACCGGCGGGATGCCGATCGCAGGCCGCGAAGCCCACCGGCAGGAGGCTCAATAAGAGAAGACGGCGCAGGGCGACGGGAAGGGAGCGGGATTGCATGACGTGCCTGTTCTAAAGCCGGGAGGCGCCGGATTGTCAATCGGCATTTCCCCAGATCAGCGGCCGCGGTAGACACAACGGGCGGTGGGCGTTTCATGGATGACGATCTCGCACAGTCCGGGGCAGTCCGGCGCGAGGCGGGTCCAAAACCAGGCGGCCATGTTCTCGATGGTGGGATTTTCGAGACCGGGGATTTCATTGAGGTAAGCGTGGTCGAGCATGGCGACGAGCGGCCGCATGGCGCCGCTGATTTGCGCGTGATCGTACACCCAGCCGGTGGCGGGATCGACCTCGCCCTCGACGCTGATCTCCACCTTGAAGCTGTGCCCGTGCATCTTCGCGCACTTGTGGCCGGCAGGGGCGTTGGGGAGCGTTTGGGCGCTCTCGAAGGTGTAGTCTTTGGTCAGTTGGACGAGCATATCTTTAAAGGCAGAAGGATGAAGGCAGAAGGATGAAGGTAGAAGGAAAATCCCGCTTCAAAGGATTGCCTTCTGCCTTCATCCTTCATCCTTCTGCCTTTCCTACACTCCCTTCTTCGCCGGGTCCCAGATGAACTTGTGCATTTGAAGCTGGAAACGGACGGGTAATTTGTCCTCCACCATCCATTCCACGATCTGCACCGGCTCGATGCGGCCGAAGATCGGGGAAAACAGGACGGCTTTGCACCGGCCCGCCAGGTTGTGGTCGAGCACCATCGCGCGGGCCCATTCGTAATCTTCGCGGGAGCCGATCACGCATTTTACTTCGTCGAGGGGCGTTAGGAAGCCGATGTTGGCGAGCAGGTTGCGACCGCACTCGCCGCTGCCGGGCGTTTTGAGATCCATGATCCGGCAGACGCGCGGGTCGACCCGCGAGATGTCGTGCGCGCCGCTCGTCTCCAAAAGCACGGTCTTGCCGGCGTCGCAGAGGGCGGTCATCAGGGGGAGGACGTTCTTCTGGAGCAGCGGTTCGCCGCCGGTGATCTCCACGAGGTCGCAGTCGAAGGCGAGGACTTCATCCAGGATCCCGGTCAACAGGCGTTTGTCGCCTTTATAGAACGCGTAGGTCGTGTCGCAATACGTGCAGCGCAGGTCGCAGAAGGTGGTGCGCACGAACACACAACGCCAACCCGCCCAGGAGCTTTCGCCCTGGATCGACTGGTAGATTTCGTTGATCGTTAGATGCAACGGCTGGACGGCGGCGGGGGCAAGGGAAGTCATGGCGGCAGCGCGCCGGAACGTAGCTCGAAGATCGCCAAAGCGAAAGCGCCTCTCAGGTCGCGGGAAGACGGTAGGTCGTGATGTAATGCAGCGGGCCCCGCTCCGAGACGATGTCGAGCTGGATCGCTCCCTGCCGCGCGTCGTTGGGAGTGGCGGTTCCCTTGATGGTCCGGGGTTTCCCGGCGTCATTCTTGGCGCTGCCCGTGAATGAGACGGGGCGTCGCTCCGTTAGGTTGCGCAGCGCGTCCGAAGACAGAATGACCTCGAAGGAACCCGCCTCGTTAGCTACCGGCAACGGTGACACCGTCACCGTGTACGTTCCAACGAAGCGATCGTCCCGGCGCTTGAGCGGGGCGACGGTCAACGTCGCTTTTTGCCCGAGGCGCGCGGGCGCAGCGGCTTTGTCGATGAGGAGGACGCGCGGCAATTCCGCCGTCTGCGCGCGGGCCGTGAACGCGATCAGGCAGAGGAGCGCCACCCATCTCATGCGGAGATCTCCACGGTCATCTGCACCTCGACGATGGCCCCTTTGGGCAGGCTCGCCACGCCGACCGCGGCGCGCGCGTGCCGGCCGGCGTCGCCAAACACTTCCACCAGGAAATCGGACGCCCCGTTGATCACTTCCGGGATCGCGGTGAAATCCGGCGCCGCATTGACGAAACCCGCCAGCGTGACCACCTGCGCCACGCGATCCAGCGAGCCCAACGCGGCCTTGATGACCGCGAGCTGGTTCAACACGCACACCCGGGCGGCGTCGTAGCCCTCCTGTTGCGTGGCGGCATCGTAGACCTTGCCGGTGCGGATCACGCCGTTCTCGATCGGCAAGGCGCCGGCGAGGAAGAGGAGATTGCCGGATTGGCGGAAAGGCAGATAATTGCCCTTGGCGGCGGGCGCGTCCGGCACGGAAAACCCGAGCGATTGGAGTTTCTCTTCGATGCGGTTCATGCGAAACAGGGTAATCGCGCCGCTCTCCCGCGCAATGGTCAACCCGCATGCCCATCTACGATTCCATCCTCATCGGCGCCGGACATAACGGGCTCATCTGCGCGTGTTACCTCGCCAAAGCGGGGTTGCGCGTGCTGGTGCTCGAGCGGCGCGGGATCGTGGGCGGCGCCGTGTTCACGGAGGAAATTGTGCCCGGGTACCGGTTCGACGTCGGCAGCTC
>CAXUAZ010000122.1:0-246 GCA_964249195.1 uncultured Chthoniobacterales bacterium
TCCCCGGTGCGGACGGCGGGAGGGGGAATGCTGGGCAGGGTAGGCTTGCGGCCGTTGGGCAAACCGACGGCTCGCACCGTGGCGCCCACAGAGGTGCCAGGCGCCTTGGGCAGGCGGGCATTGTCTTCCATGGCCACCTGCAGGAAAGGCGTTTCAATCTCGGCCACGCTCTCTTCCGGCGTCTGATCCTGGCGCGGGGCGAAGGTTGCGCCCATTTGCTCGACGACCCGGTGCATCGGCAGATGA
>CAXUAZ010000122.1:352-12217 GCA_964249195.1 uncultured Chthoniobacterales bacterium
CCGCATGGAGCGGCGGCGTGGATTCCATCTCGGCGCTGGCGAAGGAAACGTTGCGCGGAGGCATCGCGTAGGGCGAGCTGCCGCCCGGCGCCGAAATGGCCGGGGAGGTGAGCGAGATGGGGCTGCGCGCCCTCGGCCCGCTGACCCGGATGGGCTGCACCGGATTGGGCCGCACGGTGCGCACGGAGGCGACCTGAGGCGGCCGGGCGGTCTCCGGCGCGGCGGCGGGAGGCGAGGATTCTTCGGCCGGCGCCTGGGCGCCGTTGGGTTCCGATCCGTCGGGTTTCGACTTGAACCAATTGGAGAACAAGGCCATAAGAGAATGGAGGCTGGGTTGCTCGGGAAGTCTTTGCTAATCAGCAGGTTAATCTTCAGCGGTAAGCCGCCAGACCTCTTCCAAGGTTGTCACGCCCTCTTGAGCTTTGTCAATTCCGGCCAGGCGCAGCGACTTCATGCCTTCGCTGAGCGCCTGGTTCTTGAGCACGGCGGCGGAGGCGCGCTTGATGATGAGGCGCCGGATCGACTCGGAAACGGGCAGCACCTCGAGAATCGCGGCGCGGCCGAGATAGCCCCGCTGCTTGCAACGCTCGCAGCCGCTGCCGTGGTAAAAAGTCTCCTGGCCGGTCGGCTCCATGTTGAGCCGGGTGAACATCTCGGGCTCGGGCAGGAATTCCTCGCGGCAATTAGGGCAGACGCGGCGCACGAGACGTTGGGCGCAGGTAAGCAGCACCGAGCTGGCGATCAGGAAGGGCTCGATGCCCATGTCGTCGAGGCGGGTGATGGCGCCGGCGGCGTCGTTGGTGTGAAGGGTGGAGAGCACCTGATGGCCGGTGAGCGCGGCTTTGACCGCGATGTCGGCCGTTTCGTTGTCCCGAATCTCCCCGATCATGACGATATCCGGGTCCTGCCGCAGGATGGACCGCAGCGCGCTGGAAAAGTCGAGGCCCACGTCCGGGCGGACGGCCACCTGGTTGATGCCCTGGAGCTGGTACTCGACGGGGTCTTCCACCGTGACGATGTTGTACTCGGGCTTGTTCAATTCGCTCAACACCGAGTAGAGCGTCGTGGTCTTGCCCGAGCCGGTGGGGCCCGTGACGAGGATCATGCCGTGCGGGGCGTCGATGGCTTTCTTGAAGCCTTCCATCGTGGCCTCGTCCATGCCCAGCGCCTCGATGGAGCCGCTCAGGGCGCTCTTATCGAGGATACGGATCACGATCTTTTCCCCGTACACCGTCGGCAGGAATGAAATACGCAGATCAACCTCCTTGCCGGACACGCGGATGCGGAAACGGCCGTCCTGCGGAAGGCGGCGCTCGGCGATGTTCAGGCCGGCGAGGATCTTGATGCGGGATGCGATCGAGTTTTGCAGGCTCTTAGGCGGCCCGCTGGCTTCGATCAAGTTGCCGTCCATGCGGTAACGCAGGCGGATGGATTTTTCCGCGGGCTCGATGTGAATGTCGCTCGCGCGGTCCTTGAGCGCCTGCACGAGAATCAAATTGACGATCTTTATGACGGGGCCGTCCTCGCTGCTGGCGGCCAGGCGGTCAAGATCGATGTCCTCGCGGCCCTTGTTGCCCTCGACTTCGATGTCTTCTTCGGCGGCGGTCTTGGCGGCTTCGGCGGCCGCCTTTTTCATGACCTCGTCGATGGCGCCGGTGGCGCTGTGCACGCCGCTGAGCGCTTCGTTGACGGCGCGCTCGGTCGCGATCATCGGGACGATCTCGAACTTGGTGCGTGTGCGCAGATCGTCGAGCGCGAGCACGTTCATGGGATCGGCCATCGCCACGAAGAGCTTGTTGGCCAGAACCGCGACGGGAACGACCTTGTAGCTCTTGGCCATGTCCTTGGGCACGAGATTGAGGACCGCCTCGGGGATGCGGACCTTGCCAAGGTTGACGGGGGGCTTGTCGAGGCAGCGGCCCATGGAGATCACCATGTCCTGCTCGGTGACGAATTGATTATCGGTGAGCAGTTTGAGCAATCGGCCGCCCTGTTTTTTCTGCAATTCCTGGGCTTCCTCGAGCTGACTGGGCAGGAGGAGACCGTCTTCGATGAGAATGTCGGCGATGCGTTCGCCGAAGGATTTAGCGCTCATTTTAGGGAAGGCAGAAGGCTGAAGGCAGAAGGATGAAGGCAGATTAGTTTATGGTGACGGATGTGAGTTTGGTGTTTATAGATTGTGGCGGGCAGCGGCAGATGGGTTCTGTGTTTTGGTTTCAACCTTCATCCTTCATCCTTCTGCCTTCATCCTTCTGCCTTAGTCCCTCGTGTCGAGGCGGTACACGTCACGCAACACGCGCGTGATCGCGGATGGCTTGGCAAGGTACCACTGGATGTTGTAATCCAACGAACTCTGGACGGCCTGCTTGGCGGCGGCGTCGAAGGGGTTGCAGAGCGCCACCATCATCGTGCGGCTGACCACGTCGAAAGGGACCAGCAGCCGGCCCAACGTGATCGTCTCCGGCAACATGCGCACGAACGAACGGTCGATATCGTAATTCTCCAGCGGGATGTAACCCGCCTTGGTCGCGTCGATCACGCTGCTCAAGAGCGCATCCATGTCGCGGCCCGTGACGTTCGTGATCTCGTCCAGGAGCGATGCGCCCAGGGAGACGCCTTCCAGGCGGCTGTGGATCTCCTTGACCCGGGCCAGGCTGGCGACGGCTTCGTCCTCGGTGATGATGCGGTGAAACGTGAGGAATTTCGCGAAGTGCTCGTTGCCGTCGTCCGAGTTGAGGGCGGTGTCGATGGCGGCGGCGGCGTCGGTCTCGTCGGCGCCGTTGGCGCGCCCGCCCTTGCGGTTGGGGCTGAGCGCGATGAGGGACGCGGGTTGATCGGACACCTCGTCGATCAAGCCGAAACTGCCGTTGAGCGAATGGCCGTTGCGCGCGCCGGCGGGGGGCGCCGTCCGGCTCTCGATCTCGCCCATGAGCGCGACAATGTCGGGCGAGTTGGGTTGAAGCTGCAGGATGCCCTCGCACTCCAGCAGCGCCGAGGAGTAGAGACCCATGTTGAGGTAAGCCTCCGCGAGCTTGCGGGAAACCTGGAGGGCGGCCTCGATCTGGCCAATTTTGAGATACGCCTCCTTGAGAATGTCGTAGCTCTGGCAATCGCCGGGTTCCGCCTGGCTGATCACTTCAAACATTTCGATTGTTTGAAGGATTTGAGCGTACTCCTCGCTAGTCAGCTTCGAATCCATGCGTGGAAAAGGTTCAAGCTAGAAGTGTGCCTTGGGCGAAGGTCCCCGGCGAATTCGCGTCAGAGAGAACGCTCAGTTGCAAGGGCAGGCCGATCAAGCGTTATTGCGTCCCCTCCGCCGGCCCATGCAACCCACGCCCGACTTCTCCGCGCTGCGCTTCAATGCGGACGGGCTCATCCCGGCCATCGTGCAACAGGCGCCCGGGGCTGGCGACGGGCCGGAAGCGGGCCGCGTGTTGATGATGGCGTGGATGAACGAAGAATCCCTCGCCGCGACTTTGGCGACGGGATTCATGCACTTCTGGAGCCGGTCGCGCGGCAAGCTCTGGTACAAGGGCGAGACGAGCGGGCATCGGCAGCAGGTCGTGGAATGGAGGCGGGATTGCGATGGCGACACGCTTCTTTTCCTCGTGCATCAGCACGGCGGCGGCGCTTGTCACACCGGTTATGAGAGCTGTTTCTTCCAACCGTTGGATCGCGCCGGCGGGACGCTCCAGATGGCCGAAGCGCCCAGGTTTGATCCGGAGGCTGTTTACCGCGCGGAGAAATGAACGAGCTGCCCATGCGGCCCGACCGCGAAGAATTCATCCAACTGGCGCGCAACTGGAACCTGATTCCCGTGTCGACGGAACTGATGGCGGATTGCGATACGCCGGTGGCGGCATTCCAGAAGCTGCTCGACGAAGACGCGGCGGAAGACGAGTGCGCGTTTCTGCTCGAATCCGCGGAGAACAGCGAGCAGATTGGGCGCTTTTCGTTCCTCGGGGTGGGACCGGCCACGACGTTCGAGAGCCGCGGGCGGACGATTATCATCACCCAAAATGGGGAGCGCACCGAATTCGAGACGGCGCTCGACCCGTTGGCGGAGTTGCAGATTTTCATGAAGCGATACCGGCCCGCTCCGGCCGCGGCGGACGTGCCGTTTAGCGGGGGCGCGGTGGGTTTCCTCGGTTATGACGCGGCGCGTTTTTTTGAGCCGAGCGTTCCCCCCGCGCGGCGGGACGATCTGGAGCTGCCTGAGACGCTTTTTCTCATTACGGATACGCTGCTGACGTTCGACCACCGTTTCCGGAGGATGCGAGTATCGGTGAACGTGTACACGGAAGGCGCCGACCCTTCGGCGGCTTACGACCGGGCGCAGGCGCGCCTGCGGCGGCTGGTCGAGCGGCTGCGGCAACCGGGGCGGTTGAAGCCGGGGTCGGTCTTCGAGGAGTTGCCGCTGGCCGGGGCGCCCGAGAGCAACACGACGCGCGAGGAGTACGAAGGGATGGTCCGCCGTGGGCTCGAGCACATCCGCGCGGGGGATATTTTTCAGTTTGTGCCCTCGCAACGGTTCGAGGCGGCGTATGAGGGCGACGCGCTCTCGCTGTATCGCGCGCTGCGATTCATCAATCCGTCGCCGTACATGTTTTGCCTGCGCTTCGGCAGACGTTTCTCGCTGGTGGGCAGTTCGCCGGAGGTGCACGTGCGCGCGCTCAACGGCCGCATCGAGATCCGCCCGATCGCGGGCACTCGGCCGCGCGGCGCCACGCCGGAGGAAGACGCCGCGCTGGCGGAGTCGCTCCTGGCGGACCCCAAGGAACGCGCCGAGCACCTGATGCTGGTCGACCTTGCGCGCAACGACGTGGGCCGCGTCTCGGAATTTGGCGCGGTGCAGGTGACGGACTTCATGACGGTCGAGCGGTACAGCCACGTCATGCACCTGGTTTCCAACGTCGTCGGCAAGCTGCGCGCCGGGTGTTCGGCGTTTGACGTCATGCGGGCGACGTTCCCGGCCGGCACGGTGAGCGGCTCGCCCAAAGTGCGGGCGATGCAGATCATCAACGAGGTCGAGAAGAGCAAACGCGGCTGCTACGCGGGGGCGGTCAGCTACTTTGGTTTTGACGGCAATCTGGACAGTTGCATCGCCTTGCGCTCGGTGGTGCTCAAGGATGGCCGCGCCTACGTGCAAGCCGGCGCCGGAGTGGTGGCCGACTCGGCGCCCGCGACGGAGTACGAGGAGACGGTGAACAAAGCGCGCGGGATGCTGCGCGCGATTGAATTGGCCAAGCGGATCGCGGAAAGGCAGAAGGATGAAGGCAGAAGGATGAAGGCAGAAGGCGAAGACGGAAGGCAAAAGACGAATGGGCCGTGAATGAAGCCACGCATCCTCTGACCTCTCTTCATCCTTCATCCTTCATCCTTCTGCCTTCATCCTTCTGCCTTCATCCTTCATCCTTCATCCTTCGCCTTTCCCCATGCTCTTCGTCCTCGATAACTACGATTCGTTCACCTACAATCTCGTCCAGTATTTTGGCGAACTCGGCGCTGACCCGGTCGTGCGACGCAACGATGAGATGAAGGTCGAAGAAATTGCTGCGCTAAACCCCTCGCGTATTTGCATCTCGCCCGGCCCCGGCACGCCGCAGGAAGCGGGCGTGAGCAGCGCGATCATCCGCGAACTCGGGCCCCGCATTCCGGTGCTCGGCGTCTGTCTCGGGCATCAGTGCATCGGCGAAGTTTTCGGTGGGGAGGTGGTGCGCGCCGGCCGGCTGATGCACGGGAAAACGTCGCCGATTTTGCACGATGGGAGCGGGGTGTTTGCAGACCTGCCGATGCCCTTCGAAGCAACCCGCTATCACTCCCTGGTCGTGAAGCCGGAAAGCGTGCCCGATTGCCTGGAGGTCAACGCCCGCACGGCCGAGGGCGAGATAATGGGATTGCGCCACCGGGAGTTCCCGATCCACGGCGTGCAGTTTCACCCGGAAAGCGTGCTTACCAAGGAAGGGATGCGGCTCCTGGAAAATTTTTTGAAGCTCTGACTACCGCGGGATGATCTCCAGTGCCGAACCGTTTCCAAGCCGATAAAGCCTGAAGTCGCTGTCCAAGATGAATATTGTGCGCAGACCGAGGCTCTCCGCTGCTGCGATCAGCGAAGCGTCTGCAAGGTCCATCGGCGTGTCGTGATACTTCGCCATTAACGCGGACATCCTCACGCATTCCGCTTCTTCGAACCGCCACAAAATAATTTTCTTTGAGAGAAGCAAGTTCCAGAGATGCCTCTGCATGGAATACCCGCCGTCCCGCCCAAGCAGATACATAGCCTCTGTAAAACAAGGCCATGTGGTTACCAAGGATGCGGCAGCCCAGATCGTAGAGCGCTTCCGTGCACGCGATATGATTCGCGTCGTTTTTGTCCAGTAAACCCACCAATGGGCCAGTGTCGATTAAGATCACAGGTTGCCACGACGCCTTTTCTCGACCATGCCTTCAGTAAA
Organism: uncultured Chthoniobacterales bacterium; assembly: GCA_964249195.1. Lineage (GTDB taxonomy): Bacteria > Verrucomicrobiota > Verrucomicrobiia > Chthoniobacterales > SZAS-18 > CAXUAZ01. The sequence continues at coordinate 6,808 of CAXUAZ010000122.1, forward strand.
GGCATCACCAGGGTTCACTGACATCGTTCCCTGGCCGGCGGCGGCGGCGCTGGATGCCGCCGCGCCAATATAATCCTTGAGAAAATCCAGCATCGTCGCTCCTGGCTGGATCTCCGGTTCGAGCGACCGGTGTTGTGCAGGAAGTTTCGCCCGTAAACTTTTGACGACCGCCACTTCAGTAGTCGTGCCTGTCTGCCGGGCTGCTTGCGCGAAGGCTTCTTCCACGTCCGGTGGCAGGGTAATGGTTGTCATACCTTGATACTTTACACCATCTCCGTCATCAGCTCATCTTCCTGCGTCACGCGCACCACTTCTTCGATCGTCGTGCGGCCTTCGATCACGCGCCGCCAACCGTCCTGGCGCAGCGTCTTCATCCCGCTGCCGATCGCCGCCACCTTGAGCACGCTGCCGCTCGCTTTCGAGACGATCAGCTTGCGCACCCGCTCGTTGATCACGCAAATCTCGTGGATTGCCATCCGGCCTTGGTAACCCGTTTGCCGGCAGTAATCACAACCGGTCCCGCGCGTGAAGGTCGTGCCTTTATCGACGGGAAAATTGATCTCCGTTAGATACTCCGCCGGGTACTCCGCCGGCGCCTTGCAATAGGGGCAGACCGTCCGCACCAGGCGCTGCGCCATGAACGCGCGGACCGTGCTCGAGAGCAGGAACGGCTCGATGTTCATATCCAGCAAACGCGTGATGCCGCCGACGGCGTCGTTCGTGTGCAAGGTCGAAAACACGAGATGCCCCGTGAGCGCCGCCCGGATCGCGATGTCGGCCGTTTCGCCGTCGCGAATCTCGCCAACCATGATCACATTGGGATCCTGCCGCAGGATGTGCCGCAAGCCCGTCGCAAACGTCAGCCCGATTTCCGGTTTCACGTCGATCTGTGAAACCCCGGGAAGCCGGTACTCGACTGGCTCCTCGATCGTGATGATCCGCCGCGCGACCGAATTGATGCTGCTCAGGAAGCAATAGAGCGAAGTCGACTTGCCCGACCCGGTCGGCCCCGTCACCAGCACGATGCCGTTAGGCTGTTGCAGGAGATTGCTGACGAGCGCGTGTTGATCCGGCGCGAGGTCGAGCCGCTCCATGCCGAAGCTGCTGCGATCCCGGCTGCTCAACAGACGCAAAGAGATGCTCTCGCCGTTGACGGTCGGAATTGTGGAGACGCGCACGTCGATCTGGCTCTCGCCGGCGGCGAGGTTGATGCGCCCATCCTGCGGCAAGCGTTTCTCGGCAATGTCCATCCGCGCCATGACCTTCAGGCGCGAAATGATGGCGCTCTGCAACACGCGCAATTGCTGCGGCACCGCGGCCTCGTGCAGGATGCCGTCGATGCGGTAGCGAATGCGCAGATCGTTCTCCAGCGGCTCGACGTGAATATCGGTCGCGCGCTCGGCGATGGCCTCGCGGATGATCTGATTGACGAACTTAACGACCGACGCCTCGGGATCGTTCGCGTTGATGTCGGAGACGAGTTCCTTGTCGGTGAGGAGGTCGTCGACGTTGCCGATCCGGCTCTTGAGCAATTCGTCGAACGTCTCGGCGCCCACGCCGTAGAGGCTCTTGATGGCGCGCAGGATTTGCGCGCGCGGCGCGAGCACCCATTTGATCGTCTTGCCGCCGGCGAGCTGCGTGGCGAACTGGCGCCCGGCCGAATTGAACAGGTCGTACGTCGCAAGGGTCAATTCCGATTCGTTGCTCTCCAACGGGATGATGTGATGCTGAAAGACGAAGCGGCTGGGAAACAGATTGACCGTCGCCCGCTCCACCCGGCCCGGATCGAAGCGGTTTTCGTAGGGAACGCGAAAGATTTCCCCGAGTCGGGCGAGCAGCTTGTTTTCGTCGATCTGCGGGTTCTTAAGGACGGCGTTGATCCACGAGAGACCGGGCTCTTTGAGATCGGCGAGCTTGGGCGCCTGTTCGGCCGAGGCGCCGGCGGCTTGCAATGCATCGACGAGGGATTGACGCAGGGGAGTAGCGGTCATATCGGCAACATAATAGCATGCAAGACGCCCGTCGGCGATGCTCTAGGCAAGTCACCAGGCCGTGGCGGTTGCCAAGAAGCAGGACCAGGCGCGAGCGGAAGAGCGAAAGGCGGAGTTCAGCGAAGCGATGAAGGGCTATTCGCAAACCTTCCAGATCAACGATGCGCTGCAGCATTCCCTACGCACTGAGCCGATGAACGACTTCAACACCCTGTTTCCGAACTTCGCCAGCCAATGCGCCGCGTTGAATCGCGTGCTGCTGGCGATTGCGTTTGTTCTGCTCGTTATTGGGATCGTGTCGTCCACGGTCACCGGCCAGCGCAGCCCCGGTGCGTACCTGCGCACCTTTGGGAGAACTTTTGCGCTGCACTGAGATTCCGTCAGGCGAGGCCAACGCCGCCCGAGAAACCGTCCGCCACGAGACTGCCAACGGTGCCGTGTAAATGCTAGAACTGTTTTTAAGACACGGCACCCCTTTCGCACTTTTTTATCCGCCATTCCGCTCACGATTTAAGAATAAGCTGATGGCGCTCTCAGCGTAGCCGGAGTGGGTGCCGGCCAAGACAGATCTTAGCTCGTTTTCAGTTTGCTCCTTAGCTACAAGACTAACACATCTAACGAGAAGTTCTGCTTGCGCATCCGATGTGGAAGCACGCAGCTTTGCAATAAATAACGGCTTAGATACTTCACCCAACTTGATCAAAGCTCTTGCCGCAGGATGGATACGAAGCAAGCCAATCTTCTCAAATGTTTTTGGACGCGGTTCTATGACGAAGACCCAGTTTATCAACTCGGTCGCAATCGCCTCTTTGTTCAGCGGACTCGCGCCAAGTTTTTCTAAAATATAATATGTTCTTTCGCCCGGCGATATGAGCGCTGGCACTCCCACTTTTCGGAGTGACTGTAGCTCAACAACATAAGGCATACTGGTATCATCTGCGGCCGCAGAACTCTCTAGGTTAATTATCCACAAAAGAGCACAAAGAGTTACGGTCCGAGCTGCGAAGGAGAAATTCATGAGTTTTCAGTTGTTGGTTAGATCAAATATCACAGTGGTTTGAGGCTCCTGTTGCCATTGCCCGGATATTCTCTCAAGGTCGAAGAACCTCCATAGGCCCTCGTTCGCGGATGAGCAACGGTACCATGTTTGGCCAATTTGTACCCGCACGAACTCCCTGAACCTGTATTGCATGTGCAGCTTATCGCCGTCGAACCCAGTCCCTCCGTTGGTAGCATCATGCGAATCGCGAGCTGTATTAAACGGCTCGTCGTTAGACACGAGTTCTCCAATGGCGCCTATATTCCCCTGGTAAGGATTAGAATCTTCGTCACCAACGGATTCATCGTCGTTTCCAACATTATCCTCCGTGGGGAAACCCTCTGGAGAGAAAGGGAATTCATCATTTATTGTGGTGGCGATTAGATCAGGTCCTTTCTGTCCCGTGATCATCCGCTGCCGACTGATGTCCCATCCCGAAAAGGTCGCTCCCGACGCATCTGGATTGCCGTCATAGGGCACGCCGAAATTAGTGGCCCCGAAGTTAGCCTCGGTTTCCCCAGGTGGATCGACACGACCTTGCCTTTCCAAGGCAGGACGGTCATTGGCCCCGTTAATGATAGTTTGCGGCAATATACTTGCCGTCCAATCAACTCCCGTCGCCACCTTGAATCTGTCTGCCAGTCTAGAGGTATGAACGCCAAGGGTTGAGCCGTCCAATTTAGAATTCCCAGTGACTGTAGGTGTGAGCGCCGTCCACACGACCCAAACATTCATGCTGGCGATGATGGCGGGGCTGGCGCCTTTGGTTCGAACCTGCACCACGTACGGTCCTGTGCCCGGATCGTCGGTTTTTACCTGAATCGTGTTGCTCGAAATCGTCGCGTGGCCGGGAATCGGCACAAATTCATACAGGCTGTCGAAGTCCATCCCTTCCTCCACCTCGCCGGCCATTTTCGCCGTGATGCTCACCGTCCCGCCGACCGCCTTGGGCACGACGAAATGTTTTTGGCCTGTCCCGTCCGTCTTGATCGAGGGAACCAGATCGCCGTTGGCCGGCGTGTCGCCCGGCGCGAACGGCCCGTTACTTCGGCCGATGGCTTGCAACTCCACCGCCAGCACCCGGTAAGTGCCTTCGGCCTTGTTGTTGAGCGTCAATGGGTCAACGGTCCACAGCGCATTTGTCGGGCTTTCGGTCGCGCCGTGAGTGTCCCAGTTGAGCACGTGGTGCTTGATTGGGCTGCCGTCCTTGGGCTTGAACACCTCGTCAAAGCCCAGATGCCCGTTGGGATCTTTGTTGACCTGCCAGCGGTAGCGCAGCTTTTCGATCTCGCAGGCCTCGCTGTAACCGAGAGTCGCGCTGACCGTATCGTCATCATACGAATAGGATTCGTCGCGGAAGTCGAGTTTGGCGCGGTTATTCCCCAGATACGGATTGCCGCTGAACCCCGGCCACCAACCCGGCGCTTCCATCTTGAACGTCGCCAACGAATAAACCGAGGAGAGCGTCACCGTGTGATCGCCGTCGATCACGTCGCCGTCGTCATCTGCGCCCGTCCCGTGTTTAGCGGTGTCGGAATCGATGACTTCCGTCCGCACCGTGTAATCGATGCCCGGCCCGGTGCTGGTGCGTGTCACCTCGCCAGTCCGCGGCGTGACATCGGCGTCGTTTACTTGGGTGCCAGCGTCCCCGTCGTTGTCCGAATCGCTGTCGTTGGTCACCTTGTTGGCATGCAGGTAGCGGTTGATGCCTTGAAAGCCGGCGTAACTCCAGTTGTGCCCGATGAAATCGACTTGATCGCCAAGGATGTGTGGCTCCAGATAAAGGGTGGCCTCGATGTTGCCAGTCGGCGGCGAGGTTGGTCCGGGCGGGTTCGCGCCGTTGGTCTGGCCGCCATTGGTGTTTCCACCGGAGCCACCAGGGTCCGTCCCCGTGAAGGCGCGAATCAAGAGGTGCGTTTCCTGCGGCAAACCTTGCAGAGTGTAAGCGGTCGCACCCGGCTCGGCCACGCCCCATGTGGACCAGCTTACCCCTTCATCCGAGCTGATCTCGAACGAGACGGGCATCGCTGCGTCGGATGGCGCGAATGTCAGACTCACGTAACTTTCGGTATTGAACGACACATCAAAGTCGCTGGGCGCCGCCGTGTTCGGGTCGCTGGCAACGGCGGTCGTGGAGATGGAGACGGATTGACCAGCCGTTGTCGCCGTCGCCGTGATAGTGCTCACCGTGCTAACTGCGTTTGGTAGATACACGTACACCTGGCCCACGTAGGTTTGAGAACCGTTGACGTTGATCTGTCCGGTCGCGCGCACGTCGACGGTCGCGTTCGGCGTGTAAGTCCCGCCGCCGTCCGGGGCCAGGAGGGCGCCGCCCGTGGCGGTGAAAGTCAGCGGCGCGTTGTGGTCGCCATAATAGTTG
>CAXUAZ010000123.1:0-12192 GCA_964249195.1 uncultured Chthoniobacterales bacterium
ACCCCCGGCTACGGGCGCGCCTGCGCCGCCGGGGTCGCGGCGCTTCCCGCCGATTGCGACCTGGTCGTGTTCCTCGACGGCGACGGCAGCGATTGCCCAGAACTGATGGGTCAACTCCTCGCCCCGATCCGCGCGGGCGAGCGGGACTTCGTCATCGGTTCCCGCACCCGGGGCAAGCGAGAACCGGGCAGCATGAACTTCCAACAAATCTTCGCCGGTTATGCCGCTGGGTTTCTGATCCGCCTCCGCTACGGCGTCACCTTCACCGACATGTGCCCCTTCCGCGCGATCCGGCGGGAGGCTCTTGACCGGCTTGGCATGCGGGACGAGACCTACGGCTGGAACCTGGAAATGCAAATGCGCGCCTGTCAGTACGGCCTGCGCATCCTGGAGATCCCGGTCGCGCACCGCTGCCGCGCCGGCGGCGAGTCGAAGGTGTCCGGCACATTGCGCGGCACGTTCGTAGCCGGCTGGCGGATCTTCTGGACGTTCCTGCGCCTTGCCGGGTACATCTCACCATCCAAAGAACCGCCATGAATCTTGACGCCGAATGGCTTGAGCCCGACGGAACCGGCGGATTCGCCTCCGGCACGGTGGGCGGCGCGCGCACCCGGCGTTACCACGCGCTGCTGCTGCCCGCCACCCAGCCGCCGGTCGGCCGGATGGCGCTCATCAACGGGCTGGAAGTCTGGGCAACCTCGGCCAATGGCGCCCGGAGCGGTCTTTCCACGCAACGCTACGAGCCGGATGTACTCCAGCCGCGCGGCCAGGATTTGATCGCCGCCTTTGCCTCCGTGCCGTGGCCGCGCTGGACTTTCGAGCTCCCCGACGGCACGCAGATCGAGCAGGAAATCTTTGTCCATCGCGCCACGCGACTGACCGCCGTGAGTTGGCGCCTGGCCCGCGGAGGAGACGCGCAACTCGAGGTGCGGCCGCTGTTCTCCGGCCGGGATTACCACGCGACGCACCACGAAAACGCCGCGTTCAACTTCGCCGCCGTGGAGGAACCCGGCAGCGTCCTTTGGAAGCCGTATCCCGGCGTTCCCGGGTCGCGGATCTGGAGCAACGGCGCGTACCGTCATGAGCCCGCGTGGTACCACAACTTCCTCTACACCCTCGAGCGCGAGCGCGGTCTCGACTGCCTGGAAGACCTGGCGGTTCCCGGCGTTTTCACCTTCAAACTCCAGGCCGGCCGCAACGCCTGCATGCTCCTGGGCGCAACCGATCTCGGGCCTGCCTCGCTCACCCTCCCGCCCGGCGCGGACGCCGGCAAGCTCCTGCCCGCCCTGCGCACCGACGAAGAACGCCGTCGCGACCGCCTCGGCGCCCCGCTCGCTCATGCTGCCGACGTGTTCATCGCGCGCGGCAACCGCGGCACGACGATCCTTGCCGGCTATCCGTGGTTCACGGATTGGGGCCGCGACACGTTCATCTCCTTGCGCGGACTCTGCCTTGCCACCGGGCGCTTCGATCAAGCCCGCGAGATCCTCCTCCAGTGGACGGACGCCGTCTCCGAAGGGATGCTCCCCAACCGCTTTCCCGACAATGGCCAAGCCCCGGAGTACAACTCGGTCGACGCCTCGCTGTGGTTCATCATTGCCGCGCACGATTACCTCTCGTTTGCTCCCCGCCCGCGAGACGCCGGCCGCCTGGAGCGGTGGGCCGCCGACGAAAAACAACTCCTCGCCGCCTGCCAGGCGATCCTGGCGGGCTACGCTGATGGGACACGATTTGGCATCCGCGCCGATCCCGCCGACGGCCTCCTGTTTGCCGGTCAGGACGGCTACGCGCTCACCTGGATGGATGCCGTGTGCAATGGCGTCGCCTTCACGGGCCGCATCGGCAAGCCGGTGGAGATCCAGGCGCTTTGGCTCAACGCCCTCTGCCTTATGGCGCCGCGTTCGGCGCGCTGGCGGGCCCTGTATGAGCAGGGCAGCGAGTCCTTCGCCGCGCGCTTCTGGAACGCGGAGCGCGGCTGCCTTTACGACGTGATCGATTGCCACGGGCGCTCGGGCGACAACGACCCTGCGCTGCGTCCGAACCAACTTTTTGCCATCGGCGGCCTGCCCCTTTCCCTGCTGCCGCTGGATCAGGCCCGCTCGATCGTCGACCGCGCGGAGGCCGAACTCCTCACCCCGATGGGCCTGCGCACGCTCGGCCCTCACGAGCCCGGCTACATGCCCCGCTACCTTGGCGACGGCCCCACCCGCGATGCCGCCTATCATCAAGGCACCGCTTGGCCGTGGCTGCTGGGGCCGTTTGTCGAAGCGTGGGTGCGGGTTCGCGGCGACACCAAGGTTGCCCGCGCGCAGGCTCGAGAGCGCTTCGTCACCCCGCTTCTGGAAGGTCTGGATTGCCTCGTCCCGAGCCGGATCACCGAGATCGCCGATGCCGACCCGCCCCACACTCCGCGCGGGTGCCCTTTCCAGGCTTGGTCCGTCGGCGAACTGGCCCGGCTCTCGCTGATGGTGCTCCGCTAAAGATAGCGAGCTCGCCAAGGTGGATCGTACTCTCCGAGCGCGATGGGTAACAATAGCAGCGGCACGCTGCTCATCTGCTCGAGAGCGGCTGCGCCGCTGTAGGTTTGCCATCGCGCTCGGAGAGCCCGATCCACCTTGGCGCTTTGCTATAACTCCCGGATCGGCGCCATCAACGCCGCCTGGCAGGCCTCGCGCGCCGCCTCGAACTCCTCCGGCGTCGTCGTCCGCGGCACCCGGTGCAAATCGCCCAGCACGACCGTCACGACCGAAAACGGCTTCGGGATAAAGAATCGGTCCCAACTCCGCAACCGCCACGCCGAGGAAAACTCACAGCTCAACGGCAGGATCGCCCTCCCGGACAACTGCGCCGCCAGCACCAACCCAGGCTTGATCTCGTACCGCGGCCCGCGCGAACCATCGGGCGTCACCCCCACGTCATGCCCCTTGTCGAGGAACCGCTTGATGTCCCGCAGCGCGCGGGACGCCCGGCGCGTCGCCGACCCGCGGATCGGGTGAACCCCGAAGCGGTTAATTACCTGTGCGATCAACTCGCCGTCCCCGCTCGCGCTGCTGAGCGCCACCGCGTGCGGGCGCCCCGGCGGGATGAACCGGCTCCAGACGATCGGCATGGGGAGGAGCCGGTTGTGCCAAAAGGAAACCAGGACCGGCTCCCCGTGCATCCACGCGTGGAGGCGGCCCAGGTCTTCCACCCGCCACCGCCAGGTTTTGGCCAGGAACCAGAGCGCCCAGGCGATCAGCCAACCGAGGAAGACCTCCTTCGCCGTCGGGACCGGGTCTGCGGCGGCGGACACAGCCTTTAGTTCTCGATGATCGGCTTGGAGAGCAACACCGTGGCCTGCGAAGGCTTCTGTTTGGCTCGCTCCTTCGCTTCGTCGGCCAGGCGCAGGGCGTTCTCGTGGTCGTCGAGTTTGCCGTCGTGGTTCAAGTCGTATTTTTTGATCTCCGCGGCGCGCTCAGCCTTCTGCTGCTTCATGCGCTCCTTGGCCAGCTTGCGGTCTTTCTCGTCGACTACGCCGTCGTGGTTGAGATCCATCTCGGAGAGCAGGCGCAGGTTGACCTTGTCGCGCTCCCAATCGTCGATCTTGCCGTCGCCATTCAAGTCGTACAACGCCAGGTTGTTAGCCGCTGAGTTTGGGTTAACCGCCGGCGCGTCGTACCCGCTCCCGGTCCCGCCTGGCCCGCCGGTCATCTGGGCCCGGGCGGCCAAGGGCAGAAGGAACACGCCCCCAAGAGAAACGAAAGCAAGCACGGAAACTTTCATCGTGTAATCTTAACGCGCGTGCCGTTGCGGACAACCTTTTTCCGCGCAGGCGCCGGCGCGATTGACACCCCCCGCCGCCGATGGGACACTGCCGGTCCCTGAAGGGAGGCGCCCCGACTTTCCCGCAACCCGATGCCTGCCCCTGACCCCGTATCCGCCCGCTGCGCCGCCCTCCCGGCGCTCGCCGCCTGGATCGCTGATAGCATCGCGCTTTGCGAACCTGCGCAGGTCGTCTACTGCGACGGCTCCGCCGAACAAGCCGCCCGCCTGACCGCTGCGGCTTGCGACGCCGGCATCCTCCTGCCCTTGAGCCTGCCCGGCTGCCACTTGCATCGCTCGGCGCCCAACGACGTGGCCCGCGTCGAGCAACTCACCTTCATCTGCACCCCGACCCGCGACGAGGCCGGCCCGACCAACAATTGGTCCGAGCCCGCCGCCATGCGCGAGAAACTGCGCGGCCTGCTGGCCGGCGCGATGCGCGGCCGGACCCTGTACGTCGTCCCGTACCTCATGGGTCCGGTCGATTCGCCCTTGAGCAAGGTCGGCGTGGAATTGACCGACTCCGTCTACGTCGCCCTCAACATGCGGCTCATGAGCCGGGTCGGCGCCGTCGCCCTCGACGCCCTGGCCGCCGCGCCCGCCGACTTTAACCGCGGCCTCCACTCCACCCTCGATCTGGACCCTGAGCGCCGCTTCATCGCCCACTTCCCGCAGGATAACGAAATCCTCTCGGTCGGCTCCGGCTACGGCGGCAACGTCCTCCTCGGCAAGAAATGCTTCTCCCTGCGCATCGGCAGCTATCTCGCGCGCCGACAGGGCTGGATGGCCGAGCACATGCTCCTCCTTTGCGCTGAATCCCCCACCGGCGCCCGGCACTACATCGCCGCCGCCTTCCCCAGCGCCTGCGGCAAGACAAATTTCTCCATGCTCATCCCGCCCGCGCGTTTCGCGGGTTGGAAAATCCGCACGGTCGGCGACGACATCGCCTGGATGAAACCCGGCCCCGACGGACGCCTCTGGGCGATCAACCCGGAAGCCGGATACTTCGGCGTCGTGCCCGGCACCAACTGGCACACCAATCCCAACGCCATGGCCACCATGGCTCGCGACACCATCTACACCAACGTCGCCCTGCTCGACGACGGCGACGTCTGGTGGGAAGGCAAGGACGGCCCGCCCCCCGCCGCCTGCACCGATTGGAAAGGCGAGCCGTGGACCCGCGAATCGACCGGAAAGGCCGCGCACCCCAACAGCCGCTTCACCTCCCCCATGCGCAACAACCCCGCGCTCGCGCCCGAAGCGGACGACCCGCGCGGCGTCCCCATCAGCGCGATCATCTTCGGCGGCCGCCGGGCCAACACCGTGCCGCTCGTGTGGCAATCGTTTGGCTGGACGCACGGGGTGTTCATCGGCGCCTCGATGGCCAGCGAGACCACCGCCGCCGCCACCGGCGCGATCGGCCAGGTGCGGCGCGATCCCATGGCGATGCTGCCCTTTTGCGGGTACCATATGGGGGATTATTTTCAGCATTGGCTCGACATGGGGAAGGAAATCACCCAGCCGCCGCTGATCTTCGGGGTGAACTGGTTTCGCCGCGATTCCACGCGTGAATTCTTGTGGCCTGGCTTCGGGGAAAACATGCGCGTGTTGCGCTGGATCATCGAGCGTTGCGAGGGTGAAGGGAGCGCGGTCAAAAGCGCCGTGGGCTGGCTGCCGCACCGCGACGGGTTCGATCTCGATGAGCTGGAAGGCGTCGACGCCAGGCGCTTCGACCTGCTCCTGCGCGTGGACCGCACCGAGTGGGAACGCGAACTCGAAGCCCAGGGCGAACTCTTCGACCTGCTCGGCGACCGTTTTCCCGCTGAACTCGCCGCGGAACGCGAAAACCTGCGCGCCCGCCTCCACGAACCTCCCCCGATCTTATGATTCCTCCCGATTCGCCCGAAGAATACGACGAAGGCCGGTTCAGCATCTGGCTTTCGCGGTTGCTGGCGAAGTTGCGGGTCGAGGAGGTCCCGCACATCAAGCGGATCGTGGTGACGATCATTGGCGGAACGGTGGTGATTTTTGGAATGATTCTCATTGTGACCCCAGGCCCGGCGATCCTGGTGATCCCGGCGGGGCTGGCGATCCTCGGGACGGAGTACGCGTGGGCGCGGCGGTGGCTGCGCAAGGCGCGTTCGATGGCCGCGCAGGCCATCTCCAAGACGCAGGCGATGGGCCGCCGCAAGCCCGCGCCCGACGCGGAGTTGCAATCCAAGTAAACCCCTGGAGGGGCATGCTCCGTCATGCCCCATTTGTCGGATTGGCGCACGGGGCGCACCGTGCGGCAATCCAAATACGGGCACGACGGAGCGTGCCCCTCCAAGGGTTTGGAAGGTCATCATCACGCGTCCTTGCGAAACATGATGTCCCCATCGTGCACCTCCGCGGTGATTGCATCGCCCTCCTGGAAACGCCCTTCCAGAATCTCCAGACTTAACGGGTCCAGGATCTGCCGCTGCACCGCCCGCTTTAATGGCCGCGCGCCGTACACCGGGTCGTAACCCTCCTGCGCCAGGAACTCCTTGGCTTCCTCGCTCAACGTCAAGGTCAGCTTCTGCGCGTCGAGCCGCTTCACCAACCGCCCGAGCTGAATGTCGACGATCTGTTTGAGATCCCCGTCCGTCAGCCGGTCGAAGATGATGACCTCATCCACGCGGTTCAAAAATTCCGGCCGGAAATGCCCGCGAAGCGCCTCCATCACGCGTGTCTCGCGTTTCTTGCCGTTGAGCTCGCCGCCCACGATGAACTGACTCCCCAGATTGCTCGTCATGATGATGACCGCATTCTTGAAATCCACCGTCCGCCCCTGCCCGTCGGTGACCCGCCCATCGTCGAGCACCTGGAGCAGGATGTTGAACACGTCGGCGTGCGCCTTCTCGATCTCGTCGAACAGGATCACCGAATAAGGCCGGCGCCGCACCGCCTCCGAAAGCTGCCCGCCCTCCTCGTACCCGACGTACCCCGGAGGCGCGCCGATCAACCGCGCGACGGCGTGTTTCTCCATGTATTCGCTCATGTCGATGCGGACCATGTTGTTCTCGTCGTCGAAGAGGAACTCCGCGAGGGCACGCGCCAGCTCCGTCTTCCCCACCCCTGTCGGACCCAGGAAAATGAAGCTGCCCACCGGGCGGTTCTCGTCCTGCAATCCCGACCGGCTGCGGCGGACCGCATTGGACACGGCGGAAATCGCCTCCCGCTGCCCGATCACCCGCTTCCCCAGCCGCTCCTCCATCTTGACGAGCTTCTCGCGCTCCCCCTCCCGCAGACGTGAAACGGGAATGCGCGTCCAAGCAGAGATGACTTCCGCGATGTCGTCCTCGGTGACTTCCTCCTTCAACATCTGGCGCTGATCGCCCTGCACCTCACCCAGCTTTGCATTATGCGCTTCGAGCTGGCGCGTGAGCTCCGGCAGGCGTCCATACTGGATCTCGCTCGCGCGGCTGAGTTCGCCGCGGCGCTGGGCTTGTTCGAGTTCGGTCTTGGCGGCTTCCAACTGCTCCTGGAGCTTGCGGGATTCGTCGATGACGGTCTTCTCGCTCTGCCATTGCGATTTCAGCCCGTCGGATTTCTCGCGCAGGTCGGCGAGTTCCTTCTCGAGCTTGGTGAGACGCTCGCGGCTGGCGGCGTCTTTCTCCTTGGCGAGCGCCTGGCGTTCCATCTCGCGCTGCATGATCTCGCGCTCGAGCTGGTCGATCTCGGTCGGCATGGAATCCAGCTCGATCTTGAGCCGCGACGCCGCCTCGTCGATCAGGTCGATGGCCTTGTCGGGAAGGAAACGCTCCGTGAGATACCGGTTCGACAACGTCGCCGCCGCGACCAGCGCCGCGTCCTTGATCCGCACGCCGTGGTGCACCTCGTAGCGTTCCTTGAGTCCGCGCAGGATCGCGATGGTGTCTTCGACCGAGGGCTCGTCGACGTTCACCGGCTGGAATCGGCGCTCCAGCGCGGCGTCCTTTTCGATGTACTTGCGGTATTCGTTGAGGGTGGTCGCGCCGATGGTGCGCAGTTCTCCGCGGGCGAGCTGCGGCTTGAGCAGGTTCGACGCGTCGACGGCCCCCTCCGCCGCGCCCGCGCCCACGATGGTGTGCAGCTCGTCGATGAACAGGATGATCTCGCCCTGGCTGGACGTGACCTCCTTCAAGAACGCCTTGAGCCGATCCTCGAACTCCCCGCGGAACTTTGCGCCCGCGATCATGGACCCAAGATCCATCACGATGAGTCGCTTGCGCTTGAGCGACTCGGGCACGTCGCCGCTGATGATCCGCCGGGCGAGCCCCTCGACGACGGCCGTCTTGCCGACGCCCGGTTCGCCGATGAGCACGGGATTGTTCTTGGTGCGGCGGGAGAGCACCTGCATCACGCGGCGGATTTCGTCGTCGCGACCGATCACGGGGTCGATCTTGCCCTTGCGGGCGAGTTCGGTGAGGTCGCGTCCGTATTTCTCGAGGGTCTGGTATTTGCCTTCGGGGTTTTCGTCGGTGACGCGCTGGTTGCCGCGCACCTGCACGAGCGCCTGCATGAGCCGGTCGCGGGTCACCTGTTGATCTTTCAACAGCCGGGCGGCGGGGTCGTTGGAATCGGTCAACGCGAGGAGGTAGTGCTCGGCGCTGAGGTATTCATCCTTGAGGCGCGTCATCTCGGCCTGGGCGCGATCGAGCGTTTCGCGCAGGCCGCGCGAGATGCCAATCTGCCCGCTGCCGCTGACGATCTTCGGGCGGCGCTTGAGTTCGGCGTCCAGCGCCTCCCCCAGCTTGATCGGCGACGCCCCGACCTTCTCGAGCAACGGGCGCACAATCCCTTCGCTCTGGTCGAGGAGGGCGCGCAGGAGGTGTTCGTTGCCGATCTCGGAATGGCCGAATTCTACCGCGATGTTCTGCGCCGCCTGGAGGGCTTCCTGGGTCTTGGTGGTAAACTTGTCGGGTTGCATGTCGAAGGTTTAAACTGTCTTAAATTGAGACACTCGGCGATGCTTTGCGTTCAACATTGCGGGCGGATCGGGAAGAAAAAAGTGGGTCTATGATGCGCATCGTTGCGTCTTTTACTCTTGGGGAGGCCATATCGCGTGTTTGTTAGAGTATCACGTCATCCCTAGCATGTCAATGCCTTTTACTCATTTCCGTGATAAAGGATCTTGGCCGCGAGCCGAAAGACAATGCGCGACGAAGCCCGTGGTTTAAGGCAGCATCTCGACAATGCACCGGCGCACCTTCGCAGAATTTTTTGCTGGCATCGGGCTCATGCGCGTCGGGCTGGAACGCGCCGGGTGGGCCGCCCGGTTCGCGAACGACATCGACCCGATGAAAGCCCGCGCCTACCGCGCGCACTTCGGCGCGGAAGAGCCGCCCCTGGCTCTCGGTGACGTCCATGCGCTTGATGCCGCCGTCGTCCCAACCGTGCATCTGGCGACCGCCTCCTTCCCCTGCAACGACCTGTCGCTCGCCGGCGGACGGGCGGGCCTTGCAGGCAAGGAATCATCCGCGTATTGGGGGTTTCTCCGCGTGCTGGAAGCGATGGGCGCAAGACGTCCGCCGCTGGTGATGTTGGAGAACGTCCCGGGCTTTCTGACCTCCAACGGCGGGCGCGATCTGCACGCGGCGCTGCTCGCGCTGAACGCTCTCGGCTATGCCGTCGACGCGTTCTTCGTCGACGCCGCCGCGTTCGTCCCGCAGAGCAGACGGCGCCTGTTCATCGTGGGATCGCGTTACGGGAACGATCAACGCGCCGAGCGGGCCGGCGCACTTGGCGACTTCATCCGCGAGACGCCGGAGATCCGCTGGCGGGTTCGTTCGCTCCCGCCGTTGCCGGTGCGCGATCTTGCTCTGCCTAACCTGTTGGACAACGTGCCGCCCGAGGCCTGGTGGGCGCCCCTTCGCACCGACTATCTTCTCTCGCAAATGAGCGAGCGACATCGCGCACTAGCCGACGCCATGATCGCGGCGCCGCGCGTGAGTTATGGCACGGTCTTTCGGCGCGTACGATTGGGGCGGTCGCGCGCGGAGTTGCGCGTCGATGGCGTGGCCGGCTGCCTGCGCACCCCGCGCGGCGGCAGCGGGCGGCAGATCCTCCTGCGCGCCGGGAACGGCGAATGCCACGCGCGCCTCCTCACCCCACGCGAATGCGCCCGGCTCATGGGCGCGGATGATTACATTATCTCGGGCACTCCTAACCAGGCGCTTTTCGGCTTCGGCGACGCCGTGTGCGTGCCGGTGATTGCCTGGATCGCCGAGAACTATCTGAATCCCCTTTGCGATGAAGAAGGAGTTCCATCATAACGTCTACGTCGTCCTCCTCGATCCCAAGGTGGCCGAGCATCCGTCCATCCGGCGGCTCAACCCGAAGCGCGATCCGGCAAAGCCGTGCGTCTACGTGGGCATGACGGGGCTCGATCCGGCGGAGCGATTCGAGAATCACCGCAAGGGCTACAAGTCAGCCTGGACCGTGCGCAAGTATGGGGTGCGGCTCTTGCCGGAACTCTATGCGTGTTATAACCCGATGCCGTTCCACATCGCGGCGGAGATGGAGCAAGGGCTGGCCGAAGATTTGCGCGCGGAAGGTTACACTGTAACCGGAGGCACGTGAAAACGGATCACGGCGCAAGATCGTAGATGGCGCCCCAGACCCCCGAGGCGATGGGCGGGCGATCCTCGGCCCAGGGGCGGGTCGTGCCGGGATAACGCTTTTCCTCCCGCGGCCCCCAGAAAAGATACCGCACGCCCAGCCGCCGCGCCGCGCGCCGCCAATCGGCTTCGCCCAGCATGAGCGAGCGTTGATCGGCCGCGACCGGTTTGAAATCGATCCCCTGGCTGTGCAGATGCCCCTCGTACCCCAGCGCCAATTTGCGCCCGGAAAATACCAGCGGGTGATCGTAATCCGGCGCGGCCGCAAAGCGCGCCTCGATCGGCAAATCGCGCACCGCGAAGCGGACGCCGTCCACCTCCGAACGCGTCGCGAGCGTCAGGTTGCGCGCATGCGTCCCCAGGCCGCCGATCACGCACACCGCGCCCGAAAGGAACAGCGCCGCGCACAGCGGCCAGCGGATCGGCGCCGCGAACGGCGCCACGCACCGTTCCCAAATAAATGGCGCCGCCGCGAGATAACACCACAGCATGAGCTTCGTGTTGTCCCAATCCCATGTGCTCAACATGACAATGCTCGCGAATAGAAAAATGATCCCCGTCGGCAGCACGAACGCATCTGCCGCCTCATCTCCTTCGCCGGGGGCTGGCCACAATCGTTGAATCCACAGGCCGACCGCGAGCGGCACGAAGAGCCCGAAGTTGAGCAACCAAAACCACAAAAACGATTGCTCACCTTGCATCCAACCGACCTGGAGATGCACGCCGCCCAGGCCGGAAAACGCGCTCGTCATCTCCGAGATCAGGATGCTCGCGGGCAGCAGCGCGGCGGCGACTAACATCACCAAATGGCGCCGCAGTTTTTCGCGATGGAAGTACGCCACGAACCACCACCCCAGCAGCAAGGATAGAAACAGAAAGGTAAACAGTTGAAACACCGGCATGGCCGCGTACAACAGCGCTTCGACCCAAAACGGCATCAGGCCCGCGCCCTCGGGAAGCGCGCCCGGCCACGCGGGCGCGGAGCGTCGAGGCGGGAAGAATTTTTGCCGCCAGTGCGCCATCAGCAACAACCCCGCCGGCAGCGCAAAGAGGAACCCCCGCTGCGTCACGAAGATCGCCAGCGGCAGGCTCTTCCACGCGAGCGGCGCCTGGTAGTCAGCAAACACTCCGGTCTTGAAAATCTCGAATCCGGCCACGCCGCCCGCGAACAGAAAACAAGCGACGCCAAATCCCCCGCCCCACAGGTACAGCGCCACGCCCGCGGCCAGTGAGCCGAGCAGCCCGGCCCACACGAGCGCCGGAAACTCCTCCGCGCCGCTAAGACCTAGCATCCCCTGGAGCAGGTCCATGCCCGGGTAATAGTGCAGGCTGCCCCAGGCAAATTGCGGGTTGTCCGGCCACCACGCGGCGCCGGCGGCGAAGTAGCGCGCCAGCATCATGTGCAGGCTCAGGTCGCCTAGATTGTTGGGAGAGGTGATCTCGATGCGGTCGTCGTGCAGAAATACGAGCCAGCAAAACGCGCGCACGGCGAAAAGCGCGAACGCCAGCAGCGTGACCCACGCCCAAGGCGTGACGCGCCCCGTATTGAACACCCGCACCGCCCGCGCGTGCCAGGCAGCCGCGCCGCCGATCGCCGCGCCGGCGCCGAGCGACGCAACCGCCAGCGACTCGTCGAGCCCGCGATGACCCGTCACCATGACAAATAGCGCAATCAGGACCGACGCGGCCGCCGCCGTGAGGAGGAAAAGAGTCCAACGCAGCATCGCTATTGAGGTTGGAATTCCGCCTCGCGTTCCGGCATCAGATG
>CAXUAZ010000124.1:0-12090 GCA_964249195.1 uncultured Chthoniobacterales bacterium
GTCTCGGGGCGGACGGTGATTCCATCGATCCGGAGACCTTCCCAGGGAGTCAGCGTCGTCTTGGTCAACTCGGCGGGCATGTGCAGGGTCGAGACGAGCGCCCGGTGGATCTGCTGTTGCACCCCCCGGGATTGCACATAAAGATTGGCGGCCAGCAGCAGCAAGCCTCCTCCGATCACCAGGATCAACGCCGCGCTTCCCGCATACCAGCCAACTTTTTTCACTTTGATCGCACCGTAGCCGCCCCTTGGCAGGAGGGAAAGCTGGAAAACTTTGAGCAAGACGCTTGTCATCTTCAACCCCTCGGCCCGCAGCGAACGCGCCGCCCGGCTGCGCGACAAGCTGCACTTCCTCGCGCGAGACGCCGTCGTGCGCCCGACCGGAGGCCCCGGGGACGCCCAGGCCATGGCCGCGATGGCGGTCAAGGAAGGATACGAGACGGTGGTCGCCGCCGGCGGCGACGGGACGATCAACGAGGTGGTCAACGGCCTGGCGGGGTCCAACGTTACGCTCGGCCTGCTGCCGGTGGGGACGATGAATTTATTTGCCGCCGAGCTCGGCGTGCCCAGCAACCGGCTCAAGCACGGTTGGGAGATCATCGAGGCGGGCCACACCCGGCCGGTGGATGTCGCCCAGGCCAACACGCATTCTTTCATCCAGCTCGCCGGCGTCGGCTTCGACGCGCAGGCGGTGGCGGGGGTCGACTGGCAGTTCAAGAAGAACTTCGGGCCGCTCAGTTACGTGATTTCGGCCGCGAAGGTGGCGTCGCGCAAGCCGCCCAAGCTCGTCGTGGAAACGGACGACGGCGTGCGGCGCGAGGGTTCGTTCGTGCTGGTGGGCAATGGCCGGTACTACGGCGGGCCGGTCGCGGTGTTCAAGCAGGCGGTGATCGACGACGGGCTTCTGGATGTGCTGGTGTTCAAGAATCTGGGTTATCTCGACATCATCCGTTACATCCAAAACGCGCTCTTCGGCACGCACCTGGGATTGCCAGACGTCGATTACTTCCAGACGCCGCGGCTGACCGTGCATCCGCCGGAGGATGAAGACGTTCCCTTCGAGGCGGACGGCGAGTTGGTCGGTTACGCGCCCGTGACGTTCCGGATCGTCCCGCCCAGCCTGCGGGTGCTGGTCCCGAAGCCGAGGTGAAGCTACCTCCGGCGCAGGAGGCGCCAATAATCCGACTGCGCGACCGGCGCGAAATGCGCCTCGATGAAGTCGTTATAGAGTCGTTTCTGCAACGGGAACGCGGCGGAGCCGGCATACTTGGGGATCATCAGCAGATCGGCATCGCCGAAGGTCTCCTCCGCGGAGGGGTGGGACGTTTCGCTAAACGAAAATCCCTCGTGCCAACACCACAAATCACCCCGGGCGGCGGGCCATTGCAGGGCAAACGGGAACGGATTGACAAAATCCAACGCCGCCACCCGATGAACGCCGCCCAACTTGCGCAGGAGCCGCAAGCCATCGTTGGTTTTATCGGCGTACGAACCCGGCATCACCAGTTCGTTGCTCGACCCGTAGATCGGGAGCGTCGCGAGCGAGCTGGCATCGATCCGAGGGCAAAGCGCCGCCATGCTTTTCTGGAACGGGGTTGGCCAGGGGCTGAAGGCCCAGCAGCAGCAGGCCACCGGGCCCGCGAAGGTCTGGGACCATGAGACGCCCGTGAGCAGACACGCCGCCGCGAAATGCAAGCCCGGCAGACGGATCGCGGGGCCCGCCAAAACGCAACCCATCAGCACAAAAACCCAGCTCGCGAGGAGCGGCGCTTCACTGTAGATGCCGGCGGGCGAGTTGGTCGTGCAAGTGAACGTATTGATGGCCACCAGTACGGCCAGTTCGGCCCAACTCGGAGTGGCGCGCCGGCCGCTTTCATCGTTCACGACCCGCCGGAAAACGAGCGGCGGCCGCAGAAATGCCTGGATCGCGATCAAAAGCGAAGTCTCCACCCACGCGACCGGGACCCAGCTCAGATATGACCGCCACGTGATCGCCGATTCCGGCCAGGACGCCCGGGATCGAGCCGTCATGCTCAAGTCCGCCAGCATGCCCGCCACGTCGAAGCGGATCAGCGGAAGACAAAGCAGGAAAACCGCGCAAAATCCCGCCGCCAGCGCCGTCGGGAAGCGGCGATCGAAGCGGCTCTTGAGGACGAAGGCGGCGCCGCTCAGCCCGCAACCCGCCATGAAGTAGCTGACCTTGATAAACAACAACCCGCCGAGGATTGCTCCGGCCAGCGCGTCGTCACTGCGCGTTTCCTCATCCCGCCGCGTCGGCAGAAACAGCAGCAGCAAGAGCACCATGGCAAGGGCGTTGCATTCCCGATTGTAATAGCCGTCGTAAGTGGAGACGTACCACGGAAAGCGCATCAGGTTGGGCGCCATGGCGCTGAAGGCGACCGTCAGGGCAAACCCGGCGGCCGCTGCCGCGGGGAGCCGCCGGCACGCCACGCGCCACGCGGCCATCCCCGCCACGCCTCCTGCGACCGCGCTGCAAAAAGGGAGCACCGCGGCCGTCGGACCCAGCAGCCACATGGCCGCCGCGTATCCCCAGGCATTCAAAGGACCCAGCGCCGTGTGGAAATCCGCGTGGGGCAGCAACCCGCATCGCACCTTCCACGCCGCAGCAAGGAACCCGATCACGTCATGGCCACAATATGACTGCGGCGGGATGCCGTGCAAAGCCATCAGCAGATACATCCCGCCGAGCGCGGCGGCGAACGCGCAAAACGCGCGTCGATAGTCGCCGGGAGCATCCGCCAACAGCCCGCCAATCAAACGCGCGCTCCATGAGCGAGCGTCGTGCACGGCGCCGGTCGGGGTCAATTCCATATCATCGAGCGCAACGATCCGAGCAGCCGCCATGCCGAAAATCGCGCAAACTTCCGCGTCCCCGGCGCGTTTGTGGTACAACGTCAGCAGGCATGACCGAATACACGCAACGGACGACCATCTGCCGCGCCATCGCGCCGCGCACCGCTCTCGCCGGTGGATTCTTCTCGCTCGGCCTGTCGGCGCTGATGCTCGGCTGGCAGGCTCGAGGGGCCGAGCGCAACCTCGACGCCCCATTGTTCTTTTTCGCCTGGTGCATCGTGTTCGTGACCACCGCCGCGGCCGGCGCGTTCTTCCTCTGGACCGGCGCCCGCCAAAGAAACGAACCGATGATTTCGCCCGTTCGCCAAGTCGCCCTGCGCTCCATGTTCCCGCCGATGTTTGCCGGCGGTGTCATCAGCGCGTGCCTTTCCTTGACGAGCGATCAGGCGTTCGTGCCGGTCATCTTTTGGCTGGTCTTTTATGGGTTGGCGCTCCTTTCCCCGATGGCGCCCGGTCCCACGGCCGTGTTGGGGTGGGCATTTCTGGTCACCGGGCTGGCGGCATTCATTTATTTCATGAACGTTACGCTGTTGCCCTTCACCGATCTGCCCACGCCCACGCGGTTTTATCCGGCGGCGATCATGGGCGCGACCTTCGGCCTGTACCACTTGGTCTTCGCGGCTTGCGCATGGTTCCGGCGGTGAAAGGTCCGCACCGCGCCCGCCCTGCATTAAAGCTGCTATATCACTGCGGTCGCCATGGCCGCCCAACTCGTCACCCTCTGCTTCATCGTCCGGGACGGACGCGTGCTGCTCATTCGCAAAAAGCGTGGGATCGGCGCGGGCAAAATCAACGGCCCGGGCGGCAAGGTGGACCCGGGCGAGAGTCCGCTGCAAGCCGCGGTGCGTGAGACCGAGGAGGAGATCGGCGTGACGCCGCTCCGGCCAGAACTCCGCGGCGACCTGCGTTTTAATTTCCGCGACGGCCTGCGCCTGCGCTGCCTGATTTATCTCGCCACCGAATGCATCGGCGCGCCGTACGAAACAGCCGAAGCGATCCCGCTCTGGTTTTCCACCGATGAAGTCCCCTACGCGGAGATGTGGGAAGACGACCAATTCTGGCTCCCGCTGCTGCTGGCGGGCAAAAGTTTTCGCGGCGTCGTGGAAGTCGACGGCGAACACACGGTCGGCCAGCAGATCGACGTCCTGCCCGAGGGCGCTGCACTGGAATTAAACCCATGAAAACCTTTTTGTCCTTTCTGTCCCTTTTGTGCCTTGCCGGTCTGCTGTTCCCCGGGACCGCGGTCTCGGCGACCGGGGAAGCCGACTTCGGGCGCCAGGTGCTCGCACAACTGAACCGCGTGCGGGAAGACCCATCGGGATACGCCGAGTATCTCTCCTCGTTGCGTTCCCGGTATTCAGCGGACGGGCTGGTGACTCGTCCGGGCGAGACCACGATCCGCAGCAAGGAGGGACTCTCCGCCCTGGAGGACGCCATCCGGGCCTTGCGCCATGCTCAACCCGTCGACCCGCTCGCCGATTGTGAGCCGCTCGCCCGAGCGGCCCAGGAATATGCGGCGGAGCAATCGCGCACCGGCGGTGTGGGTCACGGCGCGGACCTCTTTGGGCGTTTCTCGCGCCACGGCGCCTGGCTCGAGACGGCCGGGGAAAACATCTCTTATGGATCGACGACCCCGGAGCGCGTCGTGGCCGACTTGATCATCGACGACGGGCAGCGTTCGCGCGGCCACCGCGCCAACATTCTCAACCACGCGTTTCGCGTGGCCGGCATCGGGGTCAACCGGCACCCCAAATACGGCGTCGTCTGTGTGATCGACTTCGCGGGCGGCTTCCAGGGGCGCTGAAGTTGGCCAGCGCCGTGAACAGCCCGCTTGTCCCCGCCGTCGCCCCCACGCTCGAGCCGCAAAGGGGGAAAGAGGTCTGAGGCTAATTCTTCCTCGCGCCTGACTTTAAATGAACTCGCGATCCAAGGG
Source organism: uncultured Chthoniobacterales bacterium (assembly GCA_964249195.1). Lineage (GTDB taxonomy): Bacteria > Verrucomicrobiota > Verrucomicrobiia > Chthoniobacterales > SZAS-18 > CAXUAZ01. Next base: position 4,807 of record CAXUAZ010000124.1, read on the forward strand.
CGTGAAAGTTGGGGCCAGGCAAAGAGTCGCTGGCGGGTTTCTTTATGTCCATCGCGTCCATCCAGTCCATCCCGCCCCTGCCGAAAACCCTGCGGAGTGGTTTTTCTGGATGGCGCCGGAGCCGTTTGGAAAAGAACGCTGGACCGATTTTCCGGTCTTGATTACACCGTTTCCATGCCAGCGACCATCCTCATCGTCGAAGACAACGAAATGAACCGCGACATGCTTTCGCGCCGCCTCGAACGCCGTGGCTACGCGATCCAATGCGCGGTCGACGGCAACGAAGGCCTGCAAAAGGCGGGAGCGATCAACCCCACGTTGATTTTGATGGACATGAGTCTTCCCGGCATCGACGGCTGGGAAGTCACCAGCCGCCTGAAATCCGACGATTCCACCCGGGAAATCCCGGTGATCGCGCTGACCGCCCACGCGATGAGCGACGACCGCGAAAAGGCGATCCGCGCCGGATGCGATGATTACGACACGAAGCCGATCGACCTGCCTCGCTTGCTGGGAAAGATCGAGCGCCTGATTGGAAGCCCGGTGTAAACCTGGTTAGGCCCCGATCACATGCCTCCTGCGGCAATAGCTTCATTTAATAGGCTCTAAACCCGCGCCATCCGCTCGACCACTTCCGCGAACTTCGCCTCCGCACTCGGCTCCGCGCGAATCAGCGACGCCAATACTGCCACCGCAAACGACAGCGGGATCGTCACCAGCCCCGGATTCTTCAACGGGAAAATCGCCGCCGGATGATGCAGGATGTCCACCCACACGGCCGGCGACAACACGATCAGCAGCACCGATAAAACCGAGCCCGTCCACATGCTCGCCACCGCGCCGGCCGTCGTGAACCGTCGCCAGAAGATCGAGAGAAACAACGCCGGAAAATTCGCGCTCGCCGCAATGGCAAACGCCAGCCCCACCATGTAAGCGACGTTGGTGGTCTTGAACGCGATTCCCAGCAGCACCGCGGCCAGACCGAAAAGCAGCGTCGCGCCGCGCGCCACCAGGAGTTGCTCATGCTCGGGCGCCTCGCCGCTGCGCACGACATTGACCCAAATATCGTGCGACAGCGCGCTGGCCCCGGAGAGAGTCAACCCCGCCACGACCGCCAGGATCGTCGCAAACGCCACCGCCGCGATAAACCCGAGCATCGGCTCGCCGCCGATCACCCCGGCCAGCATCGGCGCGGCCATATTGAACCCGGGATCCACTTTCGCGATCTCCTTCTGCCCGACGAGCACCATCGCGCCGAAGCCGAGCACGAACGTCAGGAGGTAAAAGAACGCGATCAACCCCGTCGCGTAGAAGGCGCTTTTGCGCGCCTGCGCCGGATCGGGCACCGTGTAAAATCGCATCAGGATGTGCGGCAACCCGGCGGTCCCGATCATCAGCGACAGCCCGAGCGAGACGGCATCCAGCGGATTGGACACGCCCGGCGCAAGCACCTTGTTGCCGTTGAGCGTGGCCGCCGCGGCAAAGAGGTGGATGGGGTTGAACCCGAACTTCGACAACACGAGCACCGCCATGAGGAGCGTGCCGCCCAGGAGCAGCGCGGCCTTGATGATTTGCACCCAGGTGGTCGCGATCATGCCGCCGAAGAGCACGTAGATCATCATCACGGCGCCGACGATCGTCAACGCGACGTTGTAATCGATGCCGAAGAGCAATTGCACCAGCTTCCCCGCGCCGACCATCTGCGCGATCAGGTAGAAGAGCACGACCGCGACCGTGCCAAAAGCCGCTGCGATGCGCACCGGTTTTTGGCTAAGCCGATACGCGACGACATCGGCAAACGTGTACTTGCCGACGGCGCGCAGCGATTCCGCGATGAGAAACAAGACGAGCGGCCAGCCGACGAGGAAACCGGTCGAGTAAAGAAGGCCGTCGAATCCGCTCTTGGCGACCAACCCCGCGATGCCCAGGAAGCTCGCGGCGCTCATGTAATCGCCGGCGAGGGCGAAGCCGTTTTGCAATCCGCTGACGCTATTGCCGGCGGCGTAATAATCCTTGGTCGTATGCGTATTGCGCGCGGCCCAGTAGGTGATCCCGAGGCTGATTGCGATGAACGCGAAGAAAAAGATGATGGCCGTCGGCCCGATGTGGCCGAGCTTGCTGCCGACTTCGGTCGGCGCGGCCGCGATCAACGAGAACATTTATTTGCCCTCCCGTTTGTTGGCGCTGGCGACGTAGATGTACGTGAGCGCCCAGGCGGAGATGATTACGAAGGCGCCCATGGCGATGCCGACGCTCAGGCCGGGGACGATCAGCCGGCCCAGGAGCGGGCGGTCCCAGGCGATGAGCAGGATGAAGCCGAAGTAGATGAAGATCATGATGCCCGAGAGGACGAACGAAAGCCCCCAACGCGAAGGTACGGGGAAGCCTGCAGGATCATTGGGGGGAGCCATGCGCCAGAGGGTACGGCGGCGCGCCGCCCTTGGGAAGGAAAAACGATGTGGACGAAGCAGCGCCTCTATATGGACAGGATGGACGCGATGGACGCGATGGACAGGATGGACGAAGACCGCGCTTCCACCCTTTGTCTATAGCGTCCATCGCGTCCATTCTGTCCATATAGGCGTCACCTCGCCCGATTATGGATCACGATTTCCACGCGGCGATTGAGCTGTTGCTCCTGAACGCTCCCGCCCTTCACCAACAAGCGGCTCATGCCCATCCCGCGCGTCTGAATGCGCGCCGCATCGATCCCCGCAGAATCCACCAGCCACCCTTTCACCGACTCCGCCCTCGCCAAACTGAGTTGCAGGTTATACTCCGGCGTCCCAAAATTGTCCGTGTGCCCCTCGATCGTAAACGTTGCAGCCGGGTTGCGCTGGATCAACTCCGCCAACTTCTCCAGACTGCTCACCGCCTGCGGGCGCAGCGTGGACGAGTCGTAATCATAGAGCAGATCGGTCGGCAAAAGAATCGGCGCGGTCTTCGAGGTCAGCGGTCCCTGGCTCGAGAGCAGACTGTCGAGATTGCTGAACGTCGGTGCGCCGACATTCGGCCCGGCGTTGGGCCGGCTGGTCGTCTGATTGCCGTTGACGTCGAACGAGGGATGGCTGCCGGTCACGACGGGCTTGCCGTTGAGCAGTTGCTCGGTGAGCGACTTGAGGTCGCTGGGAAGCTGCGCGGAATTATTGTCCGCCAGCGTCTTGTCGAGGGTGTGGGTTTCCTCGATTTTGGGCTTGTCTTGCACCATCGTTTTGTCGCTCTGCGGCGCGGCGATGACGGTCTCCGCCTGCTGCATCATTTTTTCGTAAGTCGGCTTGGCGTCACCGGGGATCTGGAGGTCCGTGACGTCCGGCACGGGCTTGGTGGGAACCTTGTCGGTCGGCTTGGCCTGCGGGTTTTGGTCGAGCAGCCGAGGATCGATGGTGACGTTCTTCACCGTGAACGCCCGCGAGACGGGGCGCTTGAACTGCATCGGCGCGAACCCCTCGAAGCGCGTGGCGTGCAGCATATAATAGACGGCGGCATGCACCCCGAGCGTCAACAAAAGCGCCGGGACGAACCAGCGCGCCACCGGGCCGAAACGCGGGGCGGTCGTCGAGCGGTAGATCGTCGCGGGCACGGTGGGATGTTAGCCTAAAACCGCGAAATTGGAAAACCCTAAGACTGCCCACTGGCCGCCTGCTCAATCAGGATCGCCGCCAGGCCTTGCGTGCCCGCATCCAGCGCGGCATTGGCGTCGCGGAGTTTCGCCAAGTCGTCTTCCCCCAGCGCATCGCGCACGGCGACCGCGAGCGCCTCGATCTCGGCGCGCTCACGCTCCGGCAGACGCGCGCCCACCAACCCGAGCGCGTGTTGCACGGCGGGCAGCATCTCCTCGCTCTTGAGGCGCGTCTCGACCAGGAGCCGCGCGCCGTAATCGTCGAACGCATGCTCCACCGACTCGGCAATCATCGCCTCCACCTGCTCGTCGCTTACGTCCACCGCGCTCGTCATCGGGACGACTTTTTCCGCGCCCGTGCGCGTGTCGCGCGCCAGCACTTGCAGGATGCCATCCGCATCGATCTCGAATTGCACGCCCACCCGCGCGGAGCCCCGCATCCCGGGCTCGAAATCCAGCTCGAACGCGCCGAGCGTCCAATTATCCGCCGCGCGCTCCCGCTCGCCTTGCACCACGTGAATGCGCACCGTGCGCTGACCCGCCACCGCATTGGTAAACAACTCGCCCGCCTTGGTGGGGATCGTCGTGTTGCGCGGGATGATGACGTTGGTCAGCCCGCCAAACGTCTCGATGCCGAGCGAGAGCGGGGTGATGTCGAGCAACACCATGTTGCTGACCGATCCGGCCAGGATGCCCGCCTGGATCGCCGCGCCGAGGGCCACGGCTTCGTCGGGATTTTGCGACGTTTCGGGCTCCCGGCCAAAGATCTCCGCGACCAGCGTGCGGACCAGCGGCATCCGCGTCGCGCCGCCCACCAGGATCACGGCATCGAGGTCGGCGGGAGTTAGCTCGGCGTCGGCGAGCGCACGCAGGCAGTGGGCGCGGGTCTTTTCAACGATAGGACGCGCGGTTTGTTCGAGCCATTCGCGGGTCAGACGGGAATCGGCGGCAAGCGTGGTCTCGGATGAGAGGCGGACTTTCGCATCGCGCACCGTCGGCAGATCCAGGCCGGTGCTTTTCACCAGCGCTTCATCGATATCGTCGCCGCCTAATCTCGTATTGCCGTTGGTCGAGAGCACTTCGAAGACGCCGAGGTTCATCTCGAGGATGGAAATGTCGAACGTCCCGCCGCCCAGATCGTACACGGCAACCCGGGCGCGGGCGCCCATGCGGTCCAACCCGTACGCCAGCGCCGCGGCGGTGGGCTCGTTGATGATGCGTTCCACGGTGAAACCGGCCAACTCTCCGGCTGCCTTCGTGGCGGAGCGTTGGGCGTCGTTGAAATAGGCGGGCACGGTGATGACCGCGCGGTTGACCGCTTGCCCGAGGGCGCGTTCCGCATCCGCCTTGAGCTTGCGCAGGATGCAGGCGGATACTTCTTCGGGCAAGTAGTCCCGCCCACTCGCCTGGACCCGCGCCGGGGTTCCGGGCGGACCAACGACCGCATACGGCAACCCATCTGGATCGATCTCGCCGATGCGGGCGCCCATCAGCCGTTTGATGGATGCGATGCCCTTCGTCGCCAATCGCCCGACGAGCGGCTCTCCCTCTCCAAATTGAACGACCGAAGGCGTAAGCCGCTGGCCTTCCGCGTCCGCCAACAGAATCGGGAAGCCGGAATCTACGATCCCGACGAGCGAATTGGTCGTTCCAAGATCTATGCCGACGATAGGGTCGTTCATGGGCGCGGTGGGCAGAATTTAACCACAGAGGACACAGAGAGCACAGAGGATGAGAGAAGGGGAGAAGAGTTTGGGAGACAAGGATACTGAAAGCCGCCCTTCTCCGCCTCTGTGTTCTCTGTGTCCTCTGTGGTTGACTACCCCGTCATTTCCAATTGAAACGCCCGCTCGCGCAATTGCTCCAGCCAGCGGCCCAGGTAAGCAAAGCGTTGATACAGATCGAGCAAGGCGTCGCGATCCCGGCCATCTAACATCCGTGAATCTTCCGTGGCGGCCGTCATTTTTCCGTTCAGGCGGGCGGAGACTTCCTGCAGTTCCGTCCGCAAAGCCGCCTCCTCCCTTGCCAGCAGCGCCTTCGCCAGCGCGCCGCAGGCAGCGGCCTTCTTGGGCAGGAACGCATCCGCCTTCTGCAAAAGCCCCAGGACCGGACCAAAATCGTCCGCCAGCGAAACGGGCACGACCGCTGGCCCCGCCGTTGCAACCTCCGGAAATTCGAGGACCAGCAGATGCCGCAACCGCGCTTTGGGATCGCGCAACGTCTCCTGCGCGACGTTCAAATCGGCGAACGCGTCCTGCCCCCCACCCGCTTGATCCGGGTGCCGCTCGCGGCTAAGCCGGTGAAAGGTTTCCTTGATCCGATCGGGATCGAGGAACGGCCGCCGGGGTTCGCCCAGCAAGGCGAAATAATCGACCATCGCGGAGAGGATTTAAGCCGCGAAGCTCTCGCCGCACGAGCAGTGCGCGACCGCGTTAGGATTAGTGACCTTGAAGCCGCCTTTTTGCAGATCGTCGCTGAAATCCAGCAGCGAGCCGCTGACGAACAGCGCGCTTTTGGGATCGATCACCACCCGCACGCTGGCGCTCTCGACCATGATGTCGCGATTCGCCGGCCCGTCTACGAGGTCCATCTTATATTGCAATCCCGAGCAGCCCCCGCCGATCACCGCGACACGCAACGCGCCCCCCGGACGACCCTGCCGCTCGAGCAGCGAGCGCAGTTTTTTGCTCGCGGGCTCGGTGATCTTCACCAAACGCTCGTTGCCCAGCTTGTACTTGATCTCTGGAATGGCGGCGGCAGTCATTGGGTAGGGAGCACTATATACCAGTTTGCGGAAGGCGAAGGCAGAAGGATGAAGGATGAAGGCAGAAGAAAATCCCGCTTCAGGGTCCGCCTTCATCCTTCATCCTTCATCCTTCATCCTTCATCCTTCGCCTTCACGCATCGCCGCCAGACGTAGTCGAAGATCACGGCAAATTCCACCTTTTGCAGGTGAGCAATCTCCGCCTTGTACGCCGTTTCGCCGAACTTGAACTGCTCGCACAACAGCGTGAACAAAAACGGGTCCCATGCCGGTTGCCGCGTCATGTGCGGCGAATGATCCCCCGCGCGTCCCTGCATCTCCAGGAACACGGGCAGTTCGCCCGCGCGCCGCATCCAGTGCCGGGCGTTTTCAAAATCGCCCTCACGCCGATGCACCATCCCGTGCCAGTACGCGGCGACTTCGCCCGCGCTGGCGCCGAGCTCGCGGTGGGCGTCGTCCAGCGCGTTGTGGAAATAGAAGAGGCCTCCACGCAGCAATTCGACCGGCGCATCAGGCTGCGCCGTCTCGCCGCCGAGAAGGGTGTTAAAGTCCGCGCCGCGGATGCGCATGACTAGCTCCCAGTTGCTCGGTTCCTTGGGAAGGGGCTCCTGGAGCGTGTCCTCATGCAATAGGAGGCGCTGGATGAAGTCGGGGTACCGGCTCATGGTCGTTGAATGTACACGGCTTGCGCCTGCTCGGCCAGTTCCGCGGCGTTGGGCAAGCATTATGCTTGTTTTGGGAAGGATGCGTACGCTCGCCTCCTGGAAGCTGCCCTTTGCCTGTGCGTTAACCACCGTCGCCGCGCCGATCGCGTTGGCAATGATCTTTGGCGGGAGCGCAGCGCGGGCGCCCGTGGCGGCGTCCCCGCCCCCCCCAGCTCCCGCCACGCAGGGGGCGTGGG
>CAXUAZ010000125.1:0-738 GCA_964249195.1 uncultured Chthoniobacterales bacterium
ACCCTCGAAGAACTCGGCGGCCGCATCCCGTTGATCCTCGATGGCGGCCAGACCGATCACGGGTTGGAATCGACCATCGTGGAGTTTGCGCCCGAGGGCGGGTTCATCATCCGGCGGCATGGGCCGGTGACGGCCGAGATGCTGGCGGAATTTGGGCCGGTGCGCGCGGCGGGGCGGACCGGACAAACCGTTGTCCCCGGCGAACTGCCCGGGCATTACGCGCCGCGCACTCCCTTGCGGGTGCTCGCTCCAGATGTTCTCACGCAGAGGCGCAAAGGCGCAGAGGAAGAAATGGACGGCGCTGGTTGGCTGGGGTTTCGCCGGGATCGGCCACCAGCTGGGGCATTGAAAGCCGCCCGAGTGGAGTGGTTGAGCGACCATGGCGATCTGCGGGAGGCCGCTGCGCGGCTATTTGGCGCGCTGCGGCGGCTCGATGCGTCCGGCGTGCCATTGATCCTCGCGGAGCTGGCGCCCGCGCATGGCATCGGGGCCGCGATCAACGACCGGCTCACGCGCGCCGCCGCTGGATAACGCCTCTCTGCTCTTGCGTTGCGCGCCCGCCTGCGATCTGCCAATGTCCCGCCCGTGCCGACCGAAACCGCAAAAACGTCCGCCGCCGTCGGCAGCACGAAGGCGGCGGGGGTAGTCGGATTGGCCGTCATGTGCAGCCGCGTGCTGGGACTCGCGCGGGACCAGATCTTCGCCGGCCTCTTCGGCGCCGGCGCGGGCACCGATGCC
>CAXUAZ010000125.1:748-12034 GCA_964249195.1 uncultured Chthoniobacterales bacterium
GACCGCTTTTCGCGCGCCGAATCTTCTGCGCGATCTCTTCGCCGAAGGCGCGCTCTCGACGGCGTTCGTCACCACGTTTTCCAAGAAGATCCAGCTCGAGGGCGATCAATCCGCCTGGCGGCTGGCGAACAAAATGGGGACGCTCACCGTCGTCTTCATGAGCCTCGTGACGCTCCTGGGCGTCGCCCTTTCCCCCCAACTCATCGAGGTGTTGGGAGGCGGATTCCACGCGGTCCCGGGGAAGTTCGAGCTGACCGTGTCGCTCACGCGGATCATGTATCCGTTCATCCTGCTGGTGTCACTGGCGGCGCTGGCAATGGGGGTGCTCAACGCCCGGCACGTCTTCGGCGCGCCCGCGCTGGCATCGAGCTTCTTTAATCTTGGCTCGATCGTCGGCGGCGTAGCGATCGGCTACTGGCTTGACCCGCACTTCGGCCCCAAGGCGCTGTACGGCATGGCGTGCGGCACGCTGCTCGGCGGGCTCCTCCAATTTGCCGTGCAGATCCCGTCCTTGCGCAAGGCGGGTTACCATTTTCGGCCTGACTTCGGCTGGCGCGACGATGGGGTGCGGACCATCCTGCGGTTGATGGGCCCGGCGGTGATCGCCGCCAGCGCGGTGCAGATCAATGTGATGGTTAATGCCTCCTTCGCGAGTCACCAGGGCAACGGCGCGGTCACCTGGCTCAGCAACGCCTTTCGCCTGATGCAGTTGCCCCTCGGCGTGTTTGGGGTGGCCATCGCAACGGTGACGCTCCCGCTCGTCAGCAAGAGCGCGGCGATGGGGGATACCCCGGCGTTCCGGGCAACCCTCGCCCGGGCGTTGCGGCTGGCGTTTTTCCTGACCGTGCCCTCCGCGGTGGGTCTGATCTGCCTCGGGGGGCCGATCATTTCGTTGTTGTATCAACACGGGCGCTTCACGGCGTTTGCCTCCGCGCAAACGGCTGGCGCGTTGCAATTTTACGCCATCGGGCTGGCGGCGTACTCGGGCATCAAGGTGCTCGCGCCGGCCTTTTACGCGCTGGACGCCCGCACGACGCCGATGATCGTCAGTTTTATCGCCATCGGCGCGAACCTCGTGCTCAACTCGATCTTCACGTACTGGCTCGGCTGGGGACACCGCGGGCTGGCGCTGTCGACGAGCATCACGGCGATCATCAACTTCAGCTTGCTCTACATCCTGATGCGCCGCCGCACGCAGCGGATGGAAACCGCCGCGCTGACTTCCATGCTCCTGCGGCTCACGCTGGCCGCGGCGGCGCTGGCGGCGGTGTGCGGGTTAGGCTTGCGGACGATCCTCGCCGGCTACGAGCACCAGCACGTGCTCTCGCAAGGCTTGCGGCTGGGGGCGGTGATTGGCGGGGGGGCAGTCGTGTTTTTCGCCGCCTGCTATCTGCTCCGCCTGGAGGAAATGCACGAGGCAACCGACCTGATCGCCCGCAAGTTGCGCCGGCGGCGGTCTTGATCGGCGACATGTCGAAAGGGTGGTCTGCTCCCGCGAGGAACTCGACCCGCAGAGTCATCGCGAAGCCAGGATGCGCGCCTTCACGTCCTTCCAATCCATCGCGCTTTGAGGATGCTGCCGGTAATGTTGCAGACGCTCTTGCAGGAGATCGACATGATCGTCCCGGCGGGGAAACGCTCCTGGGCGACCCACTAATTCATCCCAAAGCTCTCCGAGCAGCACCAGCTTTTCCTCTGGTGAAAGCCGCTGTAGCTCGGGGATGGTTTCGGCAATCATCCTACGTTTTGCTTCGTGCGCGCCTGGCGAAAAACGAGGAACCGTCGCGTGCCCTTCAAGGTTCCGCTGCTTACGCAGCAAGCGCGGGCTCGTGATGGAGGACAAGAAATTCGTCGCGTCGCAGTTCAGCGAATCCAAACGTTCGGCCTTCAGAATCGCAGAATTCTACTTCGAAAACGCCCGGCGCCAGCGTCTCTACAATTGTTCCTACCTGCCCCTGAATCAGGTTCTCAGCTGCCTTATCAGATAGAAGCGCAATGACGTCCAGCAGCTTGGCTTCAGCGGATTTCACGGGAGGATTCATAGTACATAGCAATGTCGGTCGCATAGGAGGCACGGCGGCATCATTAACGATAGATGTCCCGACGGTGGCCGATGGCAATTACAAGCAATATCCCGGCGCCATGATCGATGCTATAGATCGCTCGATAGTCACCGCAGCGAATGCGATAACCATCGCGGCCCTGAAGCTTCCTGCAGCCCGTCGAAAAAGGATCAAAACGCAACGCCAGAAGCGCTTCGCCGATTCGCTTTTGCTCCAAAACCGGCAGACGGAGCAGTTCCTTTTCAGCCGACCGCTTAAAGCGCAGGGTCAGCATGGAAGAGGATCAAACCGCCAAGCCAAGACCACGCAGATGATCGTCGAGCGAAACCGCTTCTTCGTCTTTGCGGGCATCGAAGACGGCGACATCACGCCATTCCTCTAACAGATCGGTCTCGCGGCCGAGCCGCCCAACCAATGCAGCTTTTTCTTCTGGAGGCAGCGAGGTAATGGCATCGAAAAGGTCGGGACCGCTCATGGATTAAAGATAACCGAGGGGCGGGTGTGGGGTCAACGGGAAGCGCGTTGCCTTCTTAATGTTGAAGTGCCCCGCCCGTTTGCCCTTGCCGGAACGCCCGCGTAACTTCCCGGATGTCCAATACCTTCCCGGCCATCTATGCGGACCCTGCCTTCGAGATGGCTTGCGAGCAGTTTCGCCAGATCGCGGACTATCTCAATATCGACCGCAACGACCGCGATCGGCTGCTCTACCCCAAACGCGCCGTCACCGTCGCGGTCCCCATCCATCGCGATGACGGGTCGGTCGCCGTTTACACCGGCTACCGCGTGCAGCATCAGCTCACGATGGGGCCGACCAAGGGCGGCACGCGGTTCGCCCCGAGCGTGAGCCTGGGCGAAGTGGCCGCCCTCTCCATCTGGATGAGCTGGAAATGCGCCCTCGCCGGCCTGCCCTACGGCGGGGCCAAAGGCGGCATCACGGTCAACCCGCGTGATCTCTCCCCGCGCGAACTCGAGGCCCTCAGCCGGCGCTACATGCAGGAAATGATCCCGTTCATCGGGCCGCGCACCGACATCATGGGCCCCGACATGGGCACCAACGAGCAAATCATGGCCTGGTTCATGGACACTTACAGCGCGTATACGGGCCACACCGTTTCGGAGATCGTGACCGGCAAACCCGTGTACCTCGGCGGATCAGCCGGGCGCCGGGAATCCACCGGGCGCGGCGTCGCCTTCCTGGTCGAACGCGCGCTCGACCTGCTCAACATTAAACCCGAGGGCTGCACTGCCATCGTCCAGGGTTTTGGCAACGTCGGCTCCGTGGCGGCGGCAGCGCTTTATTATAAATCGGGCATCAAGATCGTTGGCCTCTCGGACGCCTACGCCGCTTTCTACGATCCCCGCGGCATCGACCTCGCGAAGGTCGAGGAACACCTGCGCACTCACCCCGACTTGAGCAACTTCAACGAGGCCGAACGCATCGCGCCGGATCAGCTGCTCATCCAGAAGTGCGACATCCTGATCCCCGCGGCGGTCGACCGCGTGATCACCGGGGAAAACGCCGGCAAACTGCAATGCCGCATTCTCGCCGAAGGGGCCAACGGCCCGACGACACCGGAGGCCGATGCCGTGCTCGACCGGCGTTGGGACGAGATCATGGTCATCCCGGACATCCTCTGCAACGCGGGCGGGGTGATCGTCAGTTACTTCGAGTGGGTGCAGGACCTCCAGAACTTCTTTTGGAACGAGACGGAGATCGCCGACAAGCTCTTCCGCCAGATGGACGTGGCATTCACCGCGGTCATCAAACGCGCGAAAGCCGAGCGCATTTCGCACCGCCGCGCCGCCCTGGCGATCGCGGTCGAGCGGGTGCTCAAGGCCAAGCTGACGCGCGGGTTGTTTCCGTAAGGGAAATTAGGCGGAAGGGCACACCTCCGCGCCGGCTTTATACCAACATACAATTGTCTTCAGGTAATTCTTCCTCTGCGTCTCTGCGCCTCTGCGTGAGATAATGCTGACTGCTGGATTTCTAAAGGTTCGCAACGAGCGGGGAGAACGGTGGCTGAGCAGCCATGGCCGCCCCAACAACCTTAATCCGGGTGCGTCGGTTTGCTCGGATTCGCCGGGCGGTCGGTGAGGACCAGCGTCGTTCCGGGCACGATCACGGACTGCAAGCGCTTGCGGAACTCAAGCGGGATCGCCGCGCTCGCGGCCAAATCCCGGAGATCGACCGCCGGGGAATCGTCGCCGGCGCCCAATCGATTCCACTGGTGCGAACCATCGGGGAGCGTCTCGGCCAGTGCGACGAAGACGTGATCGCCGAACGGCTTCCCCGCGCCGCCGATCTCCGCGTGGCCGATCTCCACCCCTTTGCGATAAACATACACATGCTTGTCGGCGCTGGTGAAAACGATCGACACCGGCCCGCTCGCAACCTCCTCCGGTTTCCAAAGCTCGCCCGGCGCGGGCGACCCGTTAGGCGCATCGGCATCGCTGAAGAGCAGATTGGGATCCGCCGTCTTCTCGGGTGGGTTGTCCGCATTGGCGATCAACACCGTGTCCCCTTCCTGCGTGACCTCGTAGAGCTTCCGGGCAAAATCTTCCGGTACATGCACGCAGCCATGCGACTCCGGATGCCCCGGGGTATTGCCCGCGTGGATGGCCAACCCGCTCCAGGTCAGCCGCTCCATGAACGGCATCGAAGCCTCATGGTATTTATTGGAATGGTGCGTGAGATTTTTCTCCAGGATCATGTAAATGCCCGCGGGCGTCTCGCGGCCCTTGCTGCCGGAGCTGATCGTCGAACGCCCGATGGGCAGGCCGTCCTGGTAAACGGAGAGCGTCTGTGCGCCCAGATGGATGACGATATCGACCGCGCCCTTGCTCTCCTTGGGCGCCTCCCACGTGTACTGACCCGGCTTAAGATTAGCGGCGTCGGGCTTTTCCTGCGTGCCTTTTTGAATGGCGCCCACCCGGCCGGCCGGCACGAGGGCAAGGAACACAACGGCGAGAGGAGCGATCGAGAGTTTCATCAGTTCAAGGCAAAGCAGTCTGCGGGAACCGACGATTCGCGCGCAGCCGGGCCGTTGCGTGTCTGAATCGCACGCCCTGAGCGTCCGCTGGCGAAGCGGCGCCGCTGCGTTAAACTCCTGGGCGTCGACCTAAAACCGCCACTCCGCTTTCCATTGTCCGACACCGATCGCCCGCTCATCGCCCTGGCGCCTTTGCCGCAATCGACGGTCTTCCTAATGGCGATCACGGTGGGCGTGATCGTCGCGAATATCTATTACATCCAGCCGCTGCTGGGTGAGATCGCGCGCACCTTTGGATTGACCGTGGCGCAGGCGGGCGCGATGGCGATGCTCAGCCAGGCGGGGTCGGCGCTCGGGATGTTGTTCTTCGTGCCGTTGGGCGACAAGTTCGAGCGGCGGTCGCTGATCCTGGTGCTGATCGCCGGGGCGGGCGGGTCGCTCGCGTTGATGGCAGCCGCTCCCAGCGCGCGTTGGCTGGCGGCGGCGGCGTTCCTCGTCGGCGCCTTCTCGGCGAGCGTGCATGTCGTGGTCCCGTTTGCCGCGCATCTGTCCACCCCGGCGCAACGCGGCCGGGTGGTTGGCACGGTGGTGGCGGGGATTCTGATGGGCATCTTGCTGGCGCGCACGTTCAGCGGGACGGTGGGAGGCTGGCTGGGCTGGCGGGCGGTGTACGGAATCGCGGCGGGCGCCATGTTGATCCTGGCCGCCGTGGTGCGCACGCAGCTTCCGGCCAGCCGCCCGGAGACGCACATCTCGTGGTCCGACCTCATGCGCTCGACGTTCGCCCTGGTGCGGCGCCACGCGCTCCTGCGGGAATCGGCGCTGCTGGGCGCGCTGCTTTTCAGCGCGTTCTCGGCGTTCTGGACGACGCTCGTTTTCTTCCTCGCGGCGCCTCCCTACGGCCTGCCCCACCCCAGCGCGGCCGCCGGCCTCTTCGAGCTAGTGGGCGCGCTGGGCGCCGTGGCCGCCCCGAGCGTCGGCCAACTCGCGGACAAACACGGGCCGCGTTTCACCATTCGCATCGCGCTCTGGCTCACGCTGTTCTCGTTTCTGTTCATGGGGTTCACCGGCCGATACCTCTTTGGGTTGATCGTGGGCGTGGTGCTAATGGATCTGGGCGTCCAGAGCGGTCACGTCTCCAACCAGACGCGGATCTACGGGATCGATCCCGGGGCGCGCAGCCGGCTCAACACGGTGTACATGTTCTGTTATTTCCTCGACGGCGCCCTGGGCTCCCTGGGCGGAGCGCTTTGCTGGCATTGGGCGGGATGGTGGGGCGTGTGCGGGGCCGGCGCCGCGGCGGTGGGGTTGGCGTTGATCGTCTCGAGTGCATTCACGGACGGCTCGCAAGCGCCATTGACGCCCGACGCGTCCCGAGCGTAATCTGAGCGCCATATGGGCGATAAATCTCCGAAAGCGACACAGAAGCAGGCGTCTCAGAAGAAGTCGAAAGCCGGCGCCGCGCAGACTTCCAAGAACCAGGCGGCCGCCGCCAAGCAGGTTCCCAAGACCGGCAAGAAGTAGCCGGCTCGGGCTATTGCGCGCCGGCGGGAAACGTCTTTTTGCCGCGATCGGCCGTGGTGGCCGTTAGACCGGCGGCGCGGCATGCCGAACAGAGCCGGCGCTCCGAGTCTTCTTCTTCGGCTTCGGGCGAGAGGAGGTAGAGCCGGTCGCACGGATCGTGCAGGCAATTCACAAACCGGTTAGTCGCCCGGCCCGTGTACGCGCACTGGGCGGCCGGGGCGCCCTCGCCGGGGATGATCATGCGCTTGTCGAAGACGAAGCAATCGCCCATCCAATGGTCGCGCCCGATCTGCTCGTGGTAATTGAGGATGCCGCCGTGGAGTTGACGCACATCGCGAAAGCCCTCGCGTTGCAAGAGCGCCGCCGCCTTTTCGCAACGGATGCCGCCGGTGCAATACATGAGCACCGTTTTTTCTTTGAGATGTTCCCACTCCCCGATGACGCCGGGTAAATCGCGGAAATGCTCGATCGCCGGCGTGAGCGCCCCCGCAAACCGGCCGGCATCCGACTCGTAGCGGTTGCGGACGTCGATTACGGCAAGATCATCGCCGCCGCGATCCAGCCGCGCCTTCCACTCCGCCGGGGACAAGTGGCTGGAGCGGCTGGCGGCAACGTCCACGTCTTGCGCGAGGCTAAGCGAGACAATCTCCTTGCGCGCCTTGACGATCAATTTGCCGAACGTCTGCGGCGTGCCTTCGCTCCATTTGTATTCCATGGCGGCGAAGCGCGGGTCCTGCTTCATGGCCGCGACGTAACGATCGATCTCGTCGGGAAGCCCGGCGAGCGTGCCGTTAATGCCTTCGTGCGCGACGAGCACGCGCCCTTTTAGCCGCAGGGAGCGGCAGAGCGCGCGTTGTTCTTCGGCAAACACCGCCGGTTCCGCAATCGGCGTGTATTGGTAGAAGAGAATGACAGGGTACTCGAATTGCATCGCCGATAGTCTGATAGTAGGCCGAGAGCCGCGACGGAGTCAAAAACCTCCGGCGCTTGACAAAAAGGGCGCGTCGGAGAACGCTCCCGACTTGTTGATGCCCGCCGCGATGTTCAACCTGCCGAAGTGGCTGCTTGCCGCTGTCATGTTCTGCGTGGTCATAGGCCATCTCGAACAGACCGCATCCATGTTCAAGGAGTGCTGCCCGGTGGCAGTCCACGCAGGGTCGAACGATGCCGCGCCAGGCGATCACGGCAGTCACAGCGATTGTTCCTGCTTGTGCCATTTCAACGGTCCCGTGCCGTTCCAGGCCGCCGCACTTTCAACGATCCTGCGCCTCGCGCGGGAGGTGAGTTTCGTCCATCTGCTCGTCCACGCGCCGGAAGCTCCGTGCCTGGATGTTGAGTATCCCCCTCGGTCTCTTTTCGCCTGAGGTGCGACCCCGTGTCTTGATGGCACGGCCGGTGATCGTCACTTCTGGTTTGTAGCCCCCGGCGATTTGCCGCGTTGGGCTTTTTCCTGGCCCGCGCATCGTCGTGGATGATGGCGCCATTGCCCACCGTCACCGTCCCGCCCACCGTTCCGACTGTTGACGCCGCTCGTGTTGTTAATGTTCGTCGCCTGGCTGCCGCCCACCGTCACCGTGCCGCGCAGCGAAAAAGCGGGGAAGGTGGCGTTTTGGGCGCCGTTGCCGCTCAGGGTCGCGCCGTTTAGAACCGGGTTGCTCAGGGAGGTATAGGAGTTGTTGCTGGCCAGCGTCCCGCCGTTGACGGTGACCACCACGTTCGTGATCACCGCGGAGTTTCCCAGCGAGTCGTCCCGACTAAACTGCAGCGTTGCGCCGCTGTTGACCACCACGCTGCCCGTCGTGGTTCCCCCGGAGTAGAGCGATCCACCGGCGCCGAGGATCAGCGTTCCCCCGTTGACGGTGGTTGCGCCGGTGTACGTGCTTGCTCCTGTAAGGATCAGCGCGCCGGAACCCACCTTCGTCAGGCCGGTAAAGGCGGGATTGAAGTCCGCGATGATTCCCGAGTAAGTGGTGCTGGTGTTCAAGGCGCCGACCTGAAAAATATCTGTGCCGGCGCCGTTTTGGCCGCCGCCCATGTTCCCGGAGCGGAGAGTTCCCCCGCCCGAGAGCGCGCCAAGTTGAATCGTGGAGGCCGTGCCGACGTTTTGGCTGCTCAGTATCTGGTTTGCGCCAATGTTCCAGGTCTGATTTTGACTGCCCGTCGCCTTCGTGCCGTCCAGGTTGATGCGGCCGTTGACGTTGATCGCGCCGGTAAGGCCGCTCAAGTCGCCGGTGAACACCATGAAGTCATCGCCGGCCCCACGGGTGAAGCCGGCGGCGCCGGTGATCCTGGCGGAGACCGTCTGCGCGCCGGTGCCATTCGCGTTATCGATTTCCGGCGCCGTGCCGGAGAAGTTGAGGGCGGCGCCACTGGCGCTGGCCAGGGTGTAGCCTCCCGTGCCGAAGGTGACGTTGTTGACGTTGATCGTCACGCCGGAAGCGATGGTGAGAGTTCCCGCCGTGCCGGCAAGCTGCGCGGTGATCGTGCTCGGGGAGGTGTTCGTATAGGCTTGCAGCGCGCTGGTCGCGGAGCCGTTGCGCCAAAGCAAAGCGCTCGTTTCCCAATTTCCGCTGCCGCCCGTGGTCCCGCTGCTTCCATCGGCGTCCCAGTACAGATTGGTATTGGCGGCGGGGGCGGCCCCGGGGAACAACGCGGCCCCGAGGCCAAGGAGCAGCGCCAGGCAACTCAGCGAAGGGTTTGAACCGGACAGGAAGGGAGATTTCTGATGCATGGCAGGAGCAGGGGACTCCAGACGGCTCGATACAAACCGATGCATTGAAGAACTTATTTAGGGTGAGTGGAACGAAGCAGGCTCCATGCCAAGGAGGGCGCGTAGTGCCGAATGCCGAAGTTGATGCTTCGACGCGTTTCTTGCCGGCGAGTAATGATACTTTTTCATTGACATGAACAAACGAGCGTGCTATGTTCTCAGACCTTTCCAATGCTGAACCAAACGCCGTTCTCCATCCGAGCGCGATCCGCGCCTGAGACCCCCGTTTACTCTGGCGGGGGCGGATCGTTGCGCATCATAGACCCGCTTTTTTCCGCAGCGGCATCGGTCCCCGCCGGATTTGCGCTGTGCTCGCGGCAGCCTCTGTGGTTATTTGTGGGCCCTCTCGCGATATTCACGTCTTATGAAAGTCTCTCTTAACTGGCTGCGCGACTATATCGATTACGACGGCTCTCATGAGGCGCTCGCCGATCTGCTCACGATGGCGGGCGTCGAGGTGGAGGGGATCCTGCAACGGGGCGTGAATCTCGACAAAGTCGTCGTTGCGCAGATCGCCTCCAGCGAACAACACCCCAACGCCGACCGCTTGAGCGTCTGCCGCGTCGACGATGGCAGCGGGCAACCGCGCCAGATCGTCTGCGGGGCGAAGAATTTCAAGGCCGGCGACAAGGTCCCGCTCGCGCTCCCGGGCGCGACGCTCCCCGGCGATTTCAAGATCAAGGTCGGCAAGCTGCGCGGCGTCGAGAGCGAGGGGATGCTCTGCAGCGGCAAGGAACTCGGGGTCGCCGATGACGCCGATGGCCTCCTCATCCTCGCCAAGGACGCCAAAATCGGCGCGCCCATCGGCGACATGTTCCCCTCGGACACCGTCTTTGATCTCGAGATCACGCCGAACCGGCCGGATTTGCTGAGTTACGCCGGGCTGGCGCGGGAGATTTCCGCCTTGAGCGGAGCGCCGCTCTACTGGCCGGGGGGGGCGGAATGGCGCGAGTGGGCGGTCGAACCGCAGGCCGCGGATGGGGATTTTTCGGTCTCTGTCGCGCCGGATGCGGTCGAGGGGTTTCCGTATTACTCGGCGCGCGTGATCCACGGGATCGCGGTGGGGCCGAGCCCGGAGTGGCTGCGGACGCGGCTGGAGGCGATCGGGCTGCGGTCGATCAACAACGTCGTGGACGTCACCAATTACGTGATGTTCGAGACCGGGCAGCCGCTTCACGCGTTCGACGCGCACGCGATCGGCCACGCGGGCCTGGAGCCGCGGATGGCGCACGAGGGCGAAGAGTTCGTCGCGCTCGACAAACGCACGTACAAACTGGCGCCGCATCATCTCGTGATCGCCGCGAAGGACGGCGCCGCGTTGGCGCTCGGCGGCGTGATGGGCGGCGCGCACAGCGGGGTGACCGGCGAAACGAGGACGGTGGTCCTCGAGAGCGCGTATTTTGCGCCGGGCGGGATCCGCCGGACTTCCCGGGAGACGGGGCTTGCCAGCGACTCGAGTTACCGGTTCGAGCGCGGGGTCGATCCGGGCGCGATGGCGGAGGCGTCGTTGCGCGCGACGCAGTTGATCCTGCGGGTGGCCGGCGGCGCGCCGGGGCCGCTCTACGCGGCGGCGACGCCGAAATTTCAGGCCCGCGCCGAACGGTTGGTGACGATCAATGCGGTGCGCTGCCAGCGGCTGCTCGGGCGGCCGGTGGGGCCGGAGCGGATCACGGAGATTTTGCGCGGATTCGGGTTGGAACAGGTCGCCGGCAACGCCGGGATCTGGCGCGTGCCGAGCTATCGCGGCGATCTTACCCGGGAGGTGGATCTCGTCGAGGAAATCTCCCGCGTGATCGGGCTCAACGACACGCCGGGACGCACGCGCGGGGTGTTCGCGCCGGTGTCGGCGGTCGACAAGGAGTACGACTTCGGCATGACGGTGCGGCGGCGGCTGGCAGGGCTCGGGTTCTTCGAAGCGCGCAGCGTGTCGCTCCTGAGC